>DATHMC010000175.1:0-12337 GCA_035487495.1 Undibacterium sp.
AAATTTTTCCTGTACGTTCGCCAGCGCCGGCTCTATCGCCAGGCAGCCGGCCTTGTCCAGTACTTCGTAAGGCACGTCATAGCGCCGCAAAATATCGGTATCGGTTGCCGACCCGTCCAGCTGCTGCTGGTTGCGGAACAATTGCATCGTGCCCTGGGTGCGTTCATCGTAATGGATGCCGGTATCGGCACGCAATTGCTGCAGGCAATCCCGGCTGTATTCGGCCAGGCGCAGCATGCGGCCCTTGTTGATCTCATAGCGCTTGGTAGTGCAGTTCATCAGCATCTGGGTCACCCAGCGCCACATATGCGGGTCCAGGCTGGGACGGATTGCCAGCGGGCTGTGTTTCATCATCAGCCATTTGATCGCCTTTAGCGGCACCCCTGGGCCGGCCCACGGCGCCGAATACCCCGGCGACACTTCGCCGGCATTGCCATAGCTGGTTTCCAGTCCGGCCGCGGCTTGCCGCTCCAAAACCGTGACTTCATGTCCGGCCTTGGCCAGATAATAAGCCGACGCAGTGCCTATGACGCCTGCTCCTAAAATCAATACCTTCATTCGTACCCCCCCAATTGCCTGACTTTATTTAAGTTGATTTGCACGACCAGTAGCTTATTATTTATTCGCGGCCACATCGACGTAGTGGCGCTGATAACGCAATCCCAGGCTGGTTAAAATTTCATAGCCTATGGTGCCGGCACGTTCTGCGACCTGATCGGCGGTATTTCTTGTGGAAATCAGATCGACCAGCGCTCCCGGATAAAGGAGTTCCTGCGCCACCTCGCTGACGTCCAGGGTGATTGTGTCCATGGAGACATTGCCAACCATGGGCACCGCCTTGTCTCCGATCCATACGATGCCGCGGTTGCTAAGGCTGCGCAGCCAGCCGTCTGCATAGCCGACCGCTACGGTGGCGATCCGGCGCATCTGAGTGCTGCGGTAAGTCAGGCTGTAGCCCACCCCTGTGCCGGCGGCGATCTCGCGGGTTTGTATGATTTTCCCTTGCAGATGGGCAACTGCCTGCATAGGGTTGGCTTCGCCGGCCACCGGCGTCAGGCCATACAATGCAGCCCCTGGCCGAACCAGGTCAAATTGAAAATCAGGGCCGAGGAAAATGCCGGAGGAATTAGCCAGCGTAGCGCGGCAAGGCGGCAATTGCTGGCGCAGCGCCTGGAAATTCTGTAATTGCTGCCGGTTCATCGGGCTTTGCTGGTCTTCGGCGCAAGCCAGATGACTCATCAGGTATTGCAAATCAATGCCGTCGATAAAATCGGGGTCCGCCAGCCATGCCTGCACTTCCGTCTGCGACATCCCCATGCGCGACATGCCGGTATCGAGCTGGATAATGGCGGGCAAGGCCTGTTGCCTTTGCTGTGCCAGTTCACGCCACGCCAAAACCTGCTGGCTGCTGTTCAGTACCGGGATGCAGGCATGCTCAAGAAATTCAGGCTCGTAGCCTATCGGTGAACCATGCATGACATAAATGGCGGCAGACGCCGGCAAATGCGGCCGCAATGCAATGGCCTCGTCCAGATGAGCGACAAAAAAATGCCGGCAGCCTTCTTCAAACAGCACTTCCGAAATCCGCGTCGCACCCAGGCCATAAGAATCAGCCTTGACTGCAGCTCCGCATTGCGCGGAGTTCAATTTACTGCGCAACAAACGGTAATTGTTGCGGACTGCATTCAGATCTATCGTGAGTATTGCCCCCGCGCGTCCTGCTGGCTGCTGCATCTAAGCTTCTCCGTTTTGAATCACACTAACTTATCGACTCTGCAATTTTTCGGATTTACATTTCCGGTATTTTGGTTTTTGTTATAGCAAAGCCCGTGCCACAAAATTTTATTGAAGGAATTCAAGCGCTTAGGAAATTTTCATCGGAATTTTGCAAACCCATCTGTATTGTTTTCAATACAGCGATTTAAGGACTTCGTGCCAAACTAGAGTATAGCTTCTATGGTGTAGTCAAAATCAAACACTGTATTGATTTATTTACGATGTAAAGAAATTGATACAATTTTATGCGGTACGCTGCCTGCGGAGGTGAATGGGCCAAAGGCTCAGTTGCCTTGGCGCTGATGGGCGCGCAATTTATCCAGCCATTCCAGCAAAGGGATGGTCGCCGGCAGCAAGGGCGCCAGCCCTACGCCTCCTTGCCAGGCAAAGGCCTGCCCTTCCAGGCTTTGCGGTTCACCCTGCCATTCCCGGCTGATATAGAAATGCAGGTGCACATGCGCATGCGGGTAAACATGCTCTATGCAGCACCAGGGCTCAGCGGACAGCACGACTATGCCCAGCTCTTCCAGGAATTCGCGCTTCAGTGCGTCCAGTATCGCCTCTCCCGGCTCAACCTTCCCGCCAGGAAACTCCCAATAACCCTCATAGGGTTTGCCGGCGGGACGTTGTCCCAGCAATACATCGCCATTCGGCTTGAGCAGGATGCCAACTGCAACATCGATAGGTTTTGGGGACATGAGACAGGAGAGTGTTTATTCAGGACAAGGAGGCAGGCGCCTCCCGCGGTGGGTACTTTTGTATTAAATCTAGGCTTCCTCCAGTTTGCCCGCATGGTCTTTGGCAAATTGCCAGGCCACCCGGCCCGAGCGCGAACCGCGTTGTAGAGCCCAGCGCAGCGCGTCCGCGCGTGCGGCGTCTATTTGCCCGGCATCGCAACCCATCACATGCAGCCAGTGCGCTACGATGTCCAGATAATCGTCCTGCTTGAAAGGATAAAACGACACCCATAGTCCAAAGCGTTCCGACAGCGAGATCTTCTCTTCCACCGTCTCGCCCGGATGCAGGTCGCCGTCATCGCCGTGCTTGTAACTGGCGTTGTCGGACATTTTTTCCGGCAGCAAATGGCGCCGATTGGACGTTGCATAAATCAGCACATTATCGGATTGCGCGGCAATGCTGCCATCCAGCGCCACTTTCAACGCCTTGTACCCGGCCTCGCCCTCCTCGAAAGACAAGTCATCGCAGAAAATGACAAACCGCTCGGGACGCTCCGCCACCAGATCCACAATATCCGGCAAATCCGCCAGATCGCTTTTATCCACTTCGATCAGGCGCAAACCCTGATCCGCGTAGCGGTTCAGGCAAGCCTTGATCAATGAAGACTTGCCGGTACCACGCGCGCCGGTCAGCAAAACATTATTGGCAGGCTTCTGATGCACAAACTGCAAGGTGTTTTGCTCTATCTGCTTTTTCTGCGTGGAGATATTGTGCAAGTCATCCAGCGAAATCGCCGACGCGTGCCGGACAGGCTGCAAATAAGCCTGGCCGCCGCGCTTGCGCCAACGAAACGCCGTCGCGGCCTGCCAATCCGGAGCCCGATGTGCCGCCGGCAGTATGGCCTCCAGGCGTGTCAGCAATAATTCTGCCCGGGATAAAAACTGGTCTAGTTGCGTCATGGGATCAAGGTAAATTAATGCAGTTAAGACAATCTCTTAGGAGCGATAGTCGGCATTGATCGACACATAGTCGTGCGACAGGTCGCACGTCCATACGGTCGCTTCCGCATTGCCGCGCGCCAGCTTGACGCGTATCGTGATCTCGCTCTGTTGCATCACGCGCTGGCCGTCTTCTTCGCGGTAATCGGGGTTGCGGCCGCCGTTCTTCGCCACCCAGACGTCGTCCAGGTACAAGTTCAGCCGGCTGACGTCCAGGTCATTCACGCCGGCATAGCCGATCGCGGCCAGGATGCGGCCCAGATTGGGGTCGGATGCGAAGAAGGCCGTCTTGACCAACGGCGAATGGGCGATGGAATACGCGATCTTGCGGCACTCTTCGACGTCCAGCCCGTCCTCCACGGTAATGGTCATGAACTTGGTCGCGCCCTCGCCGTCACGGATGATCATTTGCGCCAGTTTCTGCGACAAGGCGATGACGGCGTTTGCCAGCGCCGCATATTCGGGGCTGTCTATGTCATTTACCTCCAGATCCGACGCGCCGGTGGCAATCAGCATGAAAGAGTCATTGGTGGATGTGTCGCCGTCTATCGTGATGCAGTTGAAAGACTTGTCCGCAGCCTGTTTGACCAGATGGTCCAGCACCGGCTGCGCGACTTTCGCATCCAGCGCCAGGTAGCCCAGCATGGTCGCCATATTCGGCTTGATCATGCCCGCGCCTTTGCTGATCCCGGTCATTGTGACGGATTTGCCATTGATGACGACGCTGGACGACGCTGCCTTGGGCTGGGTGTCGGTGGTCATGATGGACTCCGCCGCCAGATACCAGTTATCTTCCTTCAGGTTGGCGATGGCCTTGGGCAGACCGGCGGTCAGCCTGTCCACCGGCAAAGGCTCCAGGATCACGCCGGTAGAAAACGGCAGTATCTGCGAAGCTTCGCACCCCAGCAACTCCGCCAGCGCCACGCAGGTCGCATTGGCTGCCGCCAGGCCGGCATCGCCGGTGCCGGCATTGGCATTCCCGGTATTCACGACCAGCGCGCGTATCGGCGCGCTGGAAATACGCAAAGCCTCCAGGTGGGCCTTGCACACCTGTACCGGCGCAGCGCAAAACCGGTTGGTGGTGAATACGCCGGACACCGTTGCGGTAGGCGCCAAAGCCATCACCAGCACATCCTTGCGGTTAGGCTTCTTGATGCCTGCCTCGGCAAAACCGAGCTGGATGCCGGCGACAGGTTTCAATTCTGAAGCAACGGGAAGGGGGGAGTTGACGGCCATGGTAAGTCCTAGCAATGAAATCAAGCCGTTATTGTAGGGCATTTTGAAGCTTTTCGAGAGGCAAGATCCCATCGGCGAATGCGGCCAACCCTGCCTCGCCGCTGATACGGTTGCAGCCGTCTGCATCTGGCTGAATTGACAACGGCGGCGGCCGGTTCCCTGGCCACCGTTTTCTTTCTTACAATTCCACAGTGCACCCAGCAGCACGGCCGGCCAGGGCGCTTGCGCTCGCCGGCGCGCCGGACCAGGCTTTACGGGAGGCGCAAGCGGCCTGGGACCTGTCGCCGGGTAACGAGATGACCGAGCTCTACCTGACCGCCTTTCGCGCATTCTTGCAACCGCAAGCGGAACTGGTAGACACCGCGTGGAAACTGGTGTTATCGCCGTCGGCGCTGTCGCTGGCGCCGTCCATCCTGTCTTATGCGTTGGCCAGGAACGGACAGCGGGACGAGGCCATGCAGATCGTAGAAACCTGCACCACCTGCAGCAGCGACAACGCCTGCACCAATGCGATGCATGTCGCAACACTGCTGGCGCTGAACCAGGATGACCAGGCTATGCAGCTGGCGCAGCGCGCATGTGAAGCGCATTGCGGTTTGCTGCCGGTGTTGCCGCATGATCCGGCCAATGCGGCCCTACAGCGGCATCCAGGCTACGCGGTCTTGCAGCAGCAGGTATTCGGCGACATGTGAGCCGGCTCAGGCAAGCTGCCCGGCAAACTGTTCAAGATGATAATCGGTACTGCCGAATTGCAGCTCTATCGCCATCAGGCGCTTAAAGTAGTGGCTGACATCCAGCTCATCGGTGACGCCCATGCCGCCATGCAGCTGGACCGCCTGCTGGCCGACAAAACGGCAGGCCTGGCCTATCACCACCTTGGCCGCCGACATCGCCGCGCTGCGTGTTGCGGCATCCTTGTCTTCGCTGCGCACCACCGCCAGGTAAGACATAGAACGCGCCTGCTCGATGTGCAACACCATGTCGGCCATCCGGTGCTGCAAAGCCTGGAACTTCGCGATCGGCGTGCCGAATTGCTTGCGGTCCTTTGCGTATTGTATGGTTGCCGCCAGCAATTTATCCAGGGCGCCCACCGCCTCTGCGCAGACCGCCGCCAGCCCGGCGTCCAGTACCAGGCTTAGTGCCGGCTCTGCATCGTCGGCCGCGTCCAGCATCGCGGCAGCCGGCACAAATGCCTGGTCCAGCCACAACTCGCACGCGGGGATTCCGTCAACGGTCGTATATGGCAGCAGGCGCAAGCCCGGTGTATTGCGCGCCACCGCGAATACCGCCAGCGCTCCCGGCTGCCCGGCCGCCGCCAGTCTTGCCGTCACCAGCAAGATGTCTGCCGACGTCCCGTGCGGCAGTACGCTCTTATGCCCGGTCAAGACATAGCCGTCGCCCAGCGGCCATGCCCGCGTTGCCACGGCCTTCCAGTCGTAGCGGGTAGCAGGTTCGTCGTGCGCCAGCACTGCAATCTGCTCGCCGCTCGCCAGTGCCGGCAATAGGGCCGCGCATTGCCGCGGATTGCCGAGCGCCGTTACAGCCTTGCTGGCCAATACCGCGCTGGCCAGATAGGGCTCCAGCACCAGCCCCTCCCCCAGGGCCGACATCACCAGCATGGTCTCCAGCGCACCGCCGCCCAGTCCGCCATGTTGTTCAGGGATGTTGATCGCCAACAGGCCGAGATCGGCAAAGCCCTGCCAGATGTCCCGGCTAAAACCGTCCGCCTGCCGCCGGAAGCCCCGGCGCGCCTCGAAGCTGTATTCCTTCGCGATGAAGCGCCGGGTAGTATCCAGCAGCATTTGCTGTTCTTCACTGAAACTGAAATCCATATCTGCTCCGTATCGGCCTGTCAGGCTAAAGCCCAAGTATCATCTGGGCGATGATATTTTTTTGTATCTCGTTCGAACCGCCGTAGATGGACAGTTTGCGCATATTCAGATAATTTGCCGCCAGCGGCGTCGCATAGAAAGGACCTGCCGCCTCGCCCTGATAGCCGGCGGCCATTGCCTCGCGCCGCAAGGGCAGCGCATAGATGCCCACGGCCTGCGTCAGCAACTCGGTAATCGCCTGCTGTATTTCCGTGCCCTTGATTTTCAGGATGGAGGCTTCCGGGCCGGGCGCGCGCTGCTGCTCTTCCGCCGACAGCACGCGCAGATTGGTAATTTCGAGCGCCAGCAGGTCGATTTCTATCTGCGCTATGCGCGCAGAAAATACTGCATCCTTGATCAGCGGCTTGCCGTTTTTCATCTCCAGCGCGGCGATGCGTTTCAGCCTTGCCAGCTCGCGCTTCGCGATGCCTATGCCGGCGATATTGGTGCGCTCATGGCCGAGCAGGAATTTGGCATAGGTCCAGCCCTGGTTTTCCTGCCCGACCAGGTTTTCCGCCGGTACCCGCACATTCTCCAGCCAGACTTCATTCACTTCATGTGCGCCATCCATCGTGATGATGGGGCGCACCGTGACCCCCGGCGACTTCATGTCTATCAGCAAAAACGAGATGCCGCGCTGCGGTTTTACTTCGGTATCGGTACGCACCAGGCAAAATATCCAGTCGGCATACTGGGCCTGGGTGGTCCAGGTCTTTTGCCCGTTGACGATGTAGCTGTCGCCGTCCCGCACCGCAGCGGTTTTTACCGAAGCCAGGTCGGAGCCCGCGCCGGGCTCGGAATAACCCTGGCACCACCATTCCCGTCCGGACAGGATGTGCGGCAAAAAACGCTGCTGCTGCGCCGGCGATCCAAACGCCATGATCACCGGCGCCACCATCTTCACGCCGAAGGGGATGATGCGCGGCGCGCCGGCAGCGGCGCATTCTTCTTCAAAAATATATTTCTGCACCGCAGACCAGCCTGGGCCGCCAAATTCGGCGGCCCACGAAGAGCCGCCCCAGCCCCGCGCGTGCAGCGCCGCCTGCCAGCGCACATAGTCATCCCTTTCCAGGATCAGGCCATTGACCACTTTGTACTGGATATCGGCGGGCAATGAGCTTGCGACAAACTCCCTGACCTGCTGCCTGAACGCATTTTCTTCAGGTGTGAAATTAAGATTCATACGTCCTCGTCTTTAGCGCAGCGCTTGGCCGGGCATCGGCCGGCCACTGCGGTCGTGATCTCGCTTCGCCTTAAAAATTCTGCAATGCAGAATTCAATTCCAAAAATATAGATAAACTCTATTTGCTCTGATAAGCTATGTCAAGCCAAGAACTTAATCACGGGTCATATGCAAACAGAAGCAAAAGAGATGGATGAAAAACCGGCGGGAGCCGCGGGCGGCAATGCGCCCAAGGCCAAGGAAGACCGGCATTTTGTGACCGCACTGGCGCGCGGCCTGGATATCCTCGCCTGTTTTCGCTCCGGCGACAGGCTGCTGGGCAATCAGGAATTGGCCGAACGAAGCAGGCTGCCTAAATCGACGGTTTCGCGACTGACCTATACGCTGACCAAGCTGGGCTATCTGGACTACGTGGAGCATCGCACCAAATATCGCCTGGGCTCAGCCTCGCTGGCGCTCGGCAGCGCAATGCTGGCCAGGATGGACGTGCGCCAGTTGGCACGACCGCTGATGCTGGAACTTGCCGAATTTTCACAGGGCATGGTATCGCTGGGCATGCATGACAGGCTGAGCATGATCTATGTGGAAAACTGCCGCAGCCAGACGGCCCTGACCCTGAGCCTGGACGTCGGTTCGCGCATCCCGCTGGCAACGACCGCCATGGGCCGGGCCTATCTGGCAGAACTGGAAGCTGCCGAGCGCGAACAACTGATGAATAATATCCGTGCCGCAGACCAGGCTGCCTGGGAAGAAACACGCGCCGGCATACTGCAATCGCTGCAAGAATATCGGGACCTGGCCTGCTGCACCTCTTTCGGCAATTGGCAGAAAGACGTGAACGCCATCGCCGTCGCCTTCAAGCCGGGCAAGGGCATGGCGCCGGTGTCCATCAATTGCGGCGGCCCTGCATTCAATTTGACGCCGCAATTTTTGCTGACTGAAGTAAGGCCGCGCCTGCTGGAGCTGGTGCAGCGGCTGCAGCACTCTTTAGGAACACACGCCTGAGCAGCGGTGCATTCGCTCGACGGGAAAGACAGATCAGGGAGGCTGGTACAGCCTGACCATATTGCGCCCCAGCTCCTTGGCCTTGTACATCGCATTGTCGGCATTCCTGGATAAGGCGACTTCATCCATGCCATGCTCGGGATACAGCACGACGCCGGTGCTGGAAGAGACCTCAAGCACATGCCCGCCGGCGACCTCGAACGGCTGATTCAAGGCGTGGCGAATTTTTTCCGCCACCAGCAGCGCATCCTGCTCGTGCTCTATGACAGGCAATAACACGACAAACTCGTCGCCGCCTATGCGGGCCACCGTATCGGATTCGCGCACGCAGGCCAGCATCCTTTCCGCGACCGCGCTCAGCAGCATGTCGCCGACGTGATGCCCCAGGCTGTCGTTGACGGGCTTGAAATTGTCAAGGTCCAGGTACATCAGCGCCAGCCGGGTCTTGTCGCGTTTGGCCTGCAATATGGCATGGTGCAGCCGATCCTTGAACATCGCCCGGTTGGGCAAGCCGGTCAGCTCATCGTACTGGGCCAGGTAACGGAAGCGGGCTTCGCTGGCGCGCAGCTCCCTGGTCATGTCCCTGGCCAATGCCAGCGCGCGTTCCCTGCCCGTCGCCAATTGCCAGGTCAGCATAGTCAGCAACAGGCTCAGCACCACCCCAGTCGCGGCGATCAGCCTGGACTTATCTTTGCCCACCTGCTCATCATATCCCGGCAAGGTGCCGATGACGATAGTCCAGGTATGGCCGCCATTGGTAATGTACTCGGTTGCGACGATGCGCTGCGTATCCCGGCTGGATGCGTCTTTTGATCCGGGCTTGGCGCGGCTGTGCGGCGCCGAATCGTACATCAAGCTGTCTGCGCCGGTATCGACACCGTCATAAATCCGGACGTCGGTGGCGGCTTGGCTCTCCCCGTACAGGCTGGCCATCATATCCTTGACACGGAATGGCGCAAAAACCCAGCCCCGGATATTGGTCAGCCTGGCGGCAGGAGTATCGCTGGCGGTCCCCGCCGCATAGATGGGAAGATACATCAGGAATTCTGCGGTGTCGGCGTCGCCTGCCCGGTTTTTTTCTGCCGCCAGCACCAGTTTGGATGATATTGCCGCATTGCCGGAATCCCGCGCCCTATCCATCGCCGCGCGCTGGCGCGCATCGGAATACAGGTCCAGCCCCAGCGTCGCCAGATTGCGGCCGACGAAGGGCTCCAGTTGCAACACCGGCACATACATCGCATGCAAGCCTTCGGCTTTGATGTCGTAGCCGGCAAATCCCGCCTGGCGCATCTGCAGAATATGGTTATCCTTTTGCGACGCGGGCACTATCGTCGCTACGCCTATGCCGCCCATCCCTGCATAGTCCGCGCCCAGCTGCAGCGCATTGACATAGGTCGCAAAATCCTCGCGCCTGATGTCGCCGGACACCGCATACAGGCCCTGCGCGCCATGCAACACCTGCTCATAGGCGGCCATCCTCTGCTCAATGCGGCTGCTGACGTCGCGCACATTGAAATCCAGCGACACATGCAAATCCAGCACTGCATTATTCTTTTCGTGCTGCCATGCCAGGAAACTGACGGCTAGCGATACGCTCAAGACCAGCAGCACCAGTCCGTATTGACGCAAACGATGCAAGCCCATGTTCAGAAATTCACCATGGAGCGCGCCAACTCAGGATCGAAATATTTTTGAAAGATGCGCAGCATCGTGCCGTCGGCGCGCATTTCTGCCACCAGGTTTCGCCATTTTTCGCGCTCTTTCAAAGGCAGCGCCTTGTTGGACATGATCAGTCCGTGTGGGATGGCTGGATCCCGTGTCTCGATAATGGTCGTAAAGTCCCGGATCGAGGTATTCGATACCTGCGAATAATCGAACGGCTCTATGATCATGCCCTGGATGCGATTACTGCTGAGCACCTTGTACAGGGGGTCCAGGCTGGAGGCGTAGGTGACGCGCTGTTCTACGTTCAATGCATCCACCAGGCGGTTGGCATTCCTGCTATAGCGAAAAGCCCGGATCACGCCCAGCCGCAATTTGCCGTCGCCCTCGAAATCCGACAGTTGCCTGACTTTGCAGTCTTTGCGCACCAGCAGATAATACTTATTGGAAAAATACCAGGCAAAGCTGGCAAATTTGTCGCGCTCTTCATTGGCAATGCCGGACAAGCTGAAATCCAGCGCGCCGGACTCTATCAGCTGCCATATCCTGGCGCGCGGCATCAGGCTCATATTAATCTTGCATCCGCTACGCCTGGCCAGTTCGTCCGCGACTTCCTTGTCTATGCCCGTTCCTGTCCTGGCCGAATACAGCAGGCCATGATCGTGCAGGCCCAGTGTCAGCGCGCGGGAACAATCCGGGCCGCTCGGCGCGGCAGTCGCCGCGGCACTGAAAAGAGCGGCCTGCATCATCACAAACATCGTCAGCATGAAAATAAAACGAGTCTTAAGCATGCTTGTTGAAATGGACATATGCGACGAATAGGGCAGAAGAGTTGTGCGCCACGTAAGGCGCTTATATTTTGCCACAGAGATATGACAGCACAAGGACATATTTGCCGCTATGTTGCACGGGCCAATAGCGGCAAAGGCAGATATCAGTGGCCGCGCTTGTTCGCTGGCTCTTTTGCTGGATTTTTTGACAATATATAGCTGGTCATATTCAGTGCCAGTTCAGTTTTGCCAACAAACACCTTGTCCGCGCGGTCTTTCTGCAACAAGGCCGCCTCTTCCTCGCTCGCGGTCCTGACCACCGTTTCTATGCCGGGATTCAGGGTCAGCGCGATCTCTATCATTTGCCGCGCGTGAAAGCTGTCCGGCAAGCTGATGACCAGCATGCGCGCCCTGGCGACATGGGCCTGTATCAATACCGCAGGATCGGAAGCGTCTCCGGCTACCGCGTGCAAGCCCTGCTTGCGCAACTGCTCCACCAGTTCGCGATTTTGCTCAGCAATGACGACCATCTGTCCTGCGGCGCGCAGCGCTTCGCCAATATGTCGCCCTACCCTGCCGTAACCGACTACCACCACGTGCGCCGACAAGTGCTCCGACGCCACCGAGGCGGGCAATTCGGCCAAGGGATCATCCCTGTGCTCCAGGTCGCGCGCAAACTGGGAACGCGAGCGCAACCAGGATTGCAACGGTTGTATCAGCTTGAATACCATGGAGTTGAGCGCAATCGAAATGATCGCGCCGGCCAATATCAGATTTTGCCCCTGCAGCGGCAAAACGCCCAGAGAAACCCCCAGGCCCGCCAGGATGAACGAAAATTCGCCTATCTGCGCCAGGCTGGCCGATACCGTCAACGCGGTATTCAGCGGATAGCGGAACAGCATGACCAGGACAAATGCGGCAATGGACTTGCCGAACACGATGATCGCGACCACGGCCAGCACTTGCAAAGGCTGCTGGATCAATATCATAGGATCAAACAGCATGCCGACCGAGACAAAGAACAATACAGAGAAGGCATCCTGCAAAGGCAGCGAATCTTCTGCCGCCCGCAAGCTCAGCTCCGACTCGCGCAACACCATGCCGGCAAAAAAAGCGCCGAGCGCAAACGACACGCCAAACAACGACGCCGATGCGCTG
>DATHMC010000176.1:0-12067 GCA_035487495.1 Undibacterium sp.
GGCATACGACAATTTGATGAGGGCGCGGCGCTGCAGCGGGTGCTGGAGGTCTTTTGGCAAAAAGGCTTTGGTCCCACCTCCATGCAGGACCTGGCGGAAGCAACCGGGGTCCAGCGCGGATCGCTCTACAACGCATACGGCGACAAGGAGTCGCTGTTTTTGCACGTCTTCGAGCAATACAAGAACGACATCCTGGACGAAGTGCGCGCCTCGCTGGAGCAGCCCAGGCTGGAAGACGCGTTGCGCGCTTTCTTCAACTTCGCGATCACATCGATGACCACAGGCAAACCCACCCGCGGCTGCCTGACCACCAAGACCGCCACCGACATCAACGCCGCCGGCGACAAGATACGCGAAGCGCTGCAAAGCCTGATCGCCGGCATGGAAGCAGCGCTGGAAGCGCGGCTATCCACTGCGGAGGCAATACCGCAATTAAGGCTGTTGCCGGCAGAAGCGGCCCGCCTGCTGGTCACGCTGACGCGCGGCATCGTCGTGATGGAACGCATCTACCAGGACCCGGCGCGGCTGCGGGCAACGGCGGAAGCGATGATCAAGACGCTGATAAATTAAACATCTATCGCTTGGGCTAGCGCGCCATCGGCCCGACTGCCTTCACTATTTCCCTCTGATTTGCATGTCGGCAAAATTGACATAAGGCCGCAGCTTATATCTTGCAATTTTTATAAGTCGTTGATTTTTAACAAATTTGCAAAAATGGCATGTTATTTGCTTATATGACAATCCGTGGAAACTTTTGATTTTAATCATTCCCGGGAGAACGTGATGAAGCATCTGATATCGACCTTGCTGCTGGCCGTCAGCATGGCGCTAGCCGCCGGCAACGCATTGGCATCGCCTATCGTGGCAAACGGCTCCTCTTACTCGCTGTATCTGCAAGGCTTGGTGAGCGGGGCCTTGGTAAATCTGCCGGTGACCTTCGACGGCATTGCGGAAACCTTTACCCGCGCTGGATTGACACTGACGGTCAACGAAAGCGACACCGACCTCGGCAGCGGCATGCATCAGATTCTGATCAATCTGTCGGCCAACGGCGATCTCTATCCGTCACCCGGTGAAACCATAACAATGTCCCTTGGTACCGACGGCAACGGCCTCGATCTGCTCAGTAGCGTCTATTTGGAAAATGCGCATATCAGGCTCTATACCGGCGACACGCTGCTTGCCGACTATAACAACATTGCAAACGATTTTCGCTCAGATTTTTTCACCGGAGCCTGGAGCGGCTTCTTTCCCGCTGCCGGTAAGACATGGGGTCTCTCCGGTGCTGGCGGGCTGGGCATCACCGGCTTTCAATTCGAGTTCCTGGCTTCGGATATCACCGACGTTCCTGAACCGGGCAGTTCCTTGCTGATCTTCGCCGCCCTGCTGGCAATGGCTGCCGCCGCCAAGCTGCGCCGGAACGGAAAAGCAGTATTGTAGGGTGGGCACCCGTGCCCACGCGGTGAACACACCTGCCCTGTCTACCAGTCGTCGCCGCCGAGCATAATAAATCAGCCCGCAGACAGCGACACAAACTCGCCGCCGGCCTCATCCAGCACCTGCATGTCGCCGGAGGCGATGTCGTACACCCAGCCGTGCAGGTTCAGGCGGTGTTGCGAGATCGCCAGCGCGACCGAGGGGTGAGTGCGGATATTGGCGAGTTGCGCAATCACGTTGTCGCGCACCAGCGCATCGAGCTTCTCTTCGTCGGATGCATAGCTGCGCGCCGCATTCACGGCCTTGGCGGCGTCCGCATGGCGCAGCCAGTGGCCCACGGCGGGCATATGGTCCAGGCAGGCGCAGCTGGCAATCGCAGACATCGCGCCGCAATTGGAGTGGCCGCAGATGACCACATCGGTCACGCCCAGTTGCGCCACCGCGTATTCCACGCCGGCCGATACGCCGCCGGGCTCCGGCCCGTAGGACGGCACGATATTGCCGACATTGCGGATCACGAACAGTTCGCCCGGCTCGCGCTGGGTCAGCAGTTCCGGCACGACGCGGCTGTCGGAACAGGTGATGAACAGCGCACTGGGATTTTGGGCAATGGCCAAACGCTTGAACAGCTCGGAGCGTTTGGGAAAAGCGTCCCTCTGGAACTTGAGGAAGCCGGCAATGATGTCTTGCATGATTACTCCTTGCAATGACGGATGCTGCATGGATGAAGCAAACCGCAGGGTAAAACCAGATTGTACCTAATGCTGCTCAGTTAAGGGTCAGTTCCTTTAATTTGCCGTTCCCCTGTGTCCCTGCAGGGAGCAGCATCCTGCTTGCAACCCTTGCAACAGCAGGGTCGGCAGCGGTAATCGATGATACGGTGTGCCGTCTTCGCCGCGTATCCAATCCTCCGCGTCACTCGATCTTTTTTACAAAGCCCACATAGATGCGCCGTGCGACGAAATGATCGAATCCAGCCTGATGGAATGTGCTCGTGTCTGTCCGATAGGTGCGCCTGCTGCCATCGAAAATATCGTTGGCGTTGACCGTCAAGCTTAGCGTCTTGGTCAGTTTGTGCTTCCAGGTCAGGTTTAGACTGCTGGTGGCCCCATATCGGCCGAGCGGTGTTATTCCTGCCGATTGGCCATGAGCATCGAGCGACACGTCGTTCTGTCCGACGCTGTATGCAGCTCTGAGATTCACATAGCCCGAGATACCGTCTTGGCGCACAAGGCTATAGAGATCGGGCGTATAAAGCATCACGCGATAGACGCCGACGTCTATGCCCAAACGCAGCTTCGCATCAGGAGTCCAATCGAGAGAGCCTGTTATGCCGGCCGAACGAGCCTGCCCACCATTCTGCTTCGAGGTGACAAGCACGTTGTCGGCGTCAAAACTGCGCGCATCGGTCACCGTATCGCGGCTGATACGGTAGAAGACACTAAGATTGCCGCCCAGATGCGGCGCGTCCACATTAGTGCCAACCTCCCATGAGGTCAGGAGCTGCGGCTTGAGGCCGGGATTGCCGCGGCTCAGATTTTGCGCATCGACATAGGTGGTGAACGGATTGAGATCGCGCGGATCGGGCCTCTGGAGACTGCGGCGAAAGCTGAGCGTCAGGTCGGCTTGGTCGCTGGCGGTATATTTGAGGTGAGCGCTGGGATTGAATGCCTGCCAATGCTCTGTCTGCATGATGCCCTGCACTGGACTCACCCGAAGCGCCATGCGCTCAGCCCGTCCGCCCAGCAGCACTTCCCATTTCCCGTACGTGATCTGGTCGGTCAGATAGGCAGCGGTCAGCGTCGTCATTACGGCGTAGCCGTTGGTCGTATTAGGATCAGGCATTTCGGTACCTGTCGAAGGATCGACGGACGCCTGATAGTTGTAGATGCCGTCAACCTTGTCCTGGATATCCAGGCCCATGCCCCACTGGCCGTGTTCCGATGAGCGGCTCCAGTCGAGAGTGGCCTGACTGAGGTGGCGCGCCGACCTGGTAGCGCCATGACTGTAGCCGGTGTCGCGCGCCGGTTCGACGAACACGTCGCTATAAGACTTGTCGATCAGGCCGATCGTATCGCTGCGCTGAACCATTGCCTTAAGCGCTGTACCATTGTCCTGGTGGCTGTAACTCAGGCCGGCGCTGTCGTCGGACTGCTCGTTGGGGCCATAGGAGATACGATGATAGATGGTATCGGCAGCTCCCGTACGGTTCTCGTTGAGCACGTCGAACAACGGACGCGACCGGCGATTGTTATATCGCATCGACAGGCTGAGGCTATCGGTGTCGCTCAGGGCATAATCAACGCCCAATGCCGCGCTTTCGACGATGCGGCGGACGAATACCTCCGAAGCCTGCAGTGTTTGTCCGGCTTGGCCGCTGAGAGGATTATTCCAGTCGACTTCTGACTGACGGAATTTCAGCGTGCCGTCACGGCGGAACGCCAGGTTGCCATGCACGCTTATATCTTTTCCGGTCACGTCGCCCGACGCACCGACATTCCAGAGGCCCTGGTTCGTGGCGCTCCCCTGTATCTGCGCGTGTGCGCCAGGCTTGCGGTTTCGCTTCAACACGATATTCAGGATCGCACCGCCATTGGCATTATAGGCGGCGGACGGATTAGTGATGACTTCGATGCTGGCAATGTCGGCGCCGCTCATGGTCTGTAGCGCCACCACCCGCTCATCACCCGACATCATCGCCGTCGGCTTGCCGTCGACCAAGACCGTGACCTGGGGATTTCCCCTGACCGAGATTTGCCCGTCGGCCGTCACCGATACCTCAGGTGTCGATTGCAAAACGTCTTGGGCAGTGCCGTTTGCCGCTCTCGGCATGTTGGAAACGTCGTAGACAGTCTTATCGAGCTTTTTGACGACTGGCTCTCTCGTGGCTGTAACTATAACCGTCGGGCTTGCTGGATCTTCAGCGCGCGTTTCCACTGGCAGCGCGACGAGCCAGAACAGGATCACGGAGAGTGTCGTCCTAAGCACGTAAGCGATCATGCACCGGCGTACGTACGTCGCCCGACAAGTTCATGCAAGTCGCAGCGCAATGGGTTGGCGGCAAACATTTGCTTCCACATGCCCAGCGTACCCTGAACGCCTTCCGGTTCGCGCAGGCGGCGTTCGTTCTTCTGGCCGAGGACCTGGCGCTGAAACCAGGCGACCTGGCGGCGCAGGTGAACGATTTCGCGATCCTTCACATCGAGCAGCTTGACCATGTCCATGGCGCTCAATGCCACCGCCGGGTGGGCAGTTTTAGCGGCGGATTCTTGGTTGAATTGCATATCATTATTATAATGTTTTTGCAGGGTGAATAGGCGTATTTTGAGATTGAACGACAGGCTTTTTATCGCGCCGGCGCACCTGCTTCGGCTCGATGCCTTCGAGCCGCAGCTTGAGACCCGTCCAGTCCATTTCGCCGCTAGCCACATCGGCCCAGTTGCCAACCAGCCGGCCTTGTTCGAGGCGCTTGGCCCAAAAGCACAGGTGGTTTCGGTCGAAATACAGGCCACGGATCTGGGTGGCGCAACTGATGAACAAGGCATTCGACTGCGTCAGGATTTCAGCTTTTTGACCACCGTATCGTCAGGTTCCAGCAATGTGCCGTCGCGGGAGCGCAGCTCCATCTTCTGAACAGGCTTGCCGCTGCCGCGCTCCATCAATCTGGAATGCGGCTCGCCTTTGCTGAAAAGATAATCCTCCCCCCACTGCCGCAAACCCACCACCACCAGGAACAGGCCCCGGCCCTTGGCCGTCAGCAGGTATTCCTGGTAGGCAGTGCCGTCCGAGGCCGGGGCCGCCTCAAGGACCCCCTCTTCCACCAGCGTATGCAGCCGGTCTGCCAGGATATTCTTGGCGACGCCCAGGCTTTTCTGGAATTCGCCGAAGCGGCGCATGCCGTCGAATGCATCGCGAATGATCAGCATAGACCAGCGGTCGCCGATCACGTCCAGCGAGCGCGCCACCGGGCAGCTTGCGCTTTTCAAGCTCTTTCTTTTGGCCATGCCGATTCCTTGTCCGCAAATTCTGGTTGCATTTTAAAACCATCGCACCTACACTGCAACTGGTTTTATTTTGCAACCAGAATGGAAGAAGCGACGTAATGCGCGATCAAGGACACTACCAGGCATCCAACCCAAGAAATGACTCCAATGCAGGCGCGGCGAAAACCACCTCCGCACTGTCGCCGCCCACCGCATCCGGCGCCATGCCGCAAGCCCTGGTGCTGCTGTTTGCCGCCGCCTGCGGCCTGAGCGTGGCCAATGTCTATTATGCCCAGCCGCTGCTGGATGCACTGGCGCGCGACTTCGGCTTTAGCGATGCGGCGGTGGGCATTGTCATCACCGCCACGCAGCTGGGCTGTGCGCTGGCCTTGTTGTTCGTGGTGCCGCTGGGCGATCTGCTGGACCGGCGCCGCCTGACGCTGGCGCAATTGCTGTTGCTGTGTGCGGCGCTGCTGGCGGTGGGCGTGGCGGGCTCCCCGGCGCTCCTGCTGGCGGGCATGCTGGCGGTGGGCCTGCTGGGCACCGCGATGACGCAGGGCCTGATCGCCTACGCGGCCAGCGCGGCGGCGCCCGCAGAGCGCGGGCGCGTGGTCGGTGCGGCGCAGGGCGGCGTCGTCATCGGCCTGTTGCTGGCGCGCACGCTGGCCGGGCTGGTGGCGGACATGTCCGGCTGGCGCGCGGTATATTTCGCATCGGCGGGCCTGGCGCTGGCGATGCTGGCAATCCTGTGGCGCATGCTGCCGCCGCAAACCCCGCCTGCGCTGCGCTTGAGCTACCTGCAATTGCTGGGCTCCATGTTCCATCTGCTGGCGCGTGAGCGGGTATTGCAGCTACGCGGCGTGATCGCGATGCTGATGTTTGCCGCCTTCAGCATTTTCTGGAGCGCGCTGGCGCTGCCGCTGAGCGCGCCGCCGTATTCGCTGTCGCATACGGCCATAGGCGCGTTCGGCCTGGTCGGCGTGGCCGGGGCATTGGGCGCCGCGCGCGCCGGCCGCCTGGCGGATCGCGGCCTGGGGCAATGGACGACAGGCACCGCGCTGGCGCTACTGGTGCTGTGCTGGCTGCCGATCGCATTGATGCCGTATTCGCTCTGGGCGCTGGCCATAGGCATCCTGCTGCTGGACCTGGCAGGACAAGCCATCCACGTCACCAACCAGAGCATGATCTTCAGCGCCCAAACCGAAGCACACAGCCGGCTGGTGGGATGCTATATGCTGTTTTATGCTGCCGGCAGCGGCGCGGGTGCGATTGCTTCTACCAGCATCTATGCAGCATTTGGCTGGGCCGGTGTTTGCTTGCTGGGAGCGGGGGTCAGCCTGGCGGCCTTGGTATTTTGGTGGGTGAGTTTGCGGTGGATGCCGTCATTTTTGAGGCCGTTCGGTGCAATACGCTAAAGCTATTGCACCCTACTTATCGCCTTCGCTCTTGCGGTATGTTCTCACCTCTCCCAGCCTCATCCCCTCCGGCACGTGCCGGTGCTTGGCGTGGCCTATGCGTTGCGCGCGGTAGATGCCGGTGTGGCCGGAGAACAGGTAGCTGAGCACGCAGGCGATGGCGGCGTAGGGGCCGATGGCGGGGCCGAACAATTCGATTGCCATCACGGTGGAGGCGATGGGCGTATTGGCGGCGCCGGCAAAGACGGCCACGAAGCCGAGCGCGGCCAGCGTGGAGAACGGCATGTGCAGCAAGGGCGCCAGCGCATTGCCCAGCGTTGCACCCAGATAGAACAGCGGCGTCACCTCGCCGCCCTTGAAACCGGCGCCCAGCGACGCCACGGTAAACGCCAGCTTGCCGGCAAAGTCGGTCCACGGCAGCGGATGCTGGAAGGCCTCGACGATCACAGGGATGCCCAGGCCGATGTAGCGCTGCGTGCCCACCGCCCACACGGCGACGGCGACCACGGCGCCGCCGATCAAAGGCCGCAGCGGCGCGTAGGCGATGCGCTTTTTCATAAAATCGGACAAGCCGTGCGTGGCGTTGGCGAACAGCATGCCCGCCAGGCCGAAAGCCGCGCCGGCAACCAGCACCGCCAGCAAGCCCCACAAGCTGAAGGCAGGAATCTGGCTAACCAGATAATGGGTATGCTGCACGCCCCACCACAGGCCGACCTGGTCGGCAATGATGGCGGCGATGAAGCACGGCAGGATGGCGTCGTAACGCATGCGCCCTATGGCCAGCACCTCCAGGCCGAAGATGGCGCCGGCCAGCGGGGTGCCGAACACCGCCGCAAAGCCGGCGCTGATGCCGGCCATGATCAGCAGCCGGCGCTGCTGCGGCGGCAGCCGCAAGGCATGGGTGAGCTGGTCGGCCAGCGCACCGCCCATCTGCACCGCCGTGCCCTCGCGCCCAACCGACGCGCCGAACAGGTGCGACACGATGGTGCCGCCCAACACCAGCGGCGCCATGCGCAGCGGGATCACTTTTTTGGGGTCGTGGATCTCGTCGATCAGCAGGTTGTTGCCGGCCTCTACGCTCTGGCCGAAGCGCAGGTAGACCCAGCCCACCGCAAAACCGGCCAGCGGCAGCAGCCAGATCAGCCAGGGATGCGCCTCGCGCCGGGCGGTGGCCCACTCCAACGCAAACAGGAGGAAGGCAGAGGCGCTGCCCGCCAGTGTCGCAACGACAGCCGCCAGCAACAGCCACTTGGCGATGTACGGCAGCAGGTCAATTTGTTCGGGATGGAAGGAAGATTTCATTCAGCCGGCCGGAAAGAGTTCAGTCAACACCTGGTCGGCAAGCTAAGGGCGACAGCCTACAGCTTCCCGATGACCAGGAACGTCTGTAGGCATCATCAACTGCCCGGCGGACGCGGGCGGCGGTTAGGTGCGTTTTTTTACGGCACCGGGAGGAATGCCATCTCCCCGTTGCCGCGCCATGGTAGCAAATTTTATGGCGTCGGGCAAATTCCATCGCTGCCCGCATGCGTCGGCATGCGTCACCTTAAATAATTTTCCTTCGCCCCAGCCGCATTGAATTTACTGCGTCTGTAAGCTTGTAAAAGCTGGCGCGACAGGTAAATAAGTAGCTTTTGATATAAGTAGCTTTTGATATAAGTAGCTTTTGATTGTAGATGTCGATTTTTTTAAGTTTTGCCGCGTGGCACGGGTGCCCACCCTACCAATGCGCGCTGTTTACTCCATCGCAGCAGAACTCCTCTTTCTTGCGCCAGCAGGCCCCTCTCTTCCACCGCGATCCAACAGGCTTCTGCCGGCCTAGCAACTGGCGTGCAGGGGTTTGCTCACGAGTATCCTGACTTCATAATTGCTCCGCCAGCGCACGTTGCCGGTGGGCGCTGGCTGCCGGCGAACGGGGGCGCCAGCCTGCAGCCGCGTCGGGCAGATTGTCGAAGCGGGTCTGGGCGCCGATGTAGGTCAAGGCGGCGCGGCCTGGGGCGCCCTGCCGGCACAGTGCGACATCGACCTCGCAGATGCCGCGGTCCAGGCTGTCGGGGTTATAGACTTCGTCGCGGTATAAAAAGATGACGGCATCGGCGTCTTGCTCTATCGCGCCGGAGTCGCGCAGGTCGCTGGCTTGCGGGCGCTTGTTGGGGCGCTTTTCCAGTTCGCGGTTGAGCTGGCTGAGCAAGATGACGGCGATGTCCAATTCTTTCGCCAGCGCCTTCAGGCCGCGCGTGATGCCCTCTATCTGCGCGTTGCGGTTGTCGCCGTCGCCTTCCATCAGTTGCAGGTAGTCGATCACCAGCACCTGCAGGCCGTGGCGGCGCTTGACGGCCTTGGCCTTCATCCGCACATCCAGCAGGCGCAGGCCGCCCTGGTCGTCCAGGTACAGCTGCATAGCGTCGATTTTTGCAATGGCGGCGGTCAGGTTGTTCCAGTCGCCGTCCGTCATCGCATTCGGCTGCAGCAGGTGCGCCAGCGGGATGCGGCCTATGCTGGCGAGGTTGCGGTCGTGCAGTTGCATGCGCGGCATTTCCATCGACAGCACCAGCACGCTGTGGCTGTGCGCGATATGGCAGGCCAGGTTCAGCGCAAAGGCGGTCTTGCCCATCTTGGGCCGGGCCGCCAGCACCACCAGCTCGCCGCCGCGCAGGCCGCCGCTGAGCTTGTCGTCCACGCCGGCAAAGCCGGTGGAGATGGCGCGGCTGCCGCCTTCGCGCCGGCGTTCCAGCTCTTCGATGTGGTGGTACAGGTCGGCGCCGGCTTTCACCGGCTCTTGCCTGATCCGCGCCACCGCCAGTTGCTCCAGCTTGCTGGAGGCCTGGTCCAGCAGCAGCGCGGCGTCCTGGCGCGAACTGGCGGCCTGGTCGGCCACCTCATGGCCCAGCGCGATCAGGCCGCGTTTGATGGCGCGGTCGCGCACGATGGCGGCGTAGCGGGCGATGTTGGCCGAATAAGGCGTGTTTTGCGCCAGCGCATTCAGGTAGGGCAGGCAATCGGCGATGCGGTCGCGCAGCAGGTCGGTCAGCGAGATCACGTCGCAGCTCTTGCCGGCGCTGATCTGTGCCAGCAGTTCGCTGTAGATCAGCCGGTGCTCGCCGCGGTAAAAATGCTCGGCGCGCAGGTCGCCGGCGCGGTCTATCGCGTCGTTGTCCAGCAGCAGCGCGCCGAGCACGCTTTGTTCGGCTTCGATATTGTGCGGGGCTTCTGTGGCGGCGCGGTTGCGGTCCATCGTTTTCATCAAATTATTCCCTCCACAATTCCGTAGGGTGGGCACCTGTGCCCACGCGGACGTTCGATGTTTGCTGGGCTGCCGGGTCAGTGCCTGCCCACGCCACGGCGGCGGCGAGGATGCCCGTCTCAATCTCAATAATTTTCATACTGCTGCTCGCGTATCTTGGTGAAGTTGATGGCCTTGGTCATCCACTCCAGGTCAGCGATGAAGGGGCGCTTTCCCGGCAGTTGCGACTTGCCGGTCAGGAAGGCGCAGCCGGCCACGTATTCAAAAAAAGTCCGCCAGTAGGCCAGGTTTTGCCGGGACGGGTCTTCGTTCCAGCGGCTGCGCAGTTGCCGCGCCCTGCCGTGGGTCCAGTCGCGCACCCTGGGGCACTGCGGCAAGAGCTCGTGGTACAGCGCGATAATCTCCTGGTGGGGGCAGGCCGTTGCTGCAGGCACTGCGCGTGGCTGTTGCTGTTCCCTGGCCGTGCTCCGGGCACCGTCGCTCAGGGAAAGTCCAGCCGTTCCAGTGTCCGCGGCACTGCCTTGCGCCGCTGCTGGTTTGCCCCCACCACTTGGGATGCCGGCGGATTTGGGCGCCGCAGGCGGCAAAAGCGCCTCGCGATGACCCGAATCCGCCAGCTTCCCCGACACGTCACCAGCATCGCTGGCGACAGCTAACACGTCAGTGTTAGCGAGGTTTTGACTTTTATCTTGCTCTTGTTCTTGCTCTTGGCTTTTGCGCACCTTGGAAGGTGTGTGCAAGGTAGTGGCAAGCCCCTTCCCGTTCCCTTCTTCCACTGCTGCGATTCCCCTGCAACTGCTCATGCAAAAAGCTTTCGCGTACTTGTCGTAAAAGGCTTGCAGGAAAGGATTGTCGGGCAGGCTGTCGTATTCGGTCTGCACGCCGATGGCCCGTTTGTCGCGCGGCTTCAGTGTTGCACCGACCTGGAAACGCGCCATTTCATGCACCCAGACCATCCGCGACTTCTCGTCGTACTGGCAAAAGCCGGCCCGTATGCAGCCTTGCAAACCGGCGGCCAGGTTGGCCGCTGTCAGCCCGGTCTCCGCCAGCATGAAAGGCTTCGGCAAGTAATACAGGCCCGTCATATTGGCTTGCGGACTGCTCATCAGGTACAGCGCCACCATCTGCGCTTGCCAGCCTTCATCGCGCAATTTTTCGCCGGTGCCGCTGATCCAGAATTTGGGAGAAATCTTGGCGTAACCTCTCATTGCTGCCGCCCCTCCTGCACCGGCAAGACGCTTTGCAAAATCGTCGCCATCATGGCGGCCGCTTGCTGCGCATCGAGTTGCTTCCACAAATAGCGCGCCGCATGCGGGCCGCGCAAAAAACCGATGAGGGCGGCGTGTACCTGCTGCATCGCGGCGTCATCCAGCTCGGCATAGGAAATGGATCTGGGCAGCGGCACGATGCCGCCCTTGGCGCCCGGCACCCAGTTCACGTGGCCGGCGCCTATCTTCAGCCAGTTGCGGAACTGCTCAAATTCGCTGAAGCGCTGCTGCGCATCGAACACCGCCCGTTCCAGCGCCATGTGGCGGCGATGGAAAGCGGTGCTGCGCGGAATGCGGGTGCCGACCTGCGCCACCTCGCCGTCTTCCAGCGCAAACACCTCGCGCAAGAAGCGCAGCCAGCGCGCATGGTGCTTGCCGTCCACGCCGCGCAGGCCCTGCTGCATGACTTTGAAGGCGGCGCTGTGCTCTGCGTCCGACAGCGGGATGCTGCGGTCGCGCATGATCATCGTGTGGCTCATTGTGGAATCCCGTTTATCTGTGATGAGGAAGTGTCTGGCATGGCGCGCCGGCAAACCTGCCGGTGCAAGGCCGTGATCGCCATCCAGGTGGTGCTTTTGCAATCGCCCTGGCCGTTCAGAATCCGGTTGACCGTAGGTTGCGAGACGCCCAGCTCCCTGGCAATACGCGGCTGGCTCCAACCGGTGGCAGCCTTGATATCGGCAAGCAATCTGGTGGCCGTTGGCTGAGAAGTGATTGTGT
>DATHMC010000177.1:0-8780 GCA_035487495.1 Undibacterium sp.
ATTGTCCAGGTCTATCATTGCCAGGGCCATCGGACCGCCGTTGCGCCCCGCGATCGACATCTCGGCGGCGAGTTCTTCCTTGATCGCGGTATGATTGTACAAGCCGGTCAGCCCGTCCCGCATGATCAGGGCCCGCAAGGAACGATAACGCTCGGCGCGGCTGGACAAGGCTGAGACCAGGAAATCCGGTTCTATGGGCTTGGTCAGGAAATCATCGGCGCCTGACTGTACCGCCTCCTGCTGCTTGCCAAGATCGCCTTCGCTGGACAGGAAAACAATCGGCACGTCCAGGTAGGAATTATCCTGGCGTATGATCTTTGCCAGTTCTATGCCATTGCACATCGGCATATACACGTCCAGCAACAGCAATTCGGGACGAAAATCCGTCATCACTTTCAACAACTGGCTAGGGTCGTTGAGCAGCTTGACGCTCATACCGGCGCTTCTCAGCACCGCGCCGTAATACTCGGAGGTCACCGCATCGTCATCGATGATCAGGATGCGGTAACCCTTGGGCTCTTCCCGGCCTATGGTCGCGTCTATCCTGTCGGTCAATGCGACGATATCGATAGGCTTGGTGAAATAACCGTCGCCGCCGGCGCGCACCGCAAGCAGGCGGCTTTCAAAACTGCTGGTATTGGAAATGAAGATGGTCAGGAATTTCAGGCGGCTCATTTTTTTGATGCGGGAAATTTCTTCCGCACCCGCCATTTTCCCCTCGGGGAAACCTAGCTCTATGACGACCACGTCCGGCCTGCGGGTTGCTATCGCAACCGACAGCGCCTTCAATTCATTGATCCTGACGACCTCATAGGCAAAATGTTCCAGCTGCAGCGTAATCGCCTCGGTCAGCGTCTGGTCGTCATCTACCAGGTAAATCAGGCGCGACAAGGCGCGTTCGTTCAGCACGTCCGCTTGTTCGTCCTCATCCGCTGACGCGGGCTTGTTCTCTGCGCTGTAGATGGTCTCGGCAAAATACTGCCTCAAATCGGCCGCATAATGGTTCAGCATGGTCTTGGGCCAGGTTTCGCCATTGATCAAGGGTTTCAGCCTGCCCTCAAACTCGCGCGCGCGCGTACCCACCACGGGAAAACCGAAGGTCCCGGCCGAGCCTGCCATCGTATGCAAGAGCCGGTGCAGCAACGCCAGGTGTTCCTTGTTTTCCGGTTGCTGCAAGAATAGTCCCAGTGCGTCTTCCATTTCCTGCAATCTGGATGGAAGCTTTGCTAAAAAAACTGCTTCGAGTGCACGCAACTTTTCTTGCAAGCTATCGCTCTTGTCGGTCATCTAGTTTCCCCGGCTCCATAGCTCGCGAAGTTGTTCGGACAATTCCATGGGATCAAAGGGTTTTGCAATGACGCCGATGGCGCCCAGCGATTTGTAATAAGCGAGTTCGCCCGCCTGCACCTTCGCAGTCATGAAAATGACCGGCGTGGATGCAGTGGCAGGCAGTAAACGCAATTCCGCCAAGGTCGTCGGCCCATCCATGTTTGGCATCATCACATCCAGCAGCAGCAGATCCGGTGCGCAGCCGGATTTAACGGCATCCAGCGCTTCAAGGCCGGAGCTGCAGGTTCTTAATGTAAATCCGCCTACAACTTCAAGTGCTATCTGGGCAACCGTCTGTATGTCCGAATCATCTTCCACATACAGTATGTTGGCAACAGGCATCCCACTCATCGCATTTCCCTTTTTTCTTTTACCTGAAAATCAATCTGGCATTGAATGATTCACGGCAATCATGATTATTCTCTGGGGCGCCCCAAATTTGTGATTATATTGTCAAGTGAATTGCTGTAGTAAAAATTTTCCCGGATTCTTGTATATTTCTTTCCCGCAATTCGCATTCGCAGGAACCTGCGGGACCTGCCGCCATATCATTCACGACAAGTGCCGACACGCGCGAGACGATCTCCGCTGAAAGCATTAAGGCCGGATATACGCGTAACCTTGCTGTTGCAGCTTGATGATCTCGACGACTCCCGCCGGCACATAGGAGATAGCGGGCACCATATCTTCCTTGTGCAGCTTCTGCGCCTCCATCGTGTTCTCGCATGCGGCGACCTTGACCTTGGACTTCACCGCGTCCTGGATGCGATTGCCCACCGGGGTATCAAATTTCAACATACTGATGCCCGGACCATAAGCGACGATTTCGATATCGACATTATCGGCACCCAAAGCAGTCTGGATGTTTTTTACGTTGTTCAGGGTCAGGTTCCATTTTGCCTGGTCATTGTCGCTGACTTGAAATACGACCCTGGTGCGGGCGGCAACGGCTGCCCCTGCCGCGGGCCCGGAGGTTGCGGCGGTGCCGGGCAAACTCACGAGGCCGCAGGACAAGAATAAAGCTGCCAATAAATATTTCATTGATGTCTCCCTGGTAACGATGGTGTTTGAATTTGCTTTGCGAATTACATGACCAATTGCGGGGCGATTTTATTTCAACGCGAAATCCACCCTGGTGGTCGCGCCTTTGTCCTTGATGCCGTCTGCGGTCAGCCTTGGTGCGATCAGGAATAGCCTGTCCTTGCCCACCTCTCCTTTTTGCTCCAGGTAGTCGCGGACAGTGTCTGCGCGCGCCTGGGCAAGGGCACGCAAGGCGTCCGGGGTGACCGGCGTGTTGCTCAGGATAAGCCGCTCAGCCTCGTCGGTCGGCAAGGTTTTCGCGATGCCGATGATGTTGCGGGGTTTGGTAAATTTTTCTGCTGAATAGACATCTTCGATGTATTTTTTCCTGTCCGCGTCATCCAGGGCCACGTCGTCAGCCGTACCTTGGCCGCCGGCGCGACGCAAGTCTTTCAGTTTCAGCGCCTTCATTTTTTTGAGCAGGCTTTCGCGGCGCAGGCCTTCCGTATCGCTGGCCGGATCTACGCGGCCGATGATATCCAGCTTCAAGCCGGAGCGGTTCTTGAGTGCCTTGGCAAGACTATCCAGTTTCCCCATCGTATCGGCAGCCAGTACGCTTTGGCCGGGCTTGAACTCTATATAGGACAACTCTTCACCGCCGCCGAAAGCCGAAGCCAGCAATGAAAACGGTGCGGTGACAGCCTTCGTAATCAGGTTCACGAAAACCTTGAAAATGAGGCCGCCGATAGAGAACTGCGGGTCCGACAAGGAGCCCGACACCGGCAGGTTGACGGCAATCTGGCCATTGTTATCGCGCAGCAGGGCGACCGCCAGCAGCACCGGCAACTTGGTGGCATCGGGGCTGTCTATCCGGTCGCCAAAAGTCAGTTGATCAATACGGACGTCATTGACGGCCTGCAGGTTCTGGTTTTCCACATGGTAGGCCACCTGCATCGACAACTTGCCCTTTTCTATCGCATAGCCTGCGTATTTGGCTGCGTAAGGGGTCAGGCGGGTCAGTTCCACGCCGCTGGCGCTGCCCTTGATATCCAGGAACAGCGGCTTGGCCAGCGGGTTCAGCGTGCCGGAAATCACTAGCGGCGCGTCATTGTCTATCTTGCCCGACAGCTCTATCGCCGCGGCCTGCGGATTGTCCGATGCGATCGCTCCTATGCTGCCGGCCAGGCCGGTCAGGTTGGCGCTGTAGTTGGGCTTGACGAAGTTGTCGGTAAAGTTGACGTTACCGCCCTTGATGACCGTCTGCGCGATACGTATCACAGGCTGTTTGCCGCTCGCCGCGGGTGCCGCGGCCACTGGCGCATTGCTTGCGGACTTGGTGCTGCTGCCGGAGATGACCAGCCCGCCATCCTCGATCTTGGCGTCGGTCTTTTTATCCACCGGCGCCGCTGCTGCTGAGGCTGCGGCAGCATCCGGCGCAGCGTTTTTCGCCGCAAAAATGTCTTGCAGATTCAGCCTGGCCTTGTCCGACAGGATCGCGCGCGCGTAGAAGTCGCTGAATGTCAGCTTCTTCACGCTGATCTGCGGCTGGCCCGCCGTCACCCTGGCGCTGATACCGTCTACGTCTATCGATTTCCATTGCAGGAAATCGTCGGTGGCGCCATTTTCCAACAGATGGAAATCCGCCAGTTTCAACATGCCGTCATACGCAATCTGCCTGGACGCCTGCATAGGATTGCTGACACTGAGCCTGCCCTTGACGCTGGCCTGCCCTCTGGTCAGCGCGGCATTCATGTATTCGGAAAAATACGGATAAAAATTCGACACCGGCAGATTCTGTCCATCCAGGTCCACCCTGATCGCCTTCAGGCCGGCGGCAATGCTGCCTTTCAACGCGAGCTTGCCCTTGCGATTGATTGCCGCTTGCAAGGCGATGGCAACAGGATTTGCCAGGTCGCTGCTAGCGCCATCGACATCCAGCTTGATGCCTTCTGTTTTCACGGAAACGGCAGGGCTGACCGAATTATCGGTAAAGCCAATGCTGGTGTCGGTGAACGCGATTTTCTGCACGCTGCCCTTCCAGCTATCCTTGCTTGCCGGTTTGGCATTCGCAGGGACTGCAGCGGCATGTTGGCTCAAGGCGATTTTTTGCAGGTTGAGCTGCCCCTGCCGATCGCGCCGGATGTCAGCGTTTACGCCGTCAACTAAGACCTTGGCCAACTTGACGCTGCGCGCCTCGGTATCCAGGCTGAGCTGGTCGATGGAAAAAGTCTTGACCGAGACGTCTCCGTCGGTCTTGCCGGTCTTGTTTTTAGGCGAGAGCTTGAAGTCGCTGACATTGGCGCTCAACTCGTCCAGCTTGAATTGCGCCGGACTGGAACTGAGCCTGGATTTGATCGTTACCAGTCCGCTGAGATTGGCCGCCAGCACTTTGTTGATATAAGGTTGATAGTCTGCCAGCGCCAGCGCTTGCAGTTCAGCCTGCCCGCTCAGGGATTTCGCCATCGGCTGCAATTCGCCCTGGAAACTCAAGGCTTCATCGTGCTCGCCATTGGCAGCGAGGCTTACACTGGCGGGCTTGGCGTCAGCCTGCGTGGATAAGCGCTTTGCGTTTACACTGATATTTTTCAGCGTCAGTTCCTGCGCCGGCGCCGCATTGGCCGCATCCGACCAGTGCACTATCCCTTTCTGCACAATGAATTCATTCAGCACGCTGAGCGGCAACGGCGTAGCCGCTGCCGGTGCGGAGGTTTCTGCAGCGGCCACTTCCTTGCCGGGGCTTACCGCGTCTGCCGCCTTGGCAGGTTTCATCGACAGCCTGGCCCAATTCAACTCGCCCTTGCTGTCCAGTGCCAGCCAAACTTCGGGCCCGGCTATCAGCAGTTGGTCGATCGCGGCGGCGCCGCTAAAGATATTGAGCTGCTTGATATGGGTAGTCATAGAATCGGCACGCAGCAACGGCGCCGCGTCCTTGTCATTGACCGCCAGCGCGTTCAGGCTGACGTCGCCCGACAACAGCAACTCGGGATGATCCTTCTGGCGCGAGAAAACCAGGTCCAGCCGGGTCGTCAGTTTGGCGCTCTGCAATTTCACCGGCAGCGCAACAGGAGAGTACGCCATATAGCTGGCCAGATCCAGTTGCTCCACGTCCAGCGCCAGCGATGTGTCCAATGTTGGCTCGAAGGGTTTGGTGCGCCCTTTCAGTGAAAAAGGCGTGCCGTTGATCCTGGCAGACAACAGGGGTAATACATAGCTGTTGATCGACGATGGAAAATTCGACAGGAAGGGCAACGCCAGTTGCAGCGCCTCTACCTTGACGTGCTCGTCCACCACCTTGTCGTCGAACTGCACGCCGCCGTCCTGCAACTGCACATTGGCAAGCGAAAAACGGAACGGCTTGTCGCTCGTGCTCTTGGGCATCGCCGCAATGCGTTCCAGGATGTCGGAAAAATTGTAACGGCCATAGCCGTCGCCGGCCGTCCTGACGATATGCACAAAAGGCGAAACCAGCTTGATCTCGTCCATCACCAGCGCTTGCCTGAACAACGACGATAAGGACAGATTCATCACGACCGACTTGACAGTCAACATCGTCGTAGCCTGGTCCGGTTCATACAGGCGGACGTCGTTGGCGGTCAGGGCCAACTGAAGCGGCGAGAAATGCAATTCGCCGATGCTGAGCTTGCGCCCGAGCTGTTTTTGAACTTGCTCGGTAGCAATCTGATTGACGAAGTGCGGGACCGCCAGCCAACTGACTACCAGCAGTAAAAGGAAGCCGGTTAGCAAACCCAGGCCCCAGCGCCTGAGCCGTTTTTGCTTCAGGGCAGATCCGATTTTGTTTTGGACGGTTTGTGCGGAAGGCAGCAAGGCGATTTCCTCATTTTCTGTAATGCAGCGTTTATCCTTGCATGAGCAGGGACAAGCTATCCTGGTTGCTTGCAAAAAACATCATACGGCCGGAGCCGGTCAGTTTTCTTTGCTAAAACGACAGTTTAACGATTAATTCAGAAAATGAAGAGATTAACAACGCGGTATGACGAAAATTTACTTTCTTATGGCGAGCAATCGCCTAAACATGGCGCAGCCGGCCGCCAAACACGACGGCCTGGCAAGGGTTGCCGCCTATCGCATAGGCCAGGTCGCCCGGCCTGTCGATCGCCCATAACGCAAAATCGGCGCGCTTGCCGATTTCCAGGCTGCCGATCTGGTCTGCCAAACCCAAGGCCTGGGCTGCGTGCCGGGTCGTCCCCGTCAAGGCTTCCAGCGGCGTCAGGCGGAATATCGTGCACGCCATGTTCATCGCCAGCAAGAGCGAAGTCATCGGCGAAGTGCCTGGATTGCAATCCGTGGCGATTGCCATCGGTACCCCGGCCGCGCGCAAGCCGGCGATCGGCGGCAATTTGGTCTCGCGCAGAAAATAGTAGGCCCCCGGCAATAGTACCGCAACGGTGCCGCCATCGGCCATGGCAGCTATCCCTTGCTCCGACAGGTATTCCAGGTGGTCCGCCGACAAGCCCTGGTAACGCGCCGTCAGCGCCGCACCGCCCTGGTCGGACAATTGTTCCGCATGCAATTTGACTGGCAGGCCATGCCGCTGCGCTGCCTGGAACACCCTCTCGGTCTGGGCGGCAGAAAAACCTATCTTTTCGCAAAAAGCGTCGACCGCATCGACCAGGCCTTCCGCGACCAACGCCGGCAGCATATGCTCGCACACCAGTTGCAGGTAGTCATCGGCCCGGCCCGCATACTCGGTCGGCAACGCATGCGCGCCGAGGAAGGTGGTTGTCACCCGCAACGGGAAATCATGGCCGAACTGCCGCGCCACCCGCAGCATTTTTGCTTCGCTCTGTTGATCCAGTCCATAACCGGACTTGATCTCCAGCGTGGTCACGCCTTCGCGTAACAGGCTGGCGATGCGCGGCAAGCTGGCCAGCATCAGCTCTTCTTCGGTCGCACTGCGCGTGGCTCGCACGGTGGACAAGATGCCCCCGCCTTTGCGGGCGATCTCTTCATAGGCGACGCCGTTCAGGCGCGCCTCAAATTCGTCGCTGCGGTTGCCGGCATACACGATATGCGTATGGCAATCGATCAGGCCAGGCGTCAGCCAGCAGCCTTTGCCGTCGTGCTGCACGTTTGCCGTATAGGTCTGCGGCAGATCGGCGCGCGCGCCGAGCCAGGCAATGGCGCCGTCCTTGACAGCGATTGCCGCATCAGGAATTTCTCCATAGCCCTGGGCATTTTGCATCGTCGCCAGATGCACGTTGACCCACACAGAATCCCAGTTGTCAGTAGCTGATGTAGTCATGTCTTATGCTCATTTTTGTTGTGCGCTCAGATGAGCCACATAGAAGACATCCCGCCCCCGGCACTGCAACGGCAGGCTGTCGATGTCGTCTTGCTGGTCCAGCATCAGCATATCACCCTGCCTCAATTGCAGCACCGAGCCGGCGTGCCGGATATCGGCGCTCCCCTGTGCACAATATACTAATACCAAAGCGCCCTGCCGTTTGATCAGGTATTCAGTCGCCCCTGACAGGCGCAGCAATTGGTGGGAATAGCTGCCGCGCCGCGTCATCACGTTCAAGTCGCTGATCGCACCCTGTGCGACTGTCGCCCAGATCCGCTGTTCGCCGCGAAAGCGAAACGGTTCACTGGCGGGAGTAAGGTCGAAGCCCGCCATATCCTCCACCTGCAGGCTCAGGGCCCCGCCCTGCAACACGGCAAGACTGCGATCGACGCCGATGAAATGCGAAAACGGCCCGGAACCGGTCACCAGCGCGCTGCTGACGCGCCATTCAAAATTGTCCAGCGTCGCGCCTTGCGGCGCGATTGCCAGTTCAGTCGTGATGCCGCCGCCGTTTTTCCACGGCATCGCAGCACAGTCTTCGGCATTCCAGTGGCGCATTGATCGCTACAATTCCAGGGCTTAAGGCAGGTACAGGTTATTGAACAAATCCTTGCAATTGGCGCTCAGCTCACCCTGCACCACCAGTTGCTTGGCGGCTTCAATGTCCGGCGCAAAGAACCTGTCCTTGTCATAGAAGGCCACCCGCCGGCGCAGCAATTGATGCGCGTTGCTCAGATGCGGGGAAGTCGTCAATGGGTGATGGAAATCTACTCCTTGCGCCGCTGCCAGCAGCTCTATGCCGACGATGGTCGCCGTATTGTGCGCCATCTCATGCAGGCGGCGTCCGGCGTAGGTCGCCATGCTGACGTGGTCTTCCTGGTTGGCGGAGGTCGGGATCGTGTCCACGCTGGCAGGATGCGCTATCGACTTGTTTTCCGAAGCCAGCGCCGCAGCCGTCACATGCGCAATCATGAAACCGGAATTCAGTCCCGAGGATTGCACCAGGAAAGGCGGCAGGCCGGACAGGGACGCATCGATCAGCAAGGCGATCCGGCGCTCGGAGATGGAACCAATCTCGGCAATCGCCAGCGCCAGCGTATCGGCAGCAAACGCCACCGGCTCCGCA
>DATHMC010000178.1:0-7742 GCA_035487495.1 Undibacterium sp.
CGCGAGCAAAGGGTCATGAGCGCACTGATCCTGAGCCAGAAGGGCAACCTGAGGAAAATCAGCGATATCCTGGCCGACCTGGATTTTGCCAAGGCGGTGCTGGCGCTGCGCTTGTCGGTCACCTTCATGCATTCGCGCGTGGAACTGGACTATGCCGACATAGGCCTGAAGATGAAGAACAAGATAGAGCTGGAAATCAAGCAGGACTGGGTGACCCTGCATCCTACGGTGGCCTATTGGCTGCAAAAGGAAATCGAGTGCTGGCGAGAGGTCGGCATAGAGTTCCAGGTCAGGGCAAACATATAGCTTGCATCAAGCCTGACCCAAGCCCGGCAATATGTGCAAAATAACCAGAATGACAGCGCGCCAGCATGTCTCTGAATAAAAAACCATACCTGCAAAATGTTTCTCTCAAATCAGATAATGATATTGATTGGGGTGTGTATCCGTTTCATATCCCTGCCGTCAAAGAGCTAGACAAACTTGAATTTCATCCCGACGTAAGTTTTTTTGTCGGAGAGAATGGATCAGGAAAATCAACCGTCCTCGAGGCTATCGTGCTTGCCCTCGGATTCGGCCACGAAGGGGGGACGAAGAATGTACGAATTCACACATCGGGCGCCGAATCCTCATTGCATGATTTTTTGCGGCTGAGTAAAAGTTTTGCAAGACCCAGGGATTCCTACTTCCTGCGCGCAGAGAGCTTCTTCAATGTAGCGTCTTATATGGACGAAGTGGGATATCTGGAGAACTACGGAAACAAATCGCTTCATGCCCGCTCACACGGAGAGAGCTTCATGGCGATACTCTTGAATCAGCTCAAGGGACAGGGGCTCTACCTGTTCGATGAGCCGGAGGCGGCGCTTTCTCCCAATCGTCAGCTGGCGGCGTTGAGAATCATTCACCAGTTGGTCGAGGACGATTCGCAGCTCATCATTGCGACCCACTCGCCAATTTTGCTGGCTTATCCAAATGCCAAAATCTTTCAGTTTGATGGCTCAGGTATCTGCGAAGTCAAATTTGAAGATACTGAACACTATGCAGTGACCCGGGATTTTTTGAATCACTATCCGAGACGGCTTGAGCAGTTATTGGAGGGCGAGTAAGTGCCGTTTAGCCGACAGCGCTACTGCCGCTGAGCCAGTGAGCGCGCAATCTGGCCCAGGGTTTCTATCGCCTGCTCAAAGCGCTGGCTCCAGGGGTGGCCGTAGTTCAGGCGTATGCAATTATTGAATTCCCTCTTGGCGGAAAAGATGGGGCCGGGCGCAATGCTGATGCCCTGGTGCAGCGCGACCCGATGCAGCATCAGCGCGTCTATGCCGGGCGGCAAGGCCACCCACAGGAAGTAGCCGCCTTCAGGCTGGGTAAACCGCGTGCCGGCCGGGAAGTGCTTGGTCAGCGCCTGCATCATCAGGTTTTGCTGTACCGATAGCGCTTGCCGCAATTGGCGCAGGTGCCGGTCGTATCCGCCTTGCCCCAGATACTCGGCCAAGGCCATTTGCGAGGGCACCGCGGCTGACAAGGTCGTCATCAATTTCAGCCTTTCCACATCGCGCGAAAAGCGGCCGGCGGCGACCCAGCCTACCCGGTAGCCCGGCGCCAGGCATTTGGAAAACGAACTGCAGTGCATCACCAGACCCTGCTTGTCGAAAGACTTGCTCGGTGTCGGCCGTTGCGAGCCCAGGTACAGTTCGCCATACACGTCGTCCTCTATCAGCGGCACCTGATGCAGCGCCAGCATCTCCACCAGCGCGCGCTTTTTATCTCCGTGCATGGTGCTGCCTAGCGGATTCTGGAAATTGGTCATCAGCCAGCAAGCCTTGGGTTGATGCCTGGCCAGGATGTCGGCCAGGGCCGCCAGGTCCATGCCGTCGCGCGGATGGGTAGGCACTTCTACCGCTTTCAGCCCCAGCCTCTCCAGCGCTTGCAAGGCGGCGTAAAAAGTCGGGGATTCGAGTACTACCGTGTCGCCCGACCGGGTCACCGCCTGCAGGCAAAGATTCAGCGCTTCCAATGCGCCATTGGTGACGACTATTTCATCGGTGGGAATGTGCACGCCGTCGATCAGGTAGCGCAGCGCAATCTGGCGCCGCAGCGAAGCGTTGCCCGGCGGCAGATCGACCACGGTATGCCGGGGATCGAGATTGCGCATGCTGCTGGACAGGCACAGGGATAATTTCTTCAGCGGGAACAGCGAGGGGCAGGGAAAGGCGGAGCCCAGGGGGACGATGTCCGGCGCTTTCAGCGTATCAAGCACCTCGAATACCAGCTCGCTGACATCGACCTGGGTGGAGTTGCTATCCGGCCTGGAGATTTCCGGCTCTGGCGGCAAACGCTCAAGCCTGGCTTTCACATAGTAGCCGGAGCGCGGTTTGCTGGTAATCAGCCCGCGCGACTCCAGCAGGTAGTAGGCCTGGAACACGGTCGATGCACTCAAACCCCGGCTCTCATGGAGCTGGCGCACCGAGGGCACGCGATCACCCGGGCGCAGCACGCCCGCGGCGATCATGCCAGTGATATCTTCTGCCAGTTGTTCGTAGCGCTTCATATCCATAAAAATTGCCGATAACGCCTTATTCTGTCAGAGCTAACTGATATCTACAATTACTAAAAGTTTGAAACTGCGCTTCAGGGGGAGGCCGGAAACCTGGCATTGGGCCGTCAGGCGGGATGCTGGCAGATACGGGGCCGGCCTTACGCGGCCAGTATGGAGATCGCGAACTTTACCAGTGTCAGCAAGACGCCGATAAACGTCGCAGCCGCTATCACTGCGGTAAGAATCAGCCATTGCGGCCGCAATTTCTGCATATCCTGGGTCAGGTTGGCCATTTTCCGCACGCCGAAAAAGCTCCACAACACAGCAAATATCAATTGTCTGGCGCTGGGGCCGGTCTTGGCGGCGGTGCCGATATCGGTTGATTTCATGATGTGCTCCCTCTATGCTGTTAGAGCCAGTATGGTGCATACGCATCAGTTTTATAAGAAGCAGAAAGGGCGGAATATGTACCTATCAGTTTCATGGTGGCGCCAAACTGATATGGTCTTTTATTTAAATTCTGATTCTGTTCTTTGTTGACAGATGGCGTTAAGCTGCGTTATCTGCTACCCATTTCATTGCCCAGATGACCATGAACAATCTCCTGCCGTCCAGTCACCGTCCTGCCGCATGCCTTGCCGCTATTCAAGCGGCGATCCAGGCATTGATCGCTGGAGCCTTGCTGTACGGGCTATTTTCCACCGCGCCGGCGCTCGCTGCCGACCGCGCTCCTGCGGTCCGGCCGCAGGTTGTCGTACCCGACACCATCGCCCAGCGGCTGGCGGCGTGTACCTCCTGCCACGGTAAGCAGGGCCGGGCGACCAATGACGGCTACTATCCGCGCATCGCCGGCAAGCCTGAGGGCTATCTGTTCAATCAACTGAGGAATTTCCGCGATGGCAAGCGCAAGTATCCGTTGATGACATATATGGTGGGCCAGATGCCGGATGCGTATTTGCAGGAAATGGCGGAATTTTTCTCCAGCCAGCATCCGCCTTATCCTGCTCCGCAAGCTGCAGACGCGGATCAGGCCATGCTGGAGCGCGGCCGCCAATTGGTGCAAAACGGCGACATCAGCAAGAAGCTGCCGGCTTGCGCTGCCTGCCATGGGGACAAGCTGACCGGCATCGCGCCTTTCATTCCAGGCCTGCTGGGCCTTCCGCGCGACTATATCGTCGGACAGCTGGGCGCATGGCAGACCGGCGCCCGGCACGCGCATGCACCTGACTGCATGGCACAGATCGCCAAGGGCCTGTCTCCGCAAGATATCGGCGCGGTATCGAGCTGGCTGGCCTCGCGCCCCTTGCCGGAAGATGTCATTGCCCCGCCCGCCGGTGCCGGCGCCAATACCTACTCCGCCAGGCCATTGGCCTGCGGCAGTGCTCCACAATAGGATGTATTTTTCATGAAACGTTTCCTGCTCCCGATTACTTGCGTGTTGCTGCTCGCCGTGGCGGCCTTGATAGCAATGGGTTTCTACGGTTATACGCTGGGCGATGCCCAAAGCGGCCCGGTCGCCGCAGGCGGCCGCAATGAGATTCCTTCACATGCCGAACTGGTGGCGCGCGGCGCCTATCTGGCGCGTGCCGGTAACTGCATGGGATGTCACACCTTGCGCGGCGGCCCTCTCTACGCGGGCGGCCGCGCCATACAGACGCCGTTCGGCAGTTTTTATACGCCCAATATCACGCCGGACAAGAAGACCGGCATAGGCAGCTGGACCCAGGAAAATTTCTGGCAAGCCATCCACGCCGGCAAATCCAGGGACGGCAGCATGTTGTATCCGTCTTTCCCTTATCCCAGCTATGCCAAGGTCACGCGCGCCGACTCGGATGCATTATTTGCCTATCTGCAGTCCATCCCCGCAGCCGACCGCCCGAATCAGACGCATGATCTGCGCTTTCCCTACAATCAGCGCCCTTTGCTGGGAATCTGGCGGGCGCTGTACTTCAGCCCCGAGGTCTATCAGCAGGATGCCAGGCAGACTGCGGACTGGAATCGTGGCGCCTATCTGGTGCAGGGCCTGGGGCATTGCAGCGCTTGCCACACCAGCCGCAATGCGCTGGGCGCCAGCATCAACGAGACCTTGCTGGGGGGCGGCATCTTGAGCGGCCAGGAGTGGTATGCGCCGTCGCTGACTTCCGATAACGAGGTGGGACTGGGGCGCTGGCCAAGTTCGCGCGTGAATGACCTGTTGAAGACCGGCGCCACCACGACCGGCTCAGTGACCGGGCCGATGGCCGAAGTCGTGTCGCAAAGCTTGCAGCACTTGAGCAATGCCGACATCAATGCCATGACCGTCTACCTGCAAAGCCTGCCGCAAACCAGGACGGATGTGGACAAGGGGATTGCGCCGGGCTTTTTGAAAGATATGTTCCAGTTGGTCATGGGATCCAATGAAAGCGACGACGAGAAAAGAAATAATGAAATGGTGTTGAAGGCCGGAGCGGGCGTTTACAAGACGCACTGCATGGATTGCCACCAGGCGGGAGGCCAGGGCGTGGCGCAAGCCTATCCGCCATTGAAAGGCAATCACAAATTGATGACGTCGTCGGTGGCAAACCCGGTGCGCATGGTGCTGGCCGGAGGCTTTGCACCTGTGACCGGAGGCAATCCGCGTCCTTATGGAATGCCGCCTTTCGGCCCCAAGCTGAGCGATGCAGAGGTGGCCGCAGTAGTCTCGTATATCCGCAACAGCTGGGGCAATAAGGCGCCCATGGTGTCGTCGTCCGACGTCAACAAATACCGGACTGCTCCGCTAGACTGACGGGATTTTTCTGGCGCATTTTCACAAGGAGCGCGGCGTCCGCGCGAACCGTACAAAAAGTGGAAATGCCGATTTATCCGGATGCGGCATCTGCATAATCTGCATAATCTGCATATCTCAGGCGGGTGCCGCTAGAGGATAAATATCACATCTTTGCCAGATACTCTTCCAGCCGGTCGAGAGTTTGCCGGCCTCCTTCAACCGCGCCGAATTCCTTGGCCTTGGCGCATTCTTCCGCTGTCTTAAACAGGCCGTGCATCGTGAGCCTGGTTTTGCCGCTCTGTTCGACGAAACTCACCGTCACCATAAACTCACCCGCGTCCGCCTCGCCGTCCGGGCCGTGTGTATACACCAGGCGCTCCGGCTTTAGCACCTCGATATATACAATCTTGTTTTTATAGTCGACGCCATCCGGGCCATGCATGATGAAGCGCCAGACCCCGCCCGGTTTCACATCCATCTCGGAAATGGTGTTGGTAAAGCCCGTCGGGCCCCACCAGTGTACGATGTGCCTGGGGTCGGTAAACATGCTAAACACCAGTTCGCGGGGCGCGTCGATGAGGCGCGTCGTGACGATTTTCCGGTCGGTGGTGCTGCTTAGGCGGGTAGCTGCTGCATTCATGTGTTGTCTCCGATTGCAAGGAGTAGTAGACGGTGTTGCTAAAGCGTGCCAGCCGACTGCTGACGCAATGCTGCATCCAGCCGCTCCAGCAGCGCGCGCGTACCCTGTTCGCGCGACGACGGTTTGTCATAGCCATCCAGAAACACGGCCTGTTCGGTAAATACCAGTTTCGTGCCGTCGCCTGAAGGCTTGAATTCCACGGTGGCCAGCGATACCGAGATGCGCTTGTCGTCGAGGTGCATGTCGTAGCTGTACACGATGCGTTGGGCCGGCACGATGTCCTGGTAGAGGCAATCGAAGCTGGATACCACGCCGCTGGTCCAGGCGCCGCTGAGGTGCTCCCGGCCGCCGGCGCGGAAATCCATTTCACGCTTGAGTTCTTTCCATTCGCTGCCGCCGCCGAACCAGCGCGTCTTGGCGGCGGGGTCTGCCCATGCGGCAAATACCTGCGCCGGCACCGCGTCGTAGTTGCGTTCAATAGTGAAGCTGGCATGATGTGTCGATCTTTCGCTCATGTTGGTCTCCTTTGCTTTGTTAGGACGTGCCAGGCCCGTTGGCCTGCTCTTTCAATTTAAGTTCGTGCAGATAGTCTTCCAGCCGGTCCAGATTCTGTTCCCAGAAGCGCCGGTATTGCTCCAGGAACCCGGCAACCTCCTGCAAAGGCTTGGGTTCCAGCTTGCAGGGCCGCCACTGCGCCTGGCGGCCCTGCGAGATCAGGCCGGCGCGCTGGAGCACCTTCAGATGCTTGGTGACGGCGGGCAGGCTCATCTCAAAAGGCTCCGCCAGTGCCTTGACCGATGTTTCGCCGCAGGCCAAACGTGCAAGGATGGCGCGGCGGGTGGGGTCGGCGAGGGCGGCAAAGGTGGCGCTTAGTTGATCTGCTGGCATTAGTGAACCTATAGGTTAATTAACTATATGGTTAATTATAGTGACCGATCAAAGCCTGTCAAGTAAAGTTGAGGCGCAGAATTTTCTTGCGTTGAGATTGATATGTATCTACAATAGACACATATAAGGAAATTGCATGAACACAAGTCATCGTTTTGCGGTTGGGGTACACATCATGGCCTTGCTGGCGTCGATAGAGGGCCCCGTTCCTTCTTCGATGATAGCGGGCAGTGTCAATACCAATCCGGCGATGATACGGCGCATCCTCGGCATGCTGAATAAGGCGGGCTTAACCACTGCCACCATGGGTAGTGCCGGAGGGGCGGTGCTGGCGCGTTCTGCTGCGCAAATTTCTTTGCTGGAAATTTATCGCGCGGTCGATGAGCCCGGGGTTCTAGCTCTGCATGCGAGTGCCCCGAACCCCGCTTGTGAGGTGGGCAAGGGCATTACCGTGGTGCTGGAGGGCTTGATTGCCAGGGCCGAAAGCGCAATGGAAGCAGTCATTGCGGGTATTTCTGTCCAGGATGTAGTGAAAGATATATTGGGCAAGACGAAATATTAGCGAGAGTAGCGGGTTGGCTAATGGAAGGTTGGCCAATTTTTTTATAACAATATGTGTCTATAGTGGATACATATTAGTCAAAAAGGAAATATGATGAAAATCGCATTGATAGGCGCAACAGGAAACATCGGTAGCCAGATCGCACAGCAAGCATTGCGGCGTGGTCATGCTGTGACGGCAATTACCCGCCGTACCGCTGCTTTGCCGGCGGAACTGGCCGGGGTACAAACGGTCGTGGCGGATAGTTTTGACACAGCGGCACTGGCAGCGGCGATACGCGGACACGACGTGTTGGCCAGCGCTTTTGGCCCCGGACCGGAGTCTGCCGCCCTGGTCAGCAAACAGGCGGGCGTACTGGTCGCGGCGG
>DATHMC010000179.1:0-13688 GCA_035487495.1 Undibacterium sp.
GGTAAAGCAGGGGTTTCAAGCAGCATGCTGCTTGCCTGCGTAACGGTCTTGCCTTGCAAGGCAAGACTCCCTCCCTACAGGGGCATAGGGGAACCCAGTGGCTTTCGTCGGCCGACGCTAGGTTCCCGCCTGCGCGGGAACGACAGATTTGAGAGATTTGGTTCTTAACTGAATGGCTTTACCATCAGGAACCCATTGCCCTGGCCAGCGCCAGGCCGCTCAGATAGGCATTTTCCACCCTGCCGCTGCCGTCCAGCCCTACCGCAAACCAGTCGCCGCAAACGCCCAGCCGCTGTTTGCCGTTCCACATGCAGTCCTCATGCAGCGGCTGCACCGCCTGCGAATAGCGCCAGCGGTGCACCACCGCGTGGATGGGCTGGATGTACGAGCCGGTCGCCTCATGAAAAGCCTTGGCGAGTTTTTCCTTTACCCGTTCCGGATCGTCTTCCAGGTGCTTCAGGCTCCACGTGGCGGTGGCATGGCAGACCCAGCGTTCGCCGGCCCTGTGCGAAGGCTTGGCGGTATCGCGCGCGATCCAGCCCAGGCGTGAGTGGTTGACCCAGGCGCCGTCATAGTCCAGTTCCAGCGGGGCCTGGAAACCCAGCATCAGCGTCCAGCATGGCGCCAGCCTGGCCTTTTGCGCCTGTTTGGCAAACGCCGGGGCTTGCTGCAGCAAAGGGATGGCCTGGTCGGCCGGCATCGCCAGCACGACGGCATCGAACGGCCCCGCTGTGGCATTCACAGGCACGGTATCCGCCTTGACCGACAATAGCCAGCGCTTGTCGCTCAGCTCAATGCCGACGACCTGCTGCTCCAGCCTGACATCCAGCCCGTGCGCGATATGCTTGCCCAGCGAGCTCATGCCCGGCACGGGCACAAAACGCTTGGTGCCGTTGCCAGCGGGTTTATTGGCGCCGTTGTCCAGGCTGGCCAGCTTGCCCTCCCACGGCGCGATCCAGCCGACCTTGCGCCAGTCGGCAACCTCTTTCTTGAAACGCTCGGTAGTCGCAGTGAAGTATTGCGCGCCGTGGTCGAATCCTCCCAATTCGGTCTGACGTGTGCTCATGCGTCCGCTGACCCCATGGCTTTTTTCATACACGGTGACATGATGTCCCTGCGATTGCAGCTGGCGCGCGCAAGTCAAACCGGAAATACCTGCTCCTACGATGGCAATATGCATGGTGGTTCGTCCTGGATGTGAATGTGTACGTGATTGAACGACAAAATTGACGGCAATAAAAAACCGCTCGGGCACTCAAGCGCCGCGAGCGGTTTTATCGAATTTGCTTAGTGTTCTGTTTCGTAACTTCTTGGCAAAATAAAAGTGGCAGAATCGGGTCGGGGCAAGAAAAAAAACGCAGCCGGAATGGTCTCCTTGTGCGTATTTTTGACGCCGTATCCGCTCCGGCTGCCGGTATCTCTTATGCAACGAATGGACGGAGCAGGACGTTAGCGTTAGCATCAGTGGAGGACCCCGGCCGGTTTATTCTTCATTCTCTTCAACCGGCCAATCCCGGATATAGGCCTTCAACATTTTATTTTCAAAGCTTTGCGCTTCCAGCACCGCCCTGGCGACGTCGTAAAACGAAATCACGCCGAGCAGGGTGCGGGCATTCATCACCGGCAGGTAACGTGAATGCTTTTCCAGCATCATGCGGCGCACTTCATTGACCTCGGTATCCGGCGTCACTGTCAATGGGGCGTCGTCCATATGCTTGCGTACGGTTCCATTGCCCAGCGCACCCTTATTTTTATGGATAGCCTTAATGACTTCGCGGAAGGTCAGCATGCCTACCAGGTCGCCATATTCCATCACCACCAGGGAACCGATATCTTTTTCTTCCATCGCATTGACGGCGTCCACAATGGGCGTATCCGGTGTCACGGTGAACAGGATATTGCCCTTAACCTGGAGAATTTCAGAGACTTTCATGTTTCCTCCTTTACGTCGTCTTTATTATAAGTATTGATTCCAATGTATCCCAAGCACCTGAAAAAATCTAGCGCTAATCAAACCAAGGCGTCAAGCCAAGGCCGGCAATCTCAGGCAATGCAACAATATGTACGATATTACACTTGTTTCCCAAAGTTTTCCTGGCGACACGGATTGCTTTGCGTCGTCAATAACAGGCAGATAAATGGTAGCATTGGCGCACTGCAATTAGGAGAATAATATCATTATGAGCGGCCCTCACTATCCAGGCTTCGACACCCTGTCTCTGCACGCCGGTGCAGCCCCCGATCCGGCGACCGGCGCGCGCGCCACCCCTATCTACCTGACATCGTCCTTCGTCTTCAAGGATTCCGATCACGCGGCCTCGCTGTTTAATATGGAAAGGGCCGGCCATGTGTATTCCCGCATCTCCAATCCCACCAATGCAGTGCTGGAGGAGCGCATCGCCGCGCTGGAAGGCGGCGTCGCCGGTATCGCGGTAGCCAGCGGCCAGGCCGCCATGCACCTGGGCCTGGCCACCATCGCCGGCGCCGGCTCGCATGTGGTCGCCTCGCGCGCGCTGTACGGCGGCTCGCAAAACCTGCTGGCTTATACGATGAAGCGTTTCGGCATAGAAACGACATTCGTCGATCCGCGTGACCTGGATGCATGGCGCAAGGCGATACGGCCCAATACCAAGGTCCTGTTCGGCGAAACCCTGGGCAACCCCGGCCTGGATGTGCTGAACATCCCTGAAGTTGCTGCGATTGCACATGAAAATTACCTGCCCCTGATGCTGGACTCCACGTTCACCACACCCTATCTGCTGCGCCCATTCGATCACGGCGCCGATCTGGTGTTTCACTCCGCCACCAAGTTCCTGTGCGGGCACGGTACGGCGATAGGCGGCTTGCTGGTGGACGGCGGCACCTTCAACTGGCAGGAAGCCTATGAAAAGACCGGGCGCTTTGCCGAGCTGTGCGAGCCCTATGACGGTTTCCACGGCATGGTATTTTCTGAAGAATCCACCGTTGCGCCATTCGCGCTGCGGGCCCGGCGCGAGGGCCTGCGCGATTTCGGCGCGGTGATGAGCCCGCATAACGCCTTTGCCGTACTGCAAGGAATAGAAACCCTGGGCCTGCGCATGGACAGGCACGTGCAGAATACGCGCAAGGTCGTCGAGTTCCTGGCCTCTCATCCCGCGGTGGAGTCGATTTCTTATCCGGAGCTGGAATCCCATCCCGATTATGAGCTTGCCAAGACCTTGCTGCCTAAGGGTTGCGGCGCAGTGTTTTCATTCAGCATCAAGGGAAACCGGGCAGCGGGACAGCGCTTTGTCGAATCCCTGAACATCTTCTCGCACCTGGCCAATGTGGGCGACGCCAAGTCGCTGGTCATCCACCCGGCGTCCACCACCCATTTCCGGGTGCCGGCCGAACAGCTGGCCGCCGCCGGCATTACCGAGGGCACGATGCGCCTGTCGGTGGGCCTGGAGGACATTGACGACTTGCTGGAAGATCTGGCGCGTGGCTTGAAAGCCGCTCAGAAAGGGGCTTGAGATGCTATTGAATGTACAAGGACACGAAGCCTATTGCTATACCGGAGGCAAGACCTTCAATCCCGAACTACCCACCGTGGCCTTCATCCACGGCGCGCAAAACGACCATTCGGTGTGGATCTTGCAAACCCGCTATTTTGCCCATCATGGCTTTAACGTGCTGGCGGTGGATTTGCCCGGCCATGGCCGCAGCAAAGGCGCAGCGTTGACCAGCGTGGAGCAGATGTCCGACTGGCTGATCGCGCTGCTGGATGCGGCAGGCGTGCAGCAAGCCAGCCTGATCGGCCATAGCATGGGTTCATTGATCGCGCTGGAAACCTGCTTCCGCGCCAAGGAGCGCGTCGGCAAGCTGGCGCTGGTGGGCACGGCCTATCCGATGAAGGTATCGGACACTTTGCTGAACGCCGCCAGGGACGAAGAACAGACTGCGATCGACATGGTCAACATCTGGTCGCACACCAGCATCGCGCACAAGCCTTCCAGTCCCGGCCCGGGATTTTATGTCATGGGCGGCAGCCAGCGCCTGATGCAGCACATCTCAAAGGTGAATCCCGACAAAGTGTTTTATACGGACTTCTCCGCCTGCAACGCATATGCCAACGGCGAGCAGGCCGCGCTGACAGTGAATTGCCCTACCCTGTTCCTGTTGGGTAAGAAAGACATGATGACGCCGGCCAAAGCCACAGCCGTACTGACCAAGGCAATACCGCACGCTACCGTCTCGCTGGTGGAAAATTGCGGCCATTCGCTGATGGCAGAGCAACCGGATGCGGTGCTGGCCGCCTTGTTTTCATTTATGAAGGCGTAATCCGGCAATGGCAATGACTTTGGAGAGCTGGCTGCTGTTTACAGCAACGGAGGCAGCGCTGTCGCTGTCGCCCGGACCGGCGGTAATGATGGTGGTGGCATATGGCATTTCCAGGGGTTGGCGCACTTCCCTGTTTGTGACGCTTGGGATATTGAGCGCCAATGCCTTCTATTTTGCCGTATCGGCAACCGGCATAGGTTCGCTGATCCTGGCCTCGCCCAAGCTGTTCATCGCCATTAAATGGATGGGCGCCGCCTACCTGGTCTATCTGGGCCTGTCGGCCATCTTCGGCAGGCCGTCGCCGATTACGATCTCGCGCATAGAGGGACGGCCGCAAAGCGGCCGGCGGATTTATGCCAATGCGCTGATGCTGCAATTGACCAATCCCAAGACCTTGCTGATGTTTGTGGCCATCCTGCCGCAATTCGTAGACCCGCATCAGCCGGTAGGCCTGCAGATGGGCATACTCGCGGCTTGCTCCATCATCCCGGAGTTTTTTATCCTGCTGGGATATGGCGTGCTGGCCAGCAAGGCGAGCCACTGGGCTACCCAGCCCAAATATAGCGTGATTACCGAAAGAATAGCCGGTACACTGGTGCTGGCAGCAGGCGTGCTGGTAGCCGCGGTGTAAAGACAGAAGTGTAAAAATGTGCAGGGAGGCGGACATGATAAAAAAATACACCAGCTTTGCCGAGTTTTATCCTTTTTACCTGAGCGAGCATTCAAATCGCACTTGCCGGCAACTGCATTTCCTGGGCTCCAGCCTGGTGCTAAGCACCATTGCGCTATTTATTGTCACCGGAGATGCCGCCTGGCTGCTGGCTGCGCCGGTGTGCGGTTACGGATTTGCCTGGATAGGACATTTTGTCTTTGAAAAAAACAAACCTGCCTCATTCAGCCAGCCTCTCTACTCGTTCATGGGCGACTGGGTCATGTACTGGCAATTGCTGACCGGAAAAATTTCCTTCCAGCCGACCTGAGCCCGGCTGCTTCGGTGGCTCATGCAACAGTCCGCTTGGCAAGCGTCAGCTCCACCGCTTTGCCAGGTCTGGCCGGCTCCGGCAAACTGCGGCTGACGCCAGCCAGGTAATCTGCGCGGAAACACCTCAATACATAATCCTTGAAATTATCCCTCTCCAGAGTCTGCCAGGCTTGCTGCCTGGCTTCGGCCGATTTTTCCATCGCCCGCTGGATGCTGCCGGCGGTAATATCGGCCTGCGCCTTGCTCATCATTTCATAGCCGTACAGGCGCATGTAATCCTGGGTGACGGTTTCAATCAGTTCGATTTCATCGAGGCTTAACTGTTGCTTGAATTTATCCTGATTGGCAATGATGGGGGGAAAACAGTTGGACTCCCACAATGCAGACATGCGGGATATCTGCTGCGCCTCCGGCGAATGCGCAACGTCGAGCATCTCAGGCAGGAAGGTCATGCCGAAGAAAGCGCAGACACTCTTCAATACCGCCTCCTGGTCACGCAAAAAATCCTCATAGCGTATCGTCAATACCTTGTCGGGATAGCGCTCGATCAAGGACCTGGCAGCACGATGCGCTTCCCGCCAGGCAATCGCGTTCAAACCGGCATCGTAATCATGGATGATGGCCCGGTTCATTGATGCTACTTGCGCGCGCGGGTCGCGCACCACGTTCAGGAACAGCATGTCAGGAAAAAGGCTCAGGAGTTCGTCGGCATAATGCACACTGTCCAGCGATTTATCCATGACGACGGCGGCATGATGCCGCTCGCCGCTGCGCAGCAGCAGTTCCCATAGTATCCGGTGCACGCTGCGGGTTTGCGCGCGTATGGCCTCAAAAATTTCCACGGGATCAAACACGATATCCTTCCATTTCACCATGCTGGCAGCCTGCAAGCCGATAACATCGACCACCAGCTTGAAATAGGCCTTGTCATCGGCCAGGTCGCCGTAACGCTCCAGCAGGGGCATAAAATCGACAATATGCAAGGGATAGGGGGAATAAAACTCCTTGCTCATGTTCAGCCGCAGCCGCAAAGCGTGGCTGCCACATCGGCGCAAGGGAATCATCAGTACGGGTCTGGGCCGGGTTTGCACGGCGCTTACGACTGGTGTATCACCTATTGCTTTCGATGTTTCCATGCTGACATCCTCCGTGGTAGCACAACTCCGGCATGAACAAGACCAACTAGAAGTAAGAAAAGAACCTCGCCACAAATCCTTCTACATCGCACGTCTGCAAGGAATTGATGCCGCCCGCTGCCTGCCTGCCGCCGCCGGTGGCAAAGGATGAACAAAACCCATGCGCGGTCTTTTTTTCGGGCGCAGCGGAACGAATACTGACGACAAAACAGCCGTCGGCTTTTTCAGTCAGTACGGCGATGGACTGGCTGCAACACTCAATCTTGAGTTTATTTGCAAGCAAGCCCGATATGCGCCGCGCCCATGCCTGGTTCGGCAACACATAAATGGCGCCATTTTTTTGCTGCCATCGCGGCTGCAAATCCTCCAGCATGCCCATATCCTGCTGATAGGCCTGCCTCAGTAAAGTAAAGTTGGAAGATCCCGCGATGAAATCGAAAGGGTCGAGATACCGGTGCAGGTCCTGATACAGCAAAGCCGGCGGCACGTGGAGGTCTTCCAGCGTTTCGCCATAGGCGTTGTAATTCAATAAATTGCCCAACTCGCTGAGCTGCCCGCTGGCAGCCTCCGACAGGCCGGCCTGTTTGGCCATCGCGTCGGCAACGTCGACCAGGTTGTCGCCGTAAGCGGCTGTCACCGCCCACAAACGAAATCGGCCCTGCAGATATTTATCCACCAGGATGCTGGTGCATACTTCGGGAGCTTCATCCCAGTATAAGCTGAGGCCGGCATGGCTGAAGGCGGACCGGGCCGAATGGTGGTCGAAATACGTAACGCTCACTCCCCTATCCAGCAGGGTCTTCAGTGCGCCGCAATTATCGTCCAGAGAGACGTCCAGCACGCAAACCCTGTCGCCCGCTATGCATGAACGCGGCTCCAACGACGGGGATGTTAGCCGGGATAGCAACTGGATATCGCGCTTGACGCCGGTAATCAGTTTTGCGTCACGCGGCTCGGCCAGCCTGAGCTGATGCAGGGCACAGATGCCGTCGGCATCGCCGTTGAACACATCAAAGTCGCATTTCTGCGGATTGCCGGACTGCCTATTCGAATGCATGCGCAATCACCTGAGCAAGGACTGCTTTGCCAAATATTCATATAGTGTACTGCTTGCCGCATTCACCGACATGATTTCGGTATTCAATTCCATCGCGGGCGCCTGTGGAGACTCATACGGAGAAGATATGCCGGTAAATTCAGGTATTTCGCCGTTACGGGCTTTTTGATATAGACCTTTGGGGTCGCGGGCTTCGCATACCTCAGTCGAAGTGCTCACAAATACCTCGATGAAGCGATCTTTGCCGATAATGTCGCAAGCCATCTTGCGGTCGTCGCTAAAAGGCGAAATCAGGGCGGCGATGACAATCAGACCGGCCTCATTCATCAGGTAGGCGACTTCTGCGGCGCGCCGTATATTTTCCCGGCGGTCTGCGACGGAAAATCCGAGGTCGCGGTTCAGATGATGGCGCAAATTATCGCCGTCCAGCACGTAACAGCATTGCCCCTGGCCCAGCAAATCTTTCTCCAGCGCGCCGGCAATGGTGGATTTGCCGGCTCCGCTCAATCCTGTCAACCAGACGGTGACCGGACGCTGCCTCAGCAGGCTTTGACGGACATCGGCAGAAACAAGGCCGGGATGCCAGCAAATATGCGGCGTCTGGGCTTCATTTTTCCGTGGACTCGACGGGCTGCGCCCATCTGCATCGTCAGCCTGCACAGGCCCTTGCGTCTGCGTTTCTGTCAACATGTGTTACCCCGCAAATTATAGTCACTTTATATTTAAGCCAGTACATTAATGCTCCGCATGGATTACCGGTGTTACGAATAGCATCAAAGTATGCAGCTCCGCATCCGATGTGCCATCGCGACGCGGTCAAAATTGCTCCCAATCCTGATCTTCGCCCGGTTTGGCATTGGCAACGCGCCCGATCTGCCTGGTTCCGGACTTGGACAGCGCCGCCTTTGCTTTATTAGCCAAGGGAATAATGTTTTCTCTTCGCATGGAAGCGGATCCGGCAATTGCTGCAGCGTTTCCGTGCTGCATCCCGCTGAGCCTGAATGTACTGACCACGCCGGCAAGACTGTGCGCCTGGTTTTGCAGGGAGCCCGCCGCTGCGGCGGCTTCTTCGACCAAAGCCGCGTTTTGCTGCGTCATATCATCCATTTGCATGACGGCTTGGTTGATCTGCTCTATGCCGGAAGTCTGCTCCCGCGTAGCGGACATGATCTCGTTCATGATATCGGTCACGCGCTTGATGCTGACTTCGATCTCCTGCATCGTTGCGCCGGCCTGGTCTACCAGCCCGGCGCCGACGTCCACTTGCTGGACCGAGTCATTTATCAGGGTTTTAATTTCCTTCGCCGCCTGCGCGGAGCGCTGCGCGAGATTTCTCACTTCGGTGGCGACCACCGCAAATCCCCTTCCCTGCTCGCCCGCCCGCGCCGCCTCTACTGCGGCATTCAAGGCAAGGATATTGGTCTGGAAGGCAATCCCGTCTATCACGCCTATGATGTCGACAATTTTTTTGGAGGAATCGTTGATGCCCCCCATTGTGCCTATGACCTTGGCAACGACAGTGCCGCCTTTGACTGCGACCTCGGATGCCGATAGCGCCAGCTGATTTGCCTGCCGCGCGTTTTCGGCATTTTGCTTCACCGTGGATGTCAACTCCTCCATGGACGACGCGGTCTCTTCCAGCGCGCTTGCCTGCTGCTCCGTTCGCGAGGACAGGTCCAGATTGCCCGAAGCAATCTGGCTTGAAGCGATCGCTATCGTATCGGTCCCGGCGCGCACCTGACCGACGATATTGGCAAGGCTATCGCGCATTTCTTTCATCGCATGCAGCAGACTGCTCTTGTCGTTATCCGAGATACTCACCTCTACAGCCAAATCTCCGGCGGCAATCTGACCGGCAATATCGGCGGCATATTGCGGCTCCCCACCCAATTGTTTCAACAGGCTCCGTGTAATCAACAGCGAGGCAACGACACCGGCGAGCAAGGCCACCGCGCCAAAGACAAGCACCGAAATGCGCGCATTGGTATAGGCGCTCCTGGCCTCCAGAATGGCTACGCCATTCTGCTTGTCTTCCACAGAAAGGAACTCATTGAGCATGTCCCACCATTTTTTTTGCACCGGCCGGAACTCGAAACGCAGCACCTTGTACGCTTCATCCGTTTTCCGCTGCAAGCCGAGCTCCGCCGCCCTGGCGACAAAAGGTTCCGCTAACCGGGCCTGTTCCTTGATGTTATTGAACAATGCCTTTTCCTCTGAGCCGGCATTGCCGTCATCACTAAGCATCTTGCCTAATTTATCCTCAGCCTCGGCATATTTTTTCGCCTGGGCCTTGATGCGGGCGACCTCGATCTGGATTTCGGAGTCCTCGCTCAGCAGGATCAGGTTACGCAGTGCCAGCGCGCGTTCGGTGATCGTCAGGTACATCGTGGATGCAAGCCTGGACTCCACATCGTTGACGTTCGCAATTTCTTCCATGCGGGCCTGCATTTGAGACATGCGGGAAAGGCTCAGGAGTATCACCGTCAGCAACATGGCCAACACCAGACCAAACCCCAGAGTAAGGCGTGTGGAAACCCTCATGCTCCCTATATCCATGCTCTTCTCTCCCATTTATCAGCGTACAGCTATACCAAGATATGCAATATATTTCCAACAGGCAAATTATTTTTCAACAGGGATGCATCTTCATGCTGCCAAACCCAGACCCGGATAGCAGATAAAGCTTCTGTGTGGCAATTTAGTACTGTGAAATTTTTACATAAAGAAGTTTCATATTTATATTTCAAATATGTATATTCATTCTATTAATATAAAACCATCAATACGATGTCACAATATTAATTTTCTACAATATGCTGCAATAAAAGGACAGCCGGAATTCTGCGCAAAAGGATCAGGCGCAGTGCTCGTGACCCAGGCATAACTGGGCGGGAAGGGATTGCAAGCCGAAAGGCGGCTTGCATCGGGATGATGTTCTGCTACAGGACAGCTTTATGGAAATTGATGGTGCATGTGTAGATGCTGGATTCCCGCCTCTTCAAAAACGTCGCCATCGCGAACGAAGCCGTTACGTTCATAAAAAGGCTCTGCCGAAATTTGCGCATTCAGTTTAACTTCAGCATCTCCGCGCAACCTGGCCTGCTGCATCAGTGCCTGCAAGATCGCGACACCGACCCCGTGGCCGCGCGCAGACGCCCTGACGGCCATCCGCCCTATATGCCCATCCGGCAGCAAACGCCCGGTTCCCAGCGCCTGCTGTTGCGCATCGTAGGCAACCGCGTGAAGGCATTCGGCGTCTTTTATATCCCACTCCAGCTCTGCAGGAATTTGCTGTTCGATGACGAATACTTCGTAGCGTATTGCCTGTGCATCTTTTTGCAAGCTGGACCAGTCGCCCAGCTTCACGTGTAAGTCTTTGTTCATGGTGTCTTGGCTGCCTGATTTGCCGCCTGCGCAGACAAATCTTCAGGTTTTGTAATTTCAAGGTTAGTTATTATCTCACGCCAGCGCCCAGGTATTGCAACACCCTTGCGCACCGAAGTATCGGCATACACGTAAGACAATTCGCCAGAAATCAAGTGTTGCTCGCCCAGGTAGATCTCCACCACAAACCGTATCGAGGAACGGCCTATGCCCGCGCAACGCACGCCTATATCGAGCACATCGTCGAACCTGGCCGGCGCCAGGTATTCTATTGTCGCCTTGCGGGCGAACATCTCCTTGCCGTCGGCGGCCTGCTCCACCGCATTGGGCAAGCCGGTAGCCCGCCAATACTCGGTAAATGCGACATCGAAATAGGTCAGGTAGTGGCCGTTAAAAACAATGGCCTGCATATCCACCTCGGCCCAGCGCACCCGCAACGAGTGAAAAAAATTAAAGTCGGAACGTGCCATGCAAACTAGCTCTCTATAAAACCGCGGATCAGCGTATTTACCCTGCCAGGCTGCTCATGGATGATCCAGTGCGTGCCTTCCGGGATACGGACAATTTCCAGATCCGGAATAAATTCCTCCAAACCGTCCAACAGGCTAGCCGGGAGAGCCATGTCGGCTTCGCCCCAGATCACCCGTGTCGGCACCTTGACCCGGAAGTCTTCCGGCTTCAAATGCAACTGCAATGGCCCCTGGTTGCTGTCGGTAGGCGGGTGCAAGGGCGAGGCGCGATAATAATTGACTCCGCCTGTCAGGCCGCGTGACCAGCATTCGTGATATTTAGCCTGGGTAGCTTCGTCATACCAGTCGGCATGCGGCTGCCCCATGCCTTTGAAGAAGCCATCCATCAACACAAAATTGTCTTTCGCCAACGCGGCTTCCGACCCTTCCGCCCGCAGCCAGTTCATGTATTCGCTGGCCGTTTTTTGCGCCGGATCGCTGGCCAGCGCCTGCATGAACAGGTAGGGATGCGGCGAATTGACAATGATCAGCTTGTGCAGCAACTGCGGCAAGGCGATCGCAAAATTCCACGCAATCGCACCGCCCCAATCGTGCGCCACCAGCACAAATTTGTCGTAACCCAGCTGCGCCGCCAGCAGGCGCAGGTCGTCGACGATATGCCTGGCCTTGTACGCCGCCAGGTCTGCCGGCATATCGGACAGGTTAAACCCCCTCAGGTCCGGCGCCACCGCGAAATGGTCCTTGCCGAACTCAGTCAGTTGCGCCGACCATTCGTACCAGAACTCAGGAAAACCGTGAACGAACAGGATCAGCGGCTGGCCAGGCGTGCCTGCGCTCGCGTAGTGCAGGCGCGTGCCATTGGACAAGGAGGCGAATTGATTCGATTGGATGGCAGTGCTCATGGATACCCTCAACTTTTCGGCGAATCGAAGAACGCTGAGCACGTAAATACCCGGCCCAGCATCTAATACTGTTCAGTTAAAAACCAAATCCCCCAGATCTGTCGTTCCCGCGCAGGCGGGAACCTAGCGTCTTTCGACGAAAGTCACTGGGTCCCCGCCTGCGCGGGGACGACAAACTAGAGAATTGATGCTTAACCGAACGGCATTACCGGCCCAGCATCAATTTTTCTGTCAACCGGCCTTCAATTTCGTCCGCAGGATGTCGCGGATATGCGGGGCCGCCTTGTAAGGGTCGCCGGGATTCGTTTGCGTGATGATCGCCTCCATGCGCTCCTGTACATTACCCAGGGCGCCGGGATGCGAATAGATGTAGAACTGCTTGTCGCGGATCGCCTTGAAGGTCATCTCGGCCACGTCCACCGCACTCACCTTGCCCGAGGATACCGCCTTGTCCGACATCGCCTGCGCTGCGCGCTGGCTGGCGGTTGGCTCGGACGCGGCAACATCGCCCGGACGGTTTCTCTGCGACTGGCTGATGCCGGTGGGCACGAAATAAGGACATAGCACCGACGCGCCTATCGGCGCCTCCACCAGGTCCAGGTCCTGATACAGGGTTTCTGACAGCGACACGACCGCATGTTTGGAGACGTTGTACACGCCCATCGTCGGCGCATTCAGCAAGCCGGCCATCGATGCGGTGTTGACAATATGGCCTTCGTATTCAGGATCAGTCTTCGCGCACTCCAGCATCAACTGGGTAAAGATGCGCACGCCATGGATCACGCCCCACAGGTTCACGCCCAGCACCCATTCCCAATCGGCTTGCGTGTTTTCCCAAATCAGGCCGCCGGAACCCACCCCGGCATTGTTGAACACCAGATGCACGGCGCCAAAGCGCTGCATCGTCGCATCTGCCAGCGCTTGCACCTCTGCAGCATGGCGCACGTCGCAGCGCATCGCCAGCACCTGGGCGCCCTGCGCCTCCAATTCCGACCTGGCCTTGTCCAGCGCATCCTGCTGCACGTCGGCCAGCACCAGCTTCATGCCCAGCCTGGCGCCAATATTGGCGAATTCACGGCCAAAGCCGCTGGCGCCGCCGGTAATGACTGCAACCCTGTCTTTGAAATTTTTCATCTCGTCTCCTGTTTGTATTTGTATTCTCTATTTTCCGACTTGTTTCGTCGGCTTATTCGGCACGCTTCATCTGGAAACCTATGCGAGGGAAATGCACGACCACCGTGTCTGCCCGTGCATCGGTACGTTGAATGGCGAGTTCGTTGTCGCTGGCGATCACCAGTTCGCCGACCACTGGGTCCAGCGCATAGTCGGTCGGCATCACGGACACTCGCTCGCCCAGCGCAATGCCGTGCGTATCGATAAAACGATATCCGGACGTGCCGGCGGGAGTAAAATTGCGCGCGACCTCTATGGCCTGTTCGCTCCCCATCTTTTCAAACT
>DATHMC010000180.1:0-52656 GCA_035487495.1 Undibacterium sp.
TATCCGGCCCGATCAACAATTTGCAGAGCAAAAAGCTGCGGAGCTGTTTCAAGCCATCGTGCGTCCTTGAAACATCACTATCTTATTTGGGCAGTCACTCCCGGAATTTTTTGATACACTCGTTGACTTATCTCGACAACATCGCGCGGTCAGCGAGCCCTGCCCATCCATGAAAAACCCGATAAGCTCCATGAAAATCCAACTCCTGGCTACCTGCCTGCTTGCATCGCTTACATCGCTGGCATCCTGCGCCTATGCAGACGGCACTACCTCGTTCAGCTTTGCCACGCTGCAGCAAGCCAGGGCCATACTGACGACGCGTGACGATTTTGTGCAGGGCCTGAGCCCTTTCGACCGCTCCGCCAGGCTGAAAACCTCCCGTGAAGTCGCAGAGCCGGCCTATCTGAAATTCGTCAGCGAAAACGCGCAGAACTGGAGCGACAAGGAAAAGAATCTGGTACTCGCGGCGCTGCGCGATTTGCAGCCCCGGTTGGATGCGCTGTCGCTGCCCTTGCCGAAACCGGTCGTGCTGATCAAGACCAGCGGCAAAGAAGAAGGCGGCGCAGCCTATACGCGCGGTAACGCGATCATCCTTACCGGCGCGGACCTGAGCGAAGAAAAAAAGGCCACCCTGCCCCGCTTGATCAGCCATGAATTATTCCATGTGCTGAGCCGCCAGAATCCCGCCCTGCGCGAGAAGCTGTACGGCGTGATCGGCTTCCAGCCATGCGGCGAACTGGCTTTCCCAGCCAAGCTCAAACCCATCAAGATCACCAATCCCGACGCGCCGAGGAACGACTACTGCATCCAGGTCAAGACGGGAAATACAACGAGCTGGGCCATCCCCATCCTGTATGCAACTGCACCGGCCTACGATACGGCAAAAGGCGGGGAATTTTTTGACTACCTGAATTTCCAGCTGCTGCTGGTGGAAAAAGGCAACGCCACCACCGCCGCCCAGCCCTTGTCCGACGAAAACGGCCCGCGCCTGGTGGAAGTGAAAGACGTCACAGGATTCTTTGAACAGATAGGAAAAAATACCGGCTATATCATCCATCCGGAGGAAATAGCCGCCGACAATTTTGCAATGCTGGTGCTGCAAGACGTCAAGCCCGCCTCGCCGGACATCATCGCCAAGATGCAGGAAATTCTGGATGCCGCCAAGGTACACTAGTGTCCTACTGAAGGAGGCAAGATGCATAACTCGATGATCACTACCGCGCTGGAATTGCCCGGCCATACCGTCGTCAGGAACTTCGGCGTGGTGCGCGGCATCACGGTGCGCTCACGCTCCATCGTCGGCAATTTTTTTGGCGGCCTGCAATCCCTGTTTGGCGGCAATATCACGATCTATACCCAGTTGTGCGAACAGGCCAGGGCGGAAACCTACGAGCAGATGTGCAGGCATGCGCACCAGATGGGCGCGAACGCCATCATTGCGATGCGCTACGATGCGACCGAGGTAATGCCCGGCCTGACCGAAGTGCTGTGTTATGGGACGGCGGTGACGGTGGTACCAGTTGAGCAGAAAGACCAGGCGCCATATAGGGCTTAGAGCCTTACGTGGACGCCGCCGGTTTTCGCAGATTAGGGTAAACATTTCTCACGCCGCACAAAACTTGCTGGATTGCATAGCGCGTGGGACAATCAAGCTTCGCCTTCGCTCGTATCCTCGCCAATGTCGGGCTTCACCGTTTCGGTTGTACTCTTCGCCGCTCTCCTTCATGCAAGCTGGAATGCCCTTGTCAAGGCTGGCCCCGACAAGTTCCTCACCACCTTGCTGGTCGCATCCGGCGCTGCAATTATTTCAGCGCTGCTGCTGCCTTTCCTTGCCGCGCCGCATATCCAAAGCTGGCCGTGGCTGGCCGCATCGACCTGCTGCCAGATCGCATACTACCTCTTGCTGGCAGCGGCCTACGAGCATGGCGACATGAGCCAGGCCTATCCATTGATGCGCGGCACGGCCCCATTGCTGGTCGCCTTCGCCAGCGTGCCTCTGCTCGGGGAACGGCTTGCTACGCAACAGTACGTCGCTGTTGCGCTCATCAGCGCAGGCGTGCTCGCGATGTGCTTCGCCCGGAGAAATTCCACGCAGGCAGCGAGTAGCGGCGCCAGCCGGCGCGCTACCGGTTTCGCCCTGCTCAATGCCACCGCCATAGCAAGCTACACGATGATAGACGGCGTTGGCGTCAGGCGCTCCGGAGCACCGGCGGCTTACACCATGTGGCTGTGCGTGCTGACGGCTATCGGGCTGCTGGCATGCGCGGCAGGCCGGCGGCGCATTTTGCTGCCGTATGCGCGTCAACATTGGCGGGTCGCATTGTTCGGCGGCTTTGGCAGCCTGGCATCCTACGGCCTGGCCCTGTGGGCCATGACTTCTGCCCCAGTGGCTGCGGTAGCGGCCTTGCGCGAAACCGCCATCCTGTTTGCGGCTGTTATCGCCACGTTATTCCTTCGAGAGCGTATCGGCCTAGGCCGCCTTGCTGCAGTGGGACTCATCGCATGCGGTGCAGCGGTCATGCGATTTGCCTGAATTTGCCAGAGCGAGGGAGCCTGTTTCTTGCACTGTCTGATTCCATCGGTGATGCCTTCATTTTTTGCCAAGCCTCAAATCAATAAGCGTACCGGGATAACAAGAAAGCGATGGGCCGCCCTCTTCCCACAGAACTTCTGACCGGGATTGAAGAGCAGGTGCTTAGCCTGCAGAGTGCGAACCAGCTTCAGAGCTCGATACCAAATGAACTCCGCACAAAAAAGAAATTCATTTACTAAATCGACCTACCGTATCCGGAGCGTTCTCGGGTCATGAACGACTTAAATGCGATGGGCATAACCGCAGGTTCCTTGTTTCCCGGACTTGATGGCGCTTGCGAGGAGTTGAAGGAGAGAATGTTTGACTAGATCTCTGGCTCAAGTACACATCAGGGACACCTTGCAGCACACGGTGCTCACAGCATCTCTTCCAGTATCTTCAGCGTCTCGTCAAAATTCCAGACGCGGCGGATTTCTATCACGTCGTACTTCGCCGCGATATTCGGCGGGAAGGCGCTGTAGCGTGCGTTGACCCGGATGATGCGGCGCACCGCTTCGTCGATGTCTGCGCGGCCGCTGGAGCGGTTGATGATGATCTCTTCCACGCTGCCGTCGCTGCGTATCGCGACGGTAACTACCGGATCGCCCCTGGCCTTGTCCTTGGCGATTTGCGAATAATTCAAATTGCCGTTGCGCTCTATCTTCTGGCGCCAGCTATCGACATACATCCGGAGTGGCACGTCCTCCTTGATGCCACCCAGGATACTGCGGCGGCGGCCCTTGTCCTCGTCGTCCAGCCTGCGCAGCGGCGGATTGCCGCGCAACAGGTCAAGTTTTTTGGCCTGGTCCAATGCGCGGCTGGCCAGGTCGCTGCCCAACAGGCTCTTGGGCAAGGTAAAGCCTGACGCCGGCTTGCCGTCGGCAGTGCCGGAGCTTGCCGCGGCGCCGGCCTGCGCCGCCAGATCCCGTTCACGCTGCTGCGCCGCAGCGCTCGCGGCTTCCGCTTGCTGGCGCGCGGCCAGCTCATCGGCCCTTTGTCTGGCGGCAAGTTCGTCCAGCTGCTTTTGCCGGGCCTGGGCTGCGGCCTGCTGGCGGGCCAGTTCTTCCGCCTGTTTGCGCGCTTCCAATTCCATCGCCTGGCGTTCCTTCAGCGCGCGCTCTTGCTGCTGCGCCAGTTGTACCACCTGTAGCCGCAATTGTTCCTGGCGCTTCAGTTCTTCCCGGCGCTGGATTTCCAGTTGCTGCGCTCTTGCGGTCTCTTCCCTGGCGAGCTGCATCTTTAGCAGCTCGCGTGCCTTGTCTGCCTCGGCCAGTTGCCTGGCCTGCTGTTGCAGCGCCTCCTGCTGTTTTTGCAATGCCAGCGCAGCGGCCTGCTGATTGACGGCTTCTTGCGCCAGTTGTTCCGCCTTTTGCCTTTCCCTGGCTTCATTTTCCTGGGCCAGCCTCCTGGCATTGCTCTCCTGCTGGCTGGCCGCCAATGCGATCATTTCCTGCGCGCGCTGCGCCTGCTTCAGTTCGTCCTGCTTCTGGGCGGCAAGGGCGGCGGCTTGCCGTTTCGCTTCGTCGGCCAGCTTGCGCTCTTGCGCTTCCTGCAGGCGTCTGGCTTCGGCTTCCGCCACCTGTTTTTGCAGGCTCAGGTCTTCAGCCGGTTTGGAGGCGGAGATATCCGCAACCGGTGGCTCGCTGAGCTGCGCCACTGCCGCCGGTTTTTCCGGTTCTTCCAGGCTGGGGACTGGCACCACAAATTTATCGTCGCTGTCGTCAATGCGCGTTATCACGCGAGGCGGGGCGGTGGCCGTCTCCGCTTCTCGCGGCAGCGGTGGCGGGCGTCCAGGTTTGCCGGCCTTTTTGACCGCCGCGGCTGGTTTCGGTTTGGGTGGCGTCGGTGCGACCGCCACCGGTTCCGGCGGTTTCACGGGCGCCACCAAGGTAAAACCCCCGGTCATCGGTGCGGGCGGCGGCAGATCAACCGGCGGGGAAACCGCAAGCGGCTCGGCCGGCGGCGGTGCCGGCATGTCTTCAATCTGCACCGTCAATTCAGGAGCCTGGGCATGACGCTTGTTCCAGGGCAGTTCCAGCCCTGGCAAAGCCAGGCCAGGGATGCCGAACTGCAGCGACAAGATCAAAGCATGCACCAGGAGCGACAATCCAATGCCCATACCCAGGCGCGCGCGGATTTGCTCGGGCCGGTAGGGGTTGCGGGCGGTAATTGTCGGTTCACTCACAGGAGCAGCATTCTTATATGGGGGGGGAGCACGCCAAGCAAGGATGATACTTCAGCTGACCAGCCGCAAAGCCGCAAAAGCAGAAATTTGTTGGCCCGCGACATCCGGCTCGCCTACCCTGCCTGCATCGGGCATGTTGGCAAGAGGAGGATATGGTAAATTATGCATCGACATGCATAGCAATACACGGAGCAAGGATGCCGGAAGAAAAAATACATCGCTTTCGGGGGAGCATACAACAGGGAGATGGCGGCGGCGCCTTCGTTGCCGTCCCGTTTGACGTGGAACAGGTCTTTGGCGGCAAGCGCGTCAAGGTCAAGGCCAGCATAGACGGGATAGCCTATCGAGGCTCGCTGGTGCGCATGGGCAGCGCTTGCCACCTGCTGCTGATCTTGAAGGAAATCCGCGAGAAGCTGGGCAAGCAAGCCGGCGACGAGGTCAATATCACGCTGGAAAAGGATCTGGAGGAACGCACCGTAACACCGCCGGAGGATTTGCTGGCGCTGCTGAGGCAACACCCGGATGCGGAGAAATTCTTCCAGCAACTGGCCTACACTCCTCGCAAAGAATACGTGCGCTGGATAGAGGATGCCAAACGCGACGCCACCCGGCAGCAAAGAGTATTGAAGACTATCGACATGCTGAAACTCGGAAAAAAATTGAGCTAGGCATCCGCTGCCGCCCTGACACAAGGAAAAATGAAGTGCCGTGGTTTCTACCTTTGACTTACGCCGTCGCCAGCGTTCTCAGCCTGATCATGTATGCCGTCGACAAATCGGCGGCGCAACACCATCGCTGGCGGATCAGCGAGAATACCTTGCATCTGGTCAGCCTGATCGGCGGCTGGCCGGGCGCGTTGCTGGCGCAGAGTATGCTGCATCACAAAAACAGAAAGACGGCGTTTCAAATCGTGTTCTGGCTGACCGTCGTCGTCAATCTGGCAGGATTGATTTGGTATATCGGCTACGCGAGCGCGGGCAGCGATGCCGCTGCCGGCTGAAATTTCACTTCCCTTCACACTCCGGGAACAAGCATGGAAACGATAGATAGCATCCTGGCATTCTGGTTCGGCACCGATACGGATGACGCCGCGACGGCACAGGCGCAGGGCAAGCTATGGTGGCAAAAGCAGCCCGAGACGGACGCCCTGATCCGGCAGCGCTTCGCCGGTTATACGCACCAGGCCGCGAACGGTGCTTTGCAGGATTGGGCCGCAACGCCCTCCGGCATGCTGGCGCTGATCTTGCTCACCGACCAGTTTCCGCGCAATATGTACCGGGATACGCCGCAGGCTTTCGCGTTCGACGGCTTGGCGCGCGCCTGCTGCAAACAAGGTCTCGCCGCCGGCCTGGATTTGCCGCTGCGGCCTATACAGAGAGTATTTTTCTACCTGCCGCTGGAGCATTCGGAATCGCTGCCGGACCAGCAGCAATCGGTGCGGCTGTTTGAAAAGCTGGCAGAGGCCAACGCCGGCAGCCGCCGGCCAGCAGGACAAACCTTTGCCGGCTATGTGGATTTTGCAAAGAGGCATCATGAGATCGTCCGGCGCTTTGGTCGCTTCCCGCATCGCAACCGCATACTGGGCCGCGCATCGACCGCAGAGGAAACCGCGTTCCTGCAAGAAAAAGGATCATCGTTTTAAAATAATATTTATCCTGATCAGGCAAAGCACAACAAGGAGACTCCGTGGCAGACAAGCTATCCCAAGACATCAAGATCCTGGCCTTTGACATATTCGGCACTGTCGTGGACTGGCACGGCAGCATCGCAAAAGAAGTGGACGCGATGCGCCTGCCGGTGGACGGCGACCAATTTGCGCTGGCATGGCGCGCCGGCTATGTGCCGGCAATGCAAAGAGTGATGTCGGGGGAGCTGGGCTGGACCCTGATCGACGACCTGCATCGCCTGATCCTGGACCAGATGCTGATCGATTTCAAGCTCACGGACCTGAACGAAGAGCAAAAACGGCATTTGAACAAGGTATGGCACAGGCTGACCCCATGGCCGGATTCGGTTGACGGCCTGCACAGGCTGAAGGCTGGCTTCACCATCTGCACGCTATCCAACGGCAACATCGGCTTGCTCAGCAATATGGCAAAAAACGCCGGCCTGCCGTGGGACTGCATCCTGTCGGCGGAAGTGTTCAAGGCGTACAAGCCCGATCCGGCGACCTACCTTGGCGTCAGCCAGGTGTTTGACGTACCGCCGGAGCAGGTGATGCTGGTCGCTGCGCATCAAAGCGACCTGGATGCCGCCCGCGCCTGCGGACTGAAGACCGCCTATATAGAACGTCCGCTGGAATACGGCAGCAAGCACAAGGACGTCTCTGCAGACCCGCGCAATACTTTCCATGCACGCAGCCTGACCGAGCTGGCCGATCTGCTGGGTTGCAAGTAGACATTGCCGATAAAGAAGGAGCACCGACCATGAGGACCTGCGCAAAGAAAATCGTTTTCATCCCATGGGCGGTTCTGCTTTCGGCGATGGCGGGCAACTCCGCCGCTGAGGTGGTCAACGTCAGTCCTTCAGGCTTTTTGATCAAGCAGGAAATCACGGTCAGCCTGACGCCCGAGCAGGCATACCGGGCCCTGGTCAACGATGTCGGCAGCTGGTGGAATTCCGCGCACACCTATTCCGGCAATGCGAAGAACCTGTCCATCGACGCCAGGCCGGGCGGCTGTTTTTGCGAGCAACTGCCGAATGGCGGCGGCGTGCAGCACCTGGCCGTTGTCTATGCGATGCCGGGCAAAGTGTTGCGCATGACGGGGGCGTTGGGCCCGATGCAGGGCTCCGGCCTGGCCGGCAGCATGACCTGGCAGATTACCGCGATCCTGGGCGCGCCATCCGATAAGCCTGCCAGCAAAATGCTGATGACCTATAGCCTAGGCGGCTATATGCAGGGCGGCTTTGACAACATGGCGCCGGCCGCCGACGGCATGCTGGCGGAGCAGCTGGGCCGGCTGAAAAATTTTGCGAATACCGGCAAGCCGGATTGAGCGCACAGGCGCCGGTGCCGGCGCCACAATTCAGGCCTATGCTTAGCAAAACATATAGCACTATGCCGATTTCGTCGCAAAACATGGGCCGGCCTGTCAAGACAGGGGTCCCGCACTTTTCTAAGATGGCAGCATGAAAAAAATCTCCATTATCGATTCCCATACGGGCGGCGAGCCTACCCGCCTGATCGTAGCCGGCGGCCCGGATCTGGGTGACGGCCCCTTGCCGGAGCGCCTGGCCAGGTTCAAGGCGGAGTTCGACCGTTACCGCACTGCCAGCGTGTGCGAGCCGCGCGGTTCGGATGTGGTCGTCGGCGCGCTGGCTTGCGCGCCTTACGACAAGTCCTGCGCGGCGGCGGTGATCTTTTTCAACAACGTCGGCTACCTGGGCATGTGCGGGCACGGCATGATAGGCTTTATCGCCAGCCTGGCCCACCAGGGAAAAATTGCCACCGGCAGCCATCGCGTGGAGACCCCGGTCGGCATCGTCGAGGTGGAACTGCATGCCGATCGGAGCGTGACCGTGCACAATGTCCCGGCCTACCGCTACCGCAAGGATGTCGCTATTGACGTGCCGGGGCACGGCCAGGTAAGCGGCGATATCGCCTGGGGCGGCAACTGGTTCTTCCTGGTGGCAGATCATGGGCAAGACCTGGGTTTGCACAATATCGATGCGCTGACCGATTTCAGCTGGCGTGTGCGGCAGGCGCTGGAAGCCGCCGGCATCACCGGCGACCAAGGCGCGCTCATCGATCACATAGAATTATTCGCCGACGCGCAATCGCCGCACAACCACAGCCAGAATTTCGTGCTCTGCCCCGGCAAAGCCTACGACAGGTCGCCCTGCGGCACCGGCACCAGCGCCAAGCTGGCCTGCCTGGCCGCCGACGGCAAACTGGCGGCGGGCGAAATCTGGCGGCAAGAGAGCATCATAGGCAGCGTGTTTGAAGGCAGCTACCGACATGACGGCGACAAGGTGCTGCCCAGCATACGCGGCACGGCCTTCGTGAACGCAGAAGCCGATCTGCTGCTGGACGAGCGCGACCCTTTCGTCTGGGGCATACGCTGAATTTCATATGCTGACTTGGCGCTCCCCATGACAGCCGACGTCATCGTCATCGGCGCCGGCATCATAGGCTGCGCCTGCGCCGCCGCGCTGTCTGCGCAGGGCATGCGGGTCACCGTGATCGAAGCATCCACCACAGGCGGCGGCGCCACTGCGGCCGGCATGGGGCATCTGGTAGTGATGGACGACAATCCTGCCGAACTGGCGCTGACGCAACGCTCGCTGCAATTGTGGCGCGCGCTGGTGCAGGGGCAGGAAGCGCGGCATGAGTACAGCCGCTGCGGCACGCTGTGGATAGCCGCCGATGAAGAAGAGATGGCGGCCGCCAGGATCAAACATTCGGTATTGAACGCGCACGGCGTCGCTTGCGAGCTGCTGGACGAGCAGGCCGTGCACCAGGCCGAGCCGGCATTGCGCCGGGGGCTGGCCGGCGGCTTGCTGGTTGCCGGCGACGCGCTCGTCTATCCGCCCAAAAGCGCGCAACTATTGCTGGACCAGGCTGTGGCCGCAGGCGCCAGGCTGGTGCAAGCTCAGGTCTCAGGTATTACCGGCAATGGCGTGCTCTGCAGCGATGGCCGCCAACTGCATGCCGGCAAGGTAGTAGTCGCCAATGGCCTGGCCGCCGCCACGCTGCTGCCGGACTTGCCGTTGCGCGCAAAGAAGGGGCATCTGCTGATCACCGATCGCTACCCCGGCTTCATCCGGCACCAGCTGGTCGAGCTCGGCTACATCAAGAGCGCCCACGCCAGCGAAGGCGACTCGGTGGCGTTTAATTTACAACCCAGGCCCACCGGGCAGATCCTGATAGGTTCGTCGCGCCAGTTCGATACTGCCGATAAAACTGTGGAAATCGCCATGCTGCGCAAGATGCTCGCGCATGCCGCCGGTTTCGTCCCGCAACTTGCCCAACTCAATGTACTGAGAAGCTGGACCGGCTTGCGTGCCGCAACGCCGGACGGCCTGCCGCTGATAGGCCCGCATCCGGTGCGCGAGAATATCTGGCTGGCGGTCGGCCACGAGGGCCTGGGCATCACTACCTCGCTGGCGACGGCGGAGCTGTTGGCAGCCCAGATCAGCGGCAGCGCGGCTGCGATAGCAGCGACGCCTTACCTGCCATCCCGCTTATTGACGCGAGCCTAGGACGTGTTGACATATGCCTGACACCGTCGCCCTGTTCATCAACGATCAAAGCTTCCATGTGGAGGCCGGGATCACGGTCGCCGCGGCGATCGCCATCAACATCGGTTTGACCACCCGCATAGCGGTTAACGGCGCTTCCCGTGCGCCCCTGTGCGGCATGGGCGTGTGCCAGGAGTGCCGCGTCACGATCGACGGCCGGCCGCACCGGCTCGCGTGCCAGACCGTGTGCGAGGCCGGCATGCAGATTCTGACCGGGGGCCGCGCATGAAGGCTTTGGCGTATGACGTGCTGATCGTCGGCGCTGGGCCGGCCGGCCTGGCTGCCGCGCAGAGCGCCGCTTCTTCCGGCGCCAGCGTGGCCATCGTGGACGACAATCCGCATGCGGGCGGGCAAATCTGGCGCGGCGGCGCCAAGGCCAGCCGGGACCTGCGTGCCAGGGACCTGGTGCGGCATCTTGCCGCAGCCGACAACGTCAGCCTTCATCTGCAAACCCGGGTAGTGCATGCCGAGGCCGGAAAACTGCTGGCGGAAACCGCCGGCGCCGCCATGCTCTTGCGCTGCGACAAATTGATACTGGCGACCGGCGCGCGCGAGCGGCTGCTGCCCTTCCCCGGCTGGACCTTGCCGGGAGTCATGGGCGCCGGGGGCCTGCAAGCCTTGAGCAAAGGCGACTTTCCTGTTGCCGGCAAGCGCATCGTCGTCGCCGGCTCCGGCCCCTTGCTGCTGGCGGTCGCCGCCAGCCTGACGGAGCGCGGCGCCAACGTCAGCCATATCCTGGAGCAGGCGACGCCGGGCCGGCTGTCACGCTTTGCGCTGGCGTTGCTGGCCACGCCCGACAAATTACTGCAAGCCGCGCGTCTATGGCGCAAGCTAAAGGGGGTGCGCTACAGCAGCAATAGCTATGTCCGTGCCGCGCAAGGCGATATGCAACTGACCCAGGTAAGCGCTTCGATAGACGGCGAGGAGCAAAGCATCCATTGCGACTATCTGGCCTGCGGATACGGCCTGTTGCCGAATGCCGAACTCGCTTCGGCGATCGGTTGCCGGATAGAAGGCGGCGTGGTGCGGGTGGATGAATGGCAGCACACCGGCATCGGCCATGTGTATTGTGCCGGTGAAGGCACCGGCATAGGCGGCGTCGATCTGGCGCTGGCGGAAGGGTATATTGCCGGCCATGCGGCGGTGGGCCAGCATCGCCAAGCCGGGCAATTTCTGCGGCAGCGCAAGCAATGGCAGGCCTTCGCGCGGCATCTGGAAAAAGGGTTCGAGCTGCGCGCAGAACTGCTGGGACTATGCCAGCCGGATACGCTGGTGTGCCGCTGCGAAGACGTCAGCCACGCGCAACTGCTGGGCTACGCGGATTGGCGCAGCGCCAAACTGCATACGCGCTGCGGCATGGGCGCCTGCCAGGGCAGGATATGCGGCGCGGCCACCGAGTCGTTGTTTGGCTGGAAGAGAGACGAGGCGCGCCTGCCGCTGTCGCCCACCCGGGTGGAGAGTTTGTTGTCTGAATAGGGGTACAGGCTACAGGCTGGTTGCAGCGGCGGCTTCAGCCGGCCAGCGATATCCCAGCACTCCATCCAGCGGGTAGAAATGCTCCCGCACCTGGTCCAGCTGGTTGCCGCCCAGCAGGTAGACAAATTCTCCGTCGCTGCGCAGGTAGAAGCCCACGTGCCCTTTCCAGCTCTTCGGATCGTCGCGCGTCACGATCACCACGCAGCCCGGCCGCGGCTCATCCAGCGCCACGCCCCACTCCAGCCAGGAACGCGCCAGCGCCGAGCCTGTGCCGGCCAACCCGGCTTGCCGCATGCACCAGTTGGCAAACGAAGAGCACCATGAAACCTTGTCGTCATAACCCTGGATATTGGTGTTTTCGTGATATTGGGTAATGCGCGGATTACTCTGCCCGACCGGAAAGCGCGCCACGCCGATTTCCTTTTCCGCTATCGGCATCCATGCAGCTTCGTTCATACGACCTCAAATAAATTGTTGTAACGGCTCATCTGCCTAGGCCGATTTGGATATCGCCTCAAGCCGGCTTTGCATTTCCTCTATCGACACCTGTTCGATGGTCTGGCTGAACTTCCATTGATGCCCGAAGGGGTCGCGTATCTTGCCGCTGCGCTCGCCATAGAATTGGTCTGCCGCCGGGTCGATGATACTGGCCCCTGCAGCGACTGCATCCGCCATCAATTGATCGACATCATCCACCTGCAGATACATCGCCATCGTCGTCCCGCCCAGAGATTCGGGGCTCGGATTATCATGCTCCGGATATTCGTCCGACAGCATCAATTTGACGCCGCCGATTTCCAGCTCGGCATGGCCGACACGACCGGAGGGCTCGCTCAGGCGAAATAACTCTTTTGCGCCGAATACTTTCTGGTAAAAACCGATCGCCTCCGGCGCACGCCTGACGCGCAGATAGGCGATGACTTCATGGATCACTGGTTTCTGTCCCGCTGGCATAAGATTCCCCTCTATGACGTAAGGCCGTTCAGTTAAGAATCAAATCCCCTGCTTTACCACCTGCGCAGGGACGACAAACTAGAGAATTGATGCTTAACTGAACGGCATTAGAGCTCCTGGCGTGTTGATTGGTCAGCGCGCACTTCAGGCATTGCGCTGCCGCCTGCCGGCCAAGGCCCACCATGCAAGACAGTAGAGCAGCGAAGCCAGCACAAAGCCGCTCAGGCCGGCGACCACGACATGGAACAGCCAGCGCTCCAGCGATACGCCGAACTGCATGAAGCCGGCGGCAGCGCCGCAAAAAGCACTCACGGCAATGATCCCGCCGGCGATGGAGAGCTTCACCTTGGGCGCCAGTTCCACGTCACCGGCATCCTCCGATCCGCATCCCTCGGATTGCGCCGATGTGGTGTTCAGCCATGCTTTGATCCACCACGCCAGCACCAGCAAGCCGAACGCCGTGCTCAGGTGCTGCAGCAACTTATATACGTACAGCTTATAGCCGTCGGTACTGTAGATAAGGGTGCGCAGCAATTCAAAGTGGTTCACCACCGCTGAGTTCCTGTGCGTCAGCGCATCCCAGGCGATGTGGGTCGCGGCGCCCAGCATCACGGACCAGGCCAATACCCAGATAGAGGTCGGCGGCAGCGCCGACGCCTCGAAAACACGGTGATGCAAGCGCGACAGCATCGGCTTGGGCAACAGCAAGCTGGCCGGGCGTTTGATCAGCAAGTGAAAAATAAAATACGTCAACAACCCGGCGGGCAGGCAAAAAATCAGGATGCCGTTCAGGCTATGCGTCATCAAGCCGTGGATACCGGGCAGGAAATAAGCAAAATCGGGCGCCATGCTGCCTATGATCATCGCGGAGATGGATACTCTCCGCCCCAGCAATTTATGCAAGGGGATGACAGCAGCCGGATGGGATAAGGTAAAAGGCAAGGCGAGGCTTCCACGGGAACGGGCTGACCGCGTCAGCCCTTTGTGGCTATTTTACCTCTTCGTTAAGCGTTAATCTGCGGGATCGCGCGTCCTGGCCAGCACTTCCCGGTACTCGCGCGGCGTCACGCCGACCGTGGACTTGAACACGCGCGAGAATGCGCTATGGTCCTGGTAGCCGCAGGCCGCCGCGACCTCTGTAATGCTCTTGCGGAGGTCCGCCAGCATCACCGAAGCCGCATCCAGCCGTATCTTGGTCGTCATCTGTCTTGGCGTCAGCGAAAATATTTTTTGGAAATACCGTTCGATCTGCGCCACGGACAAGCCGGTGATCTGTTCCAGATCGGCCATTTGTACGTTCTGTTCGTAGTGCGTATGCAGGTGCCTGACTGCCGCCGCAATCTTGTGATACACCGGATGCCGCTGGTCCGGCATCGCCAGGTCGCGCGAAATGCCGGCCAGGCCGATGATATTTTTATTCTCGTCGCGCAGCGCTATTTTTTTGGTCAGGCACCAGCCGGGATCGTGGTCCGGATACAAATGCAACTCCAGCTGGTCGTGAAACTCCTGGACGCCGCGCAAGACCAATTGATCCTGCTCGTCATAGGTGCTGGCCAGCGCCGCCGGGAAGACCTCGCTGGCGGTGCACCCCAGCAGTTCTGCCTTGTCTTTGTAGCCGCAGCGCGTGGCCAGTGTCTGGTTCAGCACTACATAGCGGCCGTCCAGATCCTTGACGAAGAACACCACGTCCGGCAAGGCATCAAACAGGGGCTCGGTAAAAAAGACGTTGGCGATGCGTTCGGCAAGGATGTCGCGCTCAATGGTGGCTAAATTTTTAGGATTGTTATTCATACGGCTGAGTTTGAAATCTGAAATGCCAGGGCTAGCTCGAGAAGCGTCTCCAGCTTCTCAAGCGGCAATGACCGACACTAGCAATTAATTAAGTAAATTGCAACAGACTTTACATTGATTAACTTTTGATGTGTTGCGATAGATACGCAACAGGTCCATGAAATGGCTCTTTAAATATATTGCAAATATATTTAAAGAGCATTAGCATCATTTGTAGCGATAATTTCATCCAAGGAGAAATAGCATGACAGCAAACAAATGGCGCGGAGTGTTCCCGGCAGTGACCACCAAGTTCAAGCCGAACGAAGACCTGGATCACGCAGAAATGGAGAAGCATTACGCTTTTCAGATTGACGGCGGAGTGCATGGCCTGGTCACCTGCGGATCGCTGGGAGAAGCGAGCACACTGTCCTTTGATGAAAAACTGGAAGTCACCAAGATCGCGCTGGACGTGGCCGACAAGCGCGTGCCGGTGCTGGTCAATGTGTCGGAAACCCGCACCACCAACGCGCTACGCTTTGTGGAGCGGGCTGCCGACATGGGTGTGCAGGGCTTGATGGTGATGCCCTCGGTGTTGTATGCGGCGGACGCGCGCGAAGCCAAGGACAACTTGCGGGCCATCGCCAAAGCGGCCCAGCTGCCCATCATGGTGTACAACAATCCGGTCAGCTATAAGGTGGACCTGACGCCGGAGGATTTCCAGGACCTGGCGGATTGCGAATGGCTGGTCGCCATCAAGGAATCCAGTGACAATATCCGCCGCATCACCGACCTGCGCAATGCCTTGGGCGATCGTTACCAACTTTTTATGGGCGTGGATGACTTGTCGTTTGAAGGCCTGGCAGTCGGCGCCGACGGCCTGCTGGCGGGCCTGGTGGTAGCCTTCCCCAAAGAAACCGTCGCTTTGTATCAACTGATGCAAGCCGGACGCTATGAGGAAGCGCGCAAACTGTACCAATGGTTCATGCCCTTGCTGCATCTGGATGTTTCCGCCAAGCTGGTGCAAAACCTGAAGCTGGTGGAAACCCTGGTGGGCGTCGGCAATGAAAACGTGCGCCGCCCGCGCCAGCCGCTGATCGGCGCCGAGCGTGAACGCGTTACGGCGATCGTGCACAAGGCTTTGGCTACACGTCCGGACCTGTCATCTTTTTACTAGCACGTGCCGACAATCGGGCGTGCGCCTGCGCATGCCCGCGCTTATATCCGTTCCAATGGAGCCTATTTAAAAGCACTAAATAATCGACGGCAATCTGTCCCTTACCTAATGCAAAATTCTTATTAAATTTTTAAAAGCAGTTAATTCCAAGTTAAAATTTGTCAAGATACCGGTAAAATCCGTACAAAATACAGAACCTGGATAACGATGCTAGATACCCCACTCAAACCTGCCGCCTCCAAACTGCGCGCTGCCGACGTCGCCTATGACGCGATAGAAAGCATGATAGTCACGCTGCAATTAAAGCCAGGATCGCCGGTCGTAGAATCCGAACTGGTCGACGTCACCGGCCTGGGACGCACGCCTTTGCGGGAAGCGCTGATGCGGATGTCGTCCAACGGCCTGATCGTGCAATTGCCGAGGCGCGGCCTGATCATCAGCGACATAGAAGCCGCCGAGCACATGACGCTGATAGAAACCCGTCGGGTGATAGAACGCCTGATCGCCACCAGCGCGGCCAGGCGCGCGTCGCCGCAGCAAAGGGAAGACATCCAGGCCAGCGCCGACAAGATGGTGGTTGCCGCCAAACAGGGCGACCTGGGGGTCTACATGGACGCGGACCAGGCGCTGGACCATGTGATCCACGACGCCTGCCGCAACCCCTCTGCAGTAAAGGCGGTGACGCCGCTGATCATCAAGTGCCGCCGCTTCTGGTATGCCTACCAACATGAAGGCGATGTAGAAGAAGGCGCGCGCTGCCATATGCTGCTAGCCAAGGCGATCGCCAAGGGCAACGAAGAACAGGCCAGCAGGGCCGCCGATTCCCTGATGGACTTGCTGGAGACCTTTGCGCGCAAGGTCATCAACGGCTAGGCGGCCAAACCAGCGACTAATTAGCTGCGCCGGCCCTACAACTAATGCCGTTCAGTTAAAAACCAAATCCCCCAAACCTGTCGTTCCCGCGCAGGCGGTGTAGCAGGGGTTGCAAGCAGCAGCACACTGGCTTGTAAGCCAGTGTGCTGCTTGCACCCTGCGGAACGGTCTTGCCCTGCAAGGAAAGACTCCTTCCCTACAGGGACACAGGGGAACCCAGTGACTTTCGTCGAACGACACTAGGTTCCCGCCTGCGCGGGAACGACAGAACTCCTTTATTTATGGTCTGACGGCTTCAGGGTAACCGCCCGCAGCCAATTACAGTCATTCGATGAGCATTCGTATAGGGGCCATTGACGCGACATAGCGGGTAAGATCATACCGACCGAACTCTCACTCGCAATTGAGGTATGCAGATAGGGCTTTCCGCCAAGCCAAGGTCTGGTCAAATGAGGGTACCATTCCACCCCCTGAAGAATTCGAACCTGGCACCGCGTCTAATCCATGCAAAAGCATGTACTTTGGAAAATATGACGGAGGGCCGCTAGCCGCAACTCGGCTACAAAGCGAAGCGTGTCGGCTCTTGTCGTCATAGGTGGCGCCTGCCAGCTTCTGGAACTCGGCTCTATTTGCTGGGATAGCTGACATTAGAGCTGCCTGTCGAAGAACGGCAATCACCTGATGCGCAGATTGGTCTGTGACCCTCATTGAATCAAATTTTCCGTAGGCTCCCGCCAGCCCGAAATTCTCCACGGCCGTCTCATAGTCGCCTTTGTTGATACACGCGGTAAGCGACTTATATAAATCGACCGGCGTCTGCTCCGACGATTGCGGACCGATGGACTGACATAACGCACCTGCGGTTGTCGGTTGTCCCTGTGTAGGCCGTGAGGCATCCTCATTCGCAATCAACCCCGCTGCGAAAACACTGCAACATTGCACAGCTATCGCGGTAGCAACCATTGTTCGTGTGGGCATTGAATTTCCTTAAAGAGGTGAGCGGGCCGGTTGGCCGCACGAGTTCGTCACGACAGACCAAACGAGGGTAGAAATGATTCTAATTGAATTCCACGAAAAAATGTTATATTGCTATCAGTCTGATTCAGCTATTACAAATAACTGAATTGACGAATGTCTCGAAAAACTGTGCGGTTGAGATGCCAAGAGCGGACGGCGATGAGGAAAATGGTTTTTATACATAGTCGACCAAGAGCGGGTATACAGGGCGTCAAAGCATGGTTCGATTTTTAGCTGCACAATTCGATATTCCATAACATGAAAACCCCCGCTATCTTGACGATGTTTCTTTCTCTCGCGTTGTGTAGAACGGAGCTAATTTACGCTTCGAACCAATTTGAATGTACGCCGTTAGTCGAGCTAGCTTCGATAGAAAAACTTCCCGCCGCCGTCTCCAACTTGCTCGGTGCGAATCAGCGCGGACTCGAAGGAATCGCCAATAGAGGAAACAAATTCAATGCGACAGATATTGTAGATTCCGAGCTACCGATGCGCCGATTGGGTTTCGGTGCGATCAGCTCAAACTGCGTTTTGGTGGCAATCGAGCACGGCGGATATGGCTATAACGTTGAATTATGGTCCTTTGAGTATAGAGGGCTTGAATGGCATGCGGAAAAGCGCGGAATTACTTTTCGGATTCCGAAATCGGTTCAAGAACTCGTCAGCAAGGAACTGGCTCCAGATTTTCCCATCCGCTAGCACGGTAGGTTGGGCTAACGCTTCACCAGCCCAACATTCGGTGAGACCAGGTAGATATAGGAGTGGCGATCTCGTGGAAAAAACTCTCTCTCGGTGCGGCGTATTAATTTTACAGACGTGTCAGATGTGACCAACGAGTGGGCATATTTTTTGACGCGAGAGGATAGGCAGATTTTGGGGGTTGCTATGAATGTTGGGCTGGTGAAGCGTTAGCCCAACCTACCGTTCTGCTTCGCAGCGGAAACACTCTTTGATTTTTTCACGCGGAGTGCAAATCGGCCAGAAGCGGTCAGTGATACCTGGGCTCAATTCGATGTCGATTTGACAGCTATCGTGTGATAGCATAGTCATCTGATAATTCAACTTGATAGATTCCAATTGACGTTAGACGGCAGACCTACTCATGGCCACATTTAGGAATCACACATATTTTTTGAAGGAAAAGCACGTTCAAAGATATCTCTTTCCGCACGTGTGCTTTTCCTGCCGGAAGTCGTATAAAAAGCCGCGAAGTCTTGAGTCTAGACTTTGCCCACAATGTGGTGGCCAAACCGTAATGTTGAGCAGGAAGTTCTCAGCTCCAAAGCTCACTGATATTGAACAGTGGAAGAAAGTGCAGTTCCTCGTCTCGCATGGATTCCTGTTTCAGTCAGTGTATGAACTTCGCGAAGATAGTGGCCATTACAAAATTGACTACCCAGATACGCTACAGGAAGCAAAATTGTTTGTCGTAACTTACAACGCGCAGTCACTGCAACGTGTCGTTTAGGTTGTTCGTCTTTTCTCTAAACAACAGGCTGGCGCCGGCCAGAAGCGGCCACTTATTAATTTAAAAAAGGTCCAAGTTTATGACTCATGTTAAATCTGATATCGCAATGCGCATTGCACAATCAGACAGAGCGGTGGGGGCGATGTTCTTTTCCATATTCGGAGGCGCGTGGCTTGTCCTGTGGACGCATCGCGCGATGGCCGGCAATCCAGTAGTTCTGGCGATCGTCGTTTCCATTGCAACGGCGTTGGGCGCATTGGCTCTTTTTCGCTCACGCCAAATGCGGCGCGGTGTACCAATGATTGAAGAAACGCCTGAAAAAAAACGCAATGACCGCATCTTTCATTTTGTGAACGCGGGCCAATGGATTCTCATCCTGGTGCTGGGGAATGTGCTGGCAAATATGCATTTATCTGAATGGGTTATCCCACTTGCCATTTTTGTCATCGGGCTGCATTTTATCCCGCTCGCCCACTTATTTTCGTTCCGTGGTCACTACCTGACGGGATCAGCACTGATTATTTTGGCCGCCGTATACCCTCATTTCGCTGCCGGCGGCGCCAGTGATCCTGTAGGTTGCCTCGGCGCTGGCGTGATTCTCTTGCTGGCGGCCGTAATGGCGTTGACTAGCAACGGACCTGGACTTCTCGTGCGAGCGAATCAACGTAGCGAGGAATAGTCCGGCATGGTGCGACAGTTCGGCAGGCTGGGCTTGCGCTTCACCAGCCCAACCTACCGGACTGCCCGGCCAAGCTTATGCTAGTGTCAATCGGCTTTCCACGCTGGTGCACGCTTTTCAATAAAAGCCTGCACCCCTTCCTGCGCCGCATCGTCCATCATATTGCAGGCCATGGTTTGACCGGCCAGCTGATAGGCGGCGTCAATTCCCATTTCCAACTGCTTGTAAAACAGCTGCTTGCCCATGCCGATCGCCACCGCCGGTTTGGCCAGGATGCTGGCCGTCAGCTGTGCAATTTCGGCATCCAGCCGGTCCATCGTCGCAACGCGGTTCACCAGGCCGCGCTGCAAGGCGGTCTGGGCGTCGATGAAGTCGCCGGTCAGCAGCATTTCCATCGCCTGCTTGCGCGACACATTGCGCGACAAGGCCACCGCCGGGGTGGCGCAAAACAGGCCGACATTCACGCCGGATACCGCAAAGCGGGCTTCAGAAGCCGCCACCGCCAAGTCGCACATCGCCACCAGCTGGCACCCGGCAGCCGTCGCCAGCCCCTGTACCCGCGCAATCACCGGCTGCGGCATCTGCTGTATCAGCAGCATCAGCTTGCTGCATTGCTGGAATAGCTTATTGTAATAGCCCGCATCCGGCGTCTGCAGCATCTGCTTCAAATCATGCCCGGCGCAAAACGCCTTGCCGGCGGCAGCCAGCACCACCACGCGCACCGTATCGTCCTGCGCAATGTTCTTGAATGCGGCGAGCAATTCGCCCAGCATTTCTTCAGAAAGAGGATTAAAACGCTCACCGCGATTCAGCGTCAGCGTTGCGACGCCGCCATCGTCAGAGCGTAATACATAGGGCTGATCCATATTGCCTCCGTACTTTTGAGAGTTCGGCCAACCATAGCGGTGGCCTGATTTTGACGTTGGGGTTGTTTTTGACGTTGCCGCTGCTGTTGAAGTTAATCCGCTGGGGACGAAGCATTTTGTGCGTTACAGAAAATGGAACAGAAACAGACGCTGTCTGAGCCGAAGGCGAGTTTCGTCTGTTTCCCATTTTTTGTAACGCATAAAATGTGATGGCGCTTCGCGCCATCACCCGAAGGGCAAGTCTGCGGTCGCCTTCTTTTTGCTTACTTTTTCTTGGGGCCGCCTAGGTGGCGAAGCAAGAAAAAGTGAGTAGCCGCCGGGCTACCCCCGGCCAGCAATTTCAACATATCTGCAATTTACTGCTTATCCAGCGGATCTAAATCCCCCTGCTCGCCAACTGAAACATCCGTAGTCTTCCCCTGCCCCAGCAACACCGGCGGCACATAGTTCGCCAGCAAAATCTCCCGGCTCTGCGGCGTCTCCAGGCTGACGCGTCCCAGCGCTCCGCTGCGATAATCCAGCAACAGCGTATGTGCGGCCTTCTCAAAATCCCAGTCGCCGCCTTTCAGCTTGTAGGCACGCTTCTGCGCCACCCCTTCTATCACGCTGACCGCATCGATGCCCTCGGTCTTGATGCCGTAGCGGGCCGTCAGGTATTGTGGATACAAGGCCAGCAATTGCTCGGCCAGGAAGGTCGCGACCTCTTCTTCGATCAGCGCGTTCACGCCGACCGCATGGCTGGCGGCCAGCATCAGGCCGTCGGTAGGATGCTGGATCTTGGGCCATAGCATGCCGGGCGTGTCGGTCAGGATCATGTTTTTGCCCAGGTACAGGCGCTGCTGCACCTTGGTCACCGCCGGTTCGTCGCCGACATTGGCGACGCGCTTTTTCAGCAGCGCATTCATCAGCGTCGATTTGCCGACGTTGGGTATGCCCATGATCATCATGCGCAAAGGCTTGGTCGGCACGCCGCGATGCGGCGCCTGCTCCAGCGCCAGGCCGGGGATTTTCGCCACATCGGACGGTTTCTTGCAGCTCAGCGCGACCGCGCGCACGCCCTTCTGGCTATTGTAGAAATCGATCCAGGCCTTGGTGGCAACCGGATCGGCCAGATCGCTCTTGTTCAGGATTTTCAGGCAGGGGCGCTGGCGAAAAATGCGCAACTGCTCCACCATGGGATTGCAGCTGGCTTGCGGAATGCGGGCATCCAGCACTTCTATCACCAGATCGGTGCTTTCCATGGTTTCCGCCGCCTTCTTGCGGGCGGCGTTCATGTGGCCTGGGAACCATTGTATCGACATGCTAAGTTCTTCTCTTTACTAAACAAAGCGCTATTTTACGGACTTGTGCCGCTCATGCCGATTTGTTTTGCGTGAACTCATGTAAAAATGATAGTAAAAAGCTTAAATTCTTTTATTTTGCCCACGAAAAACACTAAAAGCACGAAAAAGAAACTATGTTTGTCAACTGAGCAACTTTAATCTGACGAACGAGTCTATTGCGGTTTTTCTGTTCGTTCGTGTTTTTCGTGACTTTCGTGGACTAAATTTTAATACTTCGGCAAGTACTCTTACTCTAGCTCCGCCAGCACCTTGATGTGCGCCACCACGCTGCGCCCCAGCGCCGACAGGTTATAGCCGCCTTCCAGGCAGCTGACGATGCGTCCCTTTGCATAGGCCTTGGCGATCTCCATGACCTTCTGCGTGATCCACGCGTAATCGGCCTCCACCAATCCCATCTGCCCCATATCGTCTTCCCGATGCGCGTCGAAACCGGCGGAGATGAAGATCATTTCCGGCTGGTGCTCATGCAGGGCGGGCAGCCATTTGTCCAACACCAGCTGGCGCACCACGTTGCCATAGCTATGGGCCGGCACCGGCACGTTGACCATATTCGCAGCCGGATGGCCGGTGCCGGAATACGGATAAAACGGGTGCTGGAAAAAGCTCACCATCAAGACCCGAGGGTCGCCGCTGAATGCGGCTTCGGTGCCATTGCCGTGGTGGACATCAAAATCGACGATGGCGACCTTTTTCAGGCCGTGTACTTCCATCGCATGCCTGGCGGCGATCGCGACGTTATTAAACATGCAGAAGCCCATCGCCTCGGTCGGCGTCGCATGGTGGCCCGGCGGACGGATGGAGCAGAATGCAGTGTCCAGCTCACCGGCGATGACCGCATCGGTTGCGGCAACCGCTGCCCCTGCCGCGCGCAACGCGGCGCGCCAGGTATACGCGTTCAGGCTGGTATCGGCGTCCAGCGGGAAATAGGCAGTTTCCGAACTGTCGGTCGGGCAATTCTCGCGGATGCGATAGATCGCGTCGGCACTGTGCACCCTGGCCAGCTCGGCCTCAGCCGCCAGCGGCGCCTCGCGGTAATCCAGCAAACTGTCGATGCGGCTGGCGATCAGTTGATCTTCTATCGCCTGCAGGCGCGCCGGGCATTCGGGATGCCACGACCCCATCTCGTGGCGCTTGCAATCGGCGTGGGTATAAAACGCAGTCGTCATTGTTATATCGTTCTGCTGGTTATGGTGAAGTTCGTCGGTCTCATGCCGGCTTTTTGCCGCGCGCACGAACTATCCGCCCGCCCATCGCTATATCAAATGAGGGCAGATACTGTAGTTTCAACCGAATCGCGCTTTTTTGCAAATCGCCGCCAAATCACCGCCGCCTGCGCAGAAAAAATGCCCGGAATCGGTTTACACTAGCCGGGTTAATGTCCTGAAGGCAAATCCATGTTCTCCAAAGTGCACGCTGTCGCCAAGCAAGTAGGGCAGATCATCATCGGCAAAGATTTGCAAATACGCCAATCCCTGGTCTGCCTGCTGGCCGGCGGGCATCTGTTGATAGAAGACGTGCCGGGCGTAGGCAAGACCACGCTGGCGCATGCGCTGGCGATCTCGCTGGGCCTGAAGTTCAACCGCCTGCAATTTACCAGCGACCTCTTGCCGGCCGACGTGGCGGGCATCTCCATCTTCGATCGCGAAAAGAATCAATTTGTATTTCATCCCGGCCCGGTGTTTACCCAGGTCTTGCTGGCCGATGAAATCAATCGCGCCACACCCAAGACGCAATCGGCCCTGCTGGAGGCGATGGAAGAAAGGCAGGTAACGGCGGAGGGCCAGACACGCGCGCTGCCGCATCCCTTTTTTGTCATCGCGACGCAAAACCCCAGCTACCAGGTGGGCACGTTTGCGCTGCCGGAGTCGCAGCTGGATCGTTTCCTGATGTGCCTGTCGCTCGGCTATCCCGATGCGGCGGCCGAGCGCGCGCTGTTGCTCGGCGAAGACAGGCGCAGCCTGCTGAATGCGCTGCCGACGGCGATGCTGCCCAGCCAGTTGCTGGAAGCGCAGCAGGCCTTGAAGCAAATCCATACCGCAGCATCGCTGATCGACTACGTACAGGCGCTGGCCCACGCTACCCGCCAGGGCGATTTGTTTGCCGAAGGCATGAGCCCGCGCGCGGCCATCGCGCTGTTGCAGGCGGCGCGCGCCTGGGCGGCGCTGGAAGGCCGCGACCACGTGCTGCCTGAAGACGTGCAGGCAATATTGATCCCCGTGGTCGCCCATCGCCTGCGTCCGCTGAAAGCGGTCAGTGGAAAAATCAGCGCCAGCAGCGAACTGCTGGCGCAGTTGATGTTGCGGGTGCCGGTATAAAGACGATGCTCGCTTCATTCCGGCAAAAATTTCGGCAACTGGTTTTCCTGGAACATAAGCCGGAGGCCGGTGAGGTTTACCTGAGGCAGCGCCGGGTATTCACGTTGCCGGGCAAGGCCGGCATGGCGTTTGTCTTGCTGTTGCTGGTGCTGTTCATTGCGGCCACCAACTACAACCTGAACCTGGGCTTTGCGCTGACGTTCGTGCTGGCGGCCTGCGCCTGTGTAAACGCCTTTTTAAGCTTCCGCAACCTGGCCTACCTGCATCTGCAGGCAGGGTCGGCGCCGCCGGTCTTTGCCGGCGAAGAAGCGCAGTTCACGCTGCACCTGATTAACCGCCGCAAGCACCAGCGGTATGCGATCTGGATAGGATTTATCGGCCAGCGCGGCTCCGGCTGGAAAAACTTTACCGATAGCGGGCACCAGGAGCAAGCGGTCGATATCGCGCCGAATAGCCGTACCAGCGTGCAGTTGAGCGCACAAACCCTGCAACGGGGCTGGCTGCCGATACCGCGGGTACGCTTGCAGACCTGGTTTCCTTTAGGCCTGCTGCGCGCCTGGAGCACCTGGCTGCCGGATGCGCAGGCGCTGGTATATCCGCAGCCGGAACCGCAAGCGCCGCCGCTGCCGTATGCCGGCAGCAGCCAGGCCGACGGCCAGGGCCACGCGGGCAATGAGGACTTTTCCGGCGTCAGGGCCTACCAGAGCGGCGATGCCATCAAGCACCTGGCGTGGAAGCACATCGCCAGGCTGGGCGCAGAATCCGGCGGCCCGCTGATCACCAAGGAATTTGCCGGCGGCTCCGCCAGCGATTTGACGCTGGACTTTAACCGCCTGCCGCGGAGCATGGATACAGAGCTGAAGTTATCGCGCATGACACGCTGGGTGCTGGACGCGGACGCCACCGCGCTGCCGTATGCATTCCGGCTGGGAAGCCTCAGCTACCCGGCCAGGACCGGCCAGGCGCATCGGCTGGACTGCCTGCGCGCGCTGGCGCTATACGAACCATGAAGCAGACCATGAAACGGGAAGCGCCTTCCCCGCTGGCCGGCCTGCACGCCAACTGGCGCAAGCAGCCCTTGTCGCGCGACAAGGCCGATACCCTGTTGCTGCTGCTCGCCTGTGTGCTGGTGATCGTTCCGCACAGCGCGCACCTGGCATGGTGGACCAATGCCGCCTGCGCCGGCCTGCTGGCATGGCGCGGCTGGCTGACCCTGACCGGCAGGCGCCTGCCGCCATCCTGGGTGCTGATCCCGGTTTCACTGCTGATGATGGCGGGCGTCTATGCCGGTTACGGCAGCTTCTTCGGGCGTGATACCGGCGTCGCGATGCTGGTGCTGCTGCTCATCTGCAAGCTGCTGGAAATGCACGCCAGGCGCGATTTTTTCGTCGTGCTATTCCTGAGTTTTTTCCTGCAGATGACCGGTTTCTTTTATTCGCAGACCATGGGCGCGGCGGTCTGGAGCATCGTGACGCTCGTGCTGTTGCTGACCGCGCAGCTATCCTTCCATTACACCGGCACAGCCCCGTCCTTGTGGCAGAGGCTGAAATTGGGCGCGCTGATACTGGGATTGGCGATACCGCTGACCGTGGTGGCCTTTGTCTTGTTTCCACGGATGCAGGGGCCGCTGTGGGGCCTGCCCGGCGACGCCAATGCCGGACGCAGCGGACTATCGGATTCGATGTCGCCGGGGAATATCAGCAGCCTCGCCCTGTCGGACGATATCGCGTTTCGTGTCAAGTTCGCCGGCACTGCGCCGCCCAAATCGCTGTTGTACTGGCGCGGCATCATCCTGGACCAGTTTGACGGCAGGAGCTGGACGCAAAATAGGCAGCCGGTTTCGGGCTCAACCGAGGTCAGCTATCGATTGGCCGGCGAACCGATAGCGCAGGAAATCATCCTGGAGCCGAGCGAGCAGCGCTGGCTGTTCGCGCTGGATCTGCCCAAAGCGGCGCCGCAACCGGAAGGCGCCGCCAGCCACCTGAGCGCGAGGATGGAGTTGCGCACCGCCCAGCCCGTCGGCAAGCGGCTGCGCTACCAGGTGACGTCTTATCCGCACTATGCGCTGCAAACCGAGATCAATCCCAATCTGCTCAGCCGCGCACTGGAGCTGCCGCCAGGGTACAACCGCAGGACGCTGGCCTATGCGGCCGAGCTGCGCAAACGCTTTAAAGATGACGCGCAAATCGTCAATGCGGTCTTGCAATTTTTCCGGGCCGGGAAATTCTCGTATACGCTGGATCCGCCTTTGCTGGGCGAAAACAGCGTCGACGATTTCCTCTTCAACACGCGCGAAGGCTTTTGCGAGCACTATGCCAGCTCCTTCGTCGTATTGATGAGGGCGGCCGGCGTTCCTGCCCGGGTCGTCACCGGCTATCAGGGCGGAGCGCTGAACATGATCGACGGCTATCTGGAGGTGCGCCAGGCAGACGCGCATGCCTGGGCCGAGGTGTGGCTGGCCGGACGCGGCTGGCTGAGAGTGGACCCCACCGCCGCGGTCGCCCCCGGCCGCGTCAGCCTGAACACTCCATTGCCGCGGCACGGCATTGCCGGCATGTTCAGTATGGGCGGCGGCTCCGTGCTGGCCAATCTGAGGATGCGCTGGGATGCGCTGAACAACGGCTGGAATCAATGGGTGTTGAACTACAATAACGGAACGCAAAGGGATCTGCTGCGGGCGCTGGGTTTCTCCGATGTGGACTGGCCCAAGCTGATATTGCTGCTGTTCCTGGCGGGCTCCGTCGCCATTGGCGCCATTGCCCTGCCCCTGATGCTCAATCGCGTGCAAATTGCGCCGCTTGATAGGGTATACTTTTTACTGTGCCGGAAAATGGCAAGGAAAGGCTACCCCAGGGCGCAGCATGAAGGACCGCATGCATATGCCGAGCGCCTGAAAGCCGCCCTGCCTGTGGAAGCCTATGCACCGGTGCAAAAATTTTTGGCCTTGTATTCCGCCACCAAATACGGAAAAGATAGCCCGCCTGAAGCGGCTATTGTTTCCCGGCTTAAAACCCTGTTAGCGCAGTGCCGCTGACCTTGTTCCAGCTCATTTTCAACTTATTTTCAAATTTCAATCTTGAAATCATCCAAACCCCTCGCCCTGGCAGCATTGCTGATCGCCACTTCCCTCGCCCCCCATCATGGCTGGGCCGCTGCAGCAGCCGACAGCAAAGGCAAGAAGAAGAGCAAAACCCAAACCGAACAAACCAGCGAGCAAGGCGGCACCGAATATGTCCACTTCGCCCAGTGGAAAGAAGTGTCCGAGTTCATCGACCAGATGGTGCAGACGCATGGCTTCGACCGCGACAAGCTGGCGGCCATCTTTGACAATACGCGCTATGTGGAATCGGCCATCAAACTGATCAAACCCGCCCCCACCGGCCGCCCCAAAAACTGGAAAGCCTACCGCGCGCGGTTTGTGGAACCAAAACGCATCGAGGCCGGCATTGCCTTCTGGGACCAGTATGCCGATGCGCTGACCCGCGCCGAAAACCAGTACGGCGTTCCGGCAGAAATCATCGTCGGCCTGATCGGGGTGGAGAGCATCTTCGGCCGCATGACCGGCGGCTTCCGCGTGATGGATACCTTGACCACGCTGGCCTTCGCCTATCCCGACACCCCGACACGCGCCGCCCGCATGGATTTTTTCAGGTCAGAACTGGAAAATTTCCTGCTGCTGTCGCGCGAATCCGATGCCGATCCTTTCAGCTTCAAGGGCTCCTATGCGGGAGCGATAGGTTTGCCGCAGTTCATGCCGGGCAGCATACGTAAATTTGCGGTGGATTTCGACGGCGACGGCAAGATAGACCTGTTGGGATCGCCGGTAGACGCGATCGGCAGCGTTGCCAATTACCTGGCGCTGCATGGCTGGAAAAAATCCTTGCCTACCGTGTTCCCTGCAACGCTGACTATTCCCGAAGCGGACGCCGTGGGCGGCGCAGTGGCCAGGTTCCAGACCCAGGGTTTAAAGGCCGCATACACGCTGGATGAGTTGAAAGCAATCGCCAGTACCGCAGGCGATGCGCCGGGCAATCTGTCGTACGGTCTGGTAGATCTGCAAAACGGCGATGAGGCAACTGAATACTGGTTTGCCACGGACAATTTTTACGCCATCACGCAATACAACCGCAGCTTTTTCTATGCGATGTCGGTGATCGATCTGGGCAGGGTGATAGGCGCTGCGCGCGGGAAATAACGGCAGGCGTTTGGGGCTCAATAATTCTTGAGCCCAATGTTTTTTGCTGCCAAAAACATATCTTGCAGAGAAATTATTAGTAGGAATACACCAAAAAATCGCGCAAAAATTATTATTGCCACAAGGAAATAAATTGCACAAAACGACTTTTTTTGCAACAAAAATTGCTAAATAGTATTTTTTAAGCTACATTGGTATTATCTAATGATACATTTAGATGCAAATAATGCAATGTGTCAAGAGATTTAACAATGTTTTGCTATTCTAATAGCAAGTAAAAGCTATTTTAAAGATACAATATTACCGTTTGATTAATTTTTTATTGAAGCAACAATTCGGCGTCAATAAGCTTAAAAATAGCGAGGTAATTATGGCAAATCTGACTCAGCTTGAATCCGATGATATCGACTACGATCCAAACAATCTGTTGGATACTCTGATCAAGCAATTGCATTTGAAAAATGATGCAGCCCTGTCCCGTGCACTGGAAGTAGCCCCACCTGTTATCAGTAAAATCAGGCATCGTCGACTACCAGTCGGTGCATCTTTGTTGATTCGCATGCACGAAATCTCTGATGTCAGCATCAAGGATCTGCGTGAATTGATGGGTGATCGCCGTGCAAAGTTCCGCATCAGCGACAAGCAATTCAAACCCAAAGATACAGACACTCCAACTACACCACAGTAATCACTGTTGCAATAGCTGAAGTAACGAGAATAACGAAGATGTGCCACGAGCACACCTTCGTTATTTTTTTGGTCGCAGGGTCAGGCTGCGCGCCGCAGAGTTGCGCGCAGGATAATCAGGTCTAGGCCGGGAATACGCCGGTAGACAGGTAACGGTCGCCGCGATCGCAGACGATAAAGACGATGGTCGCGTTTTCCACCGTATGCGCAATGCGCAATGCCACTTCGCAAGCACCCGCGGCAGAAATGCCGCCGAAAATCCCCTCTTCCGCCGCCAGCCTTCTTGCCATATGTTCAGCGTCCGACTGGCTGACCGACTCCACCTGGTCTACCTTGCTTCTATCAAAAATCTTGGGCATGTAGGCCTCGGGCCATTTGCGTATGCCGGGGATTTGCGAGCCCTCTTCAGGTTGCGCGCCGATGATCTGTATCTGCGGATTTTTTTCCTTCAGATAACTGGAGACGCCCATGATCGTGCCGGTGGTGCCCATCGCACTGACGAAATGCGTGATCTTTCCTTCGGTGTCGCGCCAGATTTCAGGGCCGGTGCCTTCGTAGTGCGACAGCGGATTGTCCGGATTGGCGAACTGGTCGAGTATGGTGCCCTTGCCTTCTTTCTGCATCTGCTCAGCCAGGTCGCGGGCGTATTCCATGCCGCCGGTTTTTGGCGTCAACAATATTTGCGCGCCGTAGGCCGCCATGCTTTGCCTGCGCTCTATGCTGAGGTTTTCCGGCATCAGCAACAGCATCTTGTAGCCGCGCATTGCCGCCGCCATCGCCAGCGCGATACCGGTATTGCCGCTGGTTGCCTCGATCAGCGTATCGCCGGGCTTGATCCGGCCGCGCTCTTCCGCCCGCTTGATCATCGACAGGGCCGGCCTGTCCTTGACCGAACCGGCGGGATTATTGCCCTCCAGCTTACCCAGAATAATATTGTTGCGCCGTTTGATTTCTTCTCCAGGCAGGCGCTGTAGCATCACGAGCGGCGTATTTCCTATGGTGTCTTCTATGGTCAAATATGGCATGGCGATCTGCAGAAATGTTCCAAACCACTATTCTAAACGCTGTTGGCTAATGCCGCTTGGGATTGCTTCAGCGGGCGAATAGCGATTGACGGATCAAAAATCTAGTTGCACCCTAAAAGAAGAACGACCCGGTCGACATGTCGACCGGGTCGTTTTTTGTGAAGCCGGAACGATTTACCGCTTTGAGCGGCGACGGCGGCCCAGCAGCATCAGTGCGCCCATGCCCAGCAGCGCCATGCTGCCTGGTTCGGGAACGAGGGTGATATTGCCGCCGGTGGCGCCTACAAGGTAGTCGGCATAACTGCCCAGCACGATGCCGCCGAAATAGGTGCCGAACGTGCCTGGGGTCTGGCCGTCAAACGCGCCGCTGAAGGTATTGTTCGCAACCAGCATCAGTTCGCCGTACTGCTCCACGAACGACGGGCCGCCGGAGTCGCCACCGCCGATTCCCGATTCGCGATCATTCGGCAGGATCGGGGTGCAGACACCATACCTGCTGCAGAAGCTGTCCTGGCCGTTGCCGTCGAAGTCGGCGTACCATACTTCGTTCGGGCCAGTAAAGCCTTGCTCGTCGTTGCCGTCGAACATGTCCATGTAGTTCTCGCCGGTGCGCTTGACAAAGAAGCTCGGTGCCACGTTAAAGCCGTCGATGCCGTTGCCCGAGGTGCCATAGCCGGCCATGATGATGTGCGTGCCCGAGGTGACCGGGTTGACGGCGACCTTATAGATCTTGGCGCTGGCCGGAGCGTCCTGGCCCAGCGTGATCACGGAAATGTCGTCATTGACGCAGAAGCCACTGACGCCTGCCGGGCAGTGGCCGAAGCCTTGATAGTCCGGGTTCATCGAGACCGACGTCGCAGCGATCAGCGCATTGAAGGTCCCGTTGCTGTTGAAAATAACGCGCACGTCGCTGCCCGGCTTGTGCAGGTCGACCAAGGTGCCGTTGCCATCCGTATCGACGCAGTGGCCTGCCGAAACGACCTGGCGCTTGCCTACCAGGGCGCCAGAGCAGATGAAGGATTGGCCGTCGTAGCGGATATTGATGCTGACGACGCCAGAAAACGGCGAGGCCGAGGTATTCCCGTCCACGTGTGCCGCGGGCGAGTCTGGCAGAGCGCCCGACGTGATTAGCGGGGTGAACGTGCCGCCCTGGATGACCGAGGCATGCGCGACCGTTTCACCGGCAACCAACACGCCAGCCAGCGCGCAACCCATCAATTTATTCAACAACGATTTCCGAAGCATCATTTTTTTCCTTATAAGTAAATTGGCGCTCTCCATGGACATCCTGTGTGCCTTGCACATCGGGCATAGCTAGCAGGAAACATGCCTATTTGGAAATAATGTTTATTTTCATAAACTTATGGTATTTAGGCAACGTTTAAAGGATGGAAGTGTAAGATTTCCCGACACCCCGGAAGTAGCTGCCTCCGGGCGCCCGGCTATTTGACGTCGAGAAGTTCCACGTCGAAGATCAGATTCGCATTCGGAGGAATCGGGCCAGCGCCGCGCGCTCCATAGCCCAAGGCGGAAGGAATGATCAGGCTGCGCTTGCCGCCCACTTTCATTCCTGCCACGCCTTCGTCCAACCCCTTGATAACCTTGCCTGCGCCGAGTTGAAAGGTGAATGGCTTCCCGCCGACGGAGCTGTCGACCGCCTGGCCATGCTGCTTGGCGGCTTTCGGCGAAAAGAGCCAGCCACTGAAGTGCACGGTGACTGTGCTGCCCGGTTTGGCCAGCTTGCCTTTACCGGCAATAGCGTCGATCTTCTTGACACCGGCGGCCGGTTGAGCAGCGTCGGGAGCGCTTGTCGCCTGCCCAAATGCCGGAACAATGGCAAGGCTGGACGCCAGAACAAGAACGAGGGCGGATAGAGTTGATTTCATTATTGTGCGCTTGGTGGTGAATAGGTTGGCGATGATGGCCATCGTCAGCTGTTTCGTCGCTGGAGCAGGCGCGGTGAAACAGGCTGTGGATGAAGTATTGCTTAGTCGGCTATTTTGCACAAGCACAACACCCGGCATGCCAAGTGCCGCCGCTGCTGATCTCAACCTGTCTTCACGAACGCCTGAACCCGGCCGGGCAGCATTTCGACCAACATGATCAACAGGATCTGACCCACGAGGCGTTCAAAGGCTGCGGAACGAGTTCATCCTATAGGGTTTTCTTGCGTACCAACGAGGAAATGGATCGCGTCATCAAACGCGGTACGAAGTTAACAGCCTCCGGCGATGTTTACAACACCTCCCTCAAACGAAAATGCCGTTCAGCCTTAACTGAACGGCATTACTCCTGGTGGAGGTTTTTTTGCCAACTCCAGGCCTGGAGCCTGGATTGCCTCACAATTGTGGGCTTACTTGGCTGCGTCCTTGGAGGCCGCCGCTGTCGCCGCAGCTTCCTTGGCTGCTTTTTTGGATGCCTTGGTCGGCTTCGATGCTTTATCGGCGGCCGCGGCCGGTGCTGAAGCTGCTGCCGGGGCGGCTGCCGCTGCTGGCGCAGGGGCCGAAGCCTTGGCGGAAGCTTTTGCCGCGGCCGCTGGAGCGCCTGCTTTGGCCTGGCCGTTGACAGTCAAGCCTGCGGCGGACAGCTTGGTGCTGTTTTTGTCGCCTATGCCTTTGACGCGAGTCTCAAAATCAGACCAATCCTTGAAATTGCCGCCCTTGGTGCGCTCTTCAATAATCGCTTTCGATTTGACCGGGCCTATTCCCTTGACACCGTCCAATGCCGCCTGATCCGCCTTGTTAACATCCACCTGGGCGAATGCAAAACCCATCGTGGCAATCAGTGTGGCAATAACTAACAGTAATTTCTTGAACATAAAGCACTCCTATTTTGAGAAAGCGGGTGATTTGGTTTTATGTAGAAGCTGTTGCGAAATGAGGCCGTCCGGCCAATTTACAGACTACCTGCAACAGTTCCAGAACGTGACTACTTATCGTCCTGACCACATAACGGCTGTGCAAGGCGAAGGTTGACATGCCAAGCCGTCAATCCCGGAAATTAATGCCAGTTCACAAAAAACAGGATTCTCAGGGAAACAGTTCTTCCCTGGACACGGTCGCCGTCCCCAGCTTGCCGACGACGATGCCGCCGGCGCGATTGGCGATCAGCACCGCATCCCGCATCGGCATGCCGGATGCCAGCATGGCCGCCATCGTCGCGATCACCGTATCGCCGGCGCCGGACACGTCGAATACTTCCCTGGCCATCGCCGGCACGTTGGTGACTTCCGGCTCGGTGTACAAGGTCATGCCCTCTTCCGAACGGGTCAGCAGCAAAGCATCCAGTTGCAGCTTGCGGCGCAGGTTTTGCGCCTTTTCCGTCAGTTCCGCCTCGCTGTGCCAATCGCCGACGACCTGGCGCAGCTCGGCCTTGTTGGGCGTCAGCAGCGACGCGCCGGCATAGCGGCTAAAGTCGCTGCCTTTGGGGTCGACCAGCACCAGCTTGCCCGCCTGCCTGGCGGCAGCAATCATCGTTGCCACGTTCACCAGGCTACCTTTGGCGTAGTCCGACAGCACGATCACGTCGTAGCCGGCAATCAGTGCATTGAAGCGCGTCAGCTTGTCGCGCAGCACGTGCTCGGTCGGACGTTCTTCAAAGTCTATCCGCAGCAATTGCTGCTGGCGGCCGATCACGCGCAACTTGATGATGGTGGAGATGGTCTGGTCGCGGCTCAGGTAGCTGGAAATGCCGGATTGCCCCAGCAAATTCTCGACGATATTGCCGGCCTCGTCATGGCCGATCACGCCCAGCAAGCCTGCCTGCAAACCGAGCGCCGCCGCATTGCGGGCGACGTTGGCCGCGCCGCCCAGGCGCTCTTCCCGCCGCTCCACGCGCACGATAGGTACCGGCGCCTCAGGGGAGATGCGGTTGACTTCGCCGAACCAGTAACGGTCCAGCATCACATCTCCCGCTACCAGCATGCGCAGCGGCTCGGGTCTCTTTAAAAAAATCTCAGCCATTGAATTGCATCTACCTTTTTGCGTTTAGCTTTTCGCCTACCTTACTCAGGCACGGGTTAATACCGAACGGCCGATGCCGTGGTATTCGATATCCAGGCCCGACATGACTGAAGGCTCAAACAGGTTGCGGCCGTCGAAAATCACGGGATTTTTCAGGCGCGCCTTGACCTGGTCGAAGTTGGGGCTGCGGAACGCTTTCCATTCGGTGACGATGGCCAGCGCGTCGGCCTTGTCCAGTGCATCCATGGGATTATTGGCATAGCTGATGTTCTTCAACAGCTGCGGCGCATCGGCGAAATCCAGCTCCAGCACGCGTTTGGCTTCTTCCATCGCGACCGGGTCATGCACCGCCACGGTCGCGCCATTGCGCAACAATTCGCTCAGCAAAACGCGCGATGAAGCGGCGCGCATGTCGTCGGTATTGGGCTTGAATGCCAGGCCCCAGACCGCGAAATGCTTGCCGGCCAGGTTTTTGCCGAAGCGTTTGAAAATCTTGTTGCCCAGCACCTGCTTCTGCTTCTCGTTCACGGCTTCCACCGAATTCAGGATCATCAGTTGCTGGCCGTACTCCTGCGCGGTGCGCTCCAGGGCCTGCACGTCTTTAGGGAAACAGGAGCCGCCGTAGCCGCAACCGGCGTACAGGAAACTGTGGCCGATACGCGGATCGGAACCGATGCCGTGCCGGACCGCCTCGATGTCTACGCCGACATGGTCGGCCAGGTTGGCCAGCTCGTTCATGAAAGAAATACGGGTCGCCAGCATTGCATTTGCTGCGTACTTGGTAAACTCCGCCGAGCGCACGTCCATCCAGTGGATACGCTCGTGATTGCGGTTGAACGGCATGTACAGCGCCTTCATCTGTGCGCGCGCGGTACTGCCCTCTGCGCTGTCGTCGCAGCCGATGACGATGCGGTCGGGGCGCATGAAATCCTCTACCGCCGCGCCTTCCTTCAGGAACTCGGGATTGGACACCACCGAGAATTTGGCGCCGGACGCGCGCTGGCTCAACTCGCCCTGGATCGCGGCCTTGACCTTGTCTGCGGTGCCGACAGGAACGGTGGATTTATCCACGATGACCTTGAAGCCCGTCATGTGCTTGCCGATATTGCGGGCCGCAGCCAGCACGTATTGCAGATCGGCCGAGCCGTCTTCATCGGGCGGCGTGCCGACCGCGATGAACTGGACGTCGCCGTGGGCCACACTGGCTGCCACGTCGGTAGAGAATACGATGCGGCCGGCGGCGCGGTTGCGCGCGACCACTTCCTCCAGGCCCGGTTCATGGATGGGGATGCCGCCGCTATTGAGGATATCTATCTTGCGCTGGTCCACGTCCAGGCAAAAAACATCGTTACCGAGCTCTGCCAGGCACGCTCCGGTGACCAGACCCACATACCCCGTGCCAATAATAGTAATTTTCATTTTTTGATCACAATGTAAAAAGTTATACCCAACAACGATGTCATATTTCTTTAAAGCCCAACAATCAGTTCATTACATTCAATTCTTCCGTCCTGCGCGGCGGGTAGGTTTCCCAGCGGCTGCAGCCTGGACACTGCCAATAAAACTGGCGCGCCTTGAAGCCGCAATGCGAACACTGGTAGCGGGCCAGTTTTTGCGCATAACCCTGCACCAGGTTTTTCACCAGCGACAATTCAGGACGCAGTTCCGGCGGCGCCGCCATCATCCGCGCATCCAGCAGTTTATCCAGGCCCAGCAAGGTCGGCGTGCGCCGTAATTCGTCGCTGACCAGTTGATTCGCCGCCTCCACCGTATCCAGTTCCAGCGTTGCCTTGAACACCACTTCCAGCAAATCAATGGAAGGCGCTTCGGCCAGGTAGCTTTTCAACAGATTCAGGCCCTCTTGCGGCCTTTCCTGTTTGCGGTAGCCGTCCATCAGGCGTTGCGCCACCAGGGCCACATGCGGCACGCTTTGCTGTTCCACCCGGCGCCAGGTCAGCAAGGCTTTTTCCAGGTCGCCGTTGGCCAGATGCACGTCGCCGGTCAGGATGGTCGCGCGCACATTGTTCCTGTCCTCCGCCAGCGCCTTTTCCAGCATCGCCAGTGCCGCGTCGGGATTGGTATGCACCAGCTCATCCTGCGCGATTTCACAATAGAATTGCGCAATTTCCTTTTGCCTGCCGCCGGCGCCCGACTCCTGCAACGCATGCGCGGCTTCTATCGCCCGCGGCCACTCTTTTTCACGCTGGTAGATTTCCAGCAAGGCCCGTCTCGCCTGCGCAGAATATTGGCCCGCAAGCAATTGATTAAAGGTCTCTTCCGCCCTGTCCAGCAAACCGGCTTTCAGGTAATCCTGACCCAGTTCAAACATCGCCTGGGTCTGCAGTTCCAGCTGCAGATCCGGACGCGACAGCAGGTTTTGGTGAACCCGGATCGCGCGTTCGGTTTCGCCACGCCTGCGGAACAGGTTACCCAGCGCAAAATGCAGTTCCACCGTTTCCGGGTCCAGTTTGACGATCTCGATAAACGCGTCGATCGCCTTGTCCGGCTGATCATTCAGCAGGAAGTTCAAGCCCTTGAAATAGCCGCGCGGCAAACTGCGCGACTCAGACAATAATTGCCTGATATCGACGCGGGCCGCAATCCAGCCCAGCGAAAAAAACAACGGGATACCCAGCAACCACCAAATTTCAAATTCCATGTTTTCTTATTTTCGTTTAACTATGGGCCAATCCAACCCTGCCCGGCGTAACACGCATGCCATTTATACGCTGTCCGGCGGCGGCGGTTGCAGGCCGGCCTTTTGAGCGGCCTGGCGCTCTTTTTCAATCTCTGCGATAGTCTTTTTGTGCCGGGAAATATCCCGGCGATGACGAAACACCATGGGCACCATCGCCAGACAACCGAGCACCCCGCCAGCCAGGAAAAAAATCAGCAAGAGTATCACCAAAGGCGCCGTTTGCTCATATCCAAAAAAATACTGCAGCGTGACTATCTGATCATTCTTCAGCGCAAAACCAAAAAATGCAATAAATACAAGTAAAGTGATGATCCTGGAAAAAATCTTCATCGTCGTCCTTTTCCGATTATTTGGCATACCCCGTTTGCATTGCTATATTACGCCTCATCGCGCATAGCACATCGTAACGCAAGTAGGCACTGTTATTGTTTAAATATGCCTAGGGTCCCAGGCTTGGCCCGGCCCGAGCGCATCCGCTGCCGCACCTTATTGCCCGCTCCGCCGATGCCCCGCCATAGATATTAAACAGATTATAAGAAAACAGAATTGTACGTGAAAAAAAACGGCATATCGGGTAAGCGATATGCCGTTTTCATTTTTTTGCAAACTAGCTGTAGCGCATCTCATCATGGACGATGAGCTGCGCTTCAGTCGTCATGAATCGGTTGCCCTACCATTGCATCCACTCTTTCACGCAATTCCTTGCCCGGTTTGAAATGCGGCACCCGTTTTTCAGGCACCATCACTTTATCCCCGGACTTGGGATTACGCCCAATACGCGGTGGCCGGCTATTCAAGGCAAAACTACCAAAACCGCGAATCTCGATACGCTGCCCGGTGGACAGCGCGTCAGACATCGCGTCGAGTATGGTTTTGACAGCGTAATCCGCATCTTTTGCTACCAGTTGCGGATAACGCTCAGCCAAGCGAGCAATCAACTCCGACTTAGTCATTTATGGATCTCGATGACTTAGTTTTTGTTGTCGAGCTTTGCTTTCAACAGTGCGCCCAAGCTGGTCGTACCGGAAGCTGCATTGGAGTCGGTAGACATCTTTTGCATTGCTTCTTGAGTTTCAGCGCTGTCTTTAGCTTTGATCGACAACTGAATGCCACGTGCCTTACGGTCGATGTTCAGAACCAGGGCTTCTACGGTATCGCCTACTTTCAGGTGAGTGCCGGCATCTTCCACGCGGTCGCGGGAGATTTCGGAAGCACGCAGGTAGCCTTCAACGTCGTCAGCCAACTGGATGACTGCGCCTTTGGCTTCAACCGACTTCACTGTACCGGTAACGATCGCACCTTTGTCGTTCATTGCAGTGTAGTTGTTGAATGGGTCGCCTTCGAGCTGCTTAACGCCCAGGGAAACGCGCTCACGCTCAACGTCGATTGCCAGAACAATGGCTTCCAGCTCATCGCCCTTCTTGAAGCGGCGAACTGCTTCTTCGCCTGTTTCGTTCCAGGACAGGTCGGACAAATGCACCAGGCCGTCGATGTTGCCGGACAAGCCGATGAACACGCCGAAGTCAGTGATGGATTTGATCGCGCCGCGAACTTTGTCGCCTTTCTTGTGGTTGATCGCGAAATCATCCCAAGGATTAGCTTTGCACTGCTTCATGCCCAGGCTAATACGACGACGTTCTTCGTCGATTTCCAGAACCATGACTTCCACTTCGTCGCCCAATTGAACAACTTTGTTTGGTGCAACGTTTTTGTTTGTCCAGTCCATTTCGGAAACGTGTACCAGACCTTCGATACCTTGTTCCACTTCAACAAACGCGCCGTAGTCGGTCAGGTTAGTGACTTTACCGAACAGACGTGTGTGTTGTGGGTAACGACGGGACAGGCCTGTCCATGGATCGTCGCCCAATTGTTTTACGCCCAGGGACACACGGTTTTTCTCTTGATCAAACTTCAGAACTTTTGCAGTGATCTCTTGACCGACTGTCAATACTTCGGAAGGATGACGTACACGACGCCATGCCAGATCGGTGATGTGCAACAAGCCGTCGATGCCGCCCAGATCCACGAACGCGCCGTAGTCGGTGATGTTTTTAACAACACCGGTAACCACTGTGCCTTCTTTCAGGGTTTCCATCAGTTTTTGACGCTCTTCGCCCATCGACGCTTCGACCACTGCGCGACGTGACAACACGACGTTGTTGCGCTTGCGGTCCAGCTTGATGACCTTGAATTCCATGGTCTTGCCTTCGTACGGTGTTGTATCTTTCACCGGACGTGTATCAACCAGGGAACCTGGCAAGAAAGCGCGGATGCCGTTCGTCAGAACAGTCAGACCACCTTTAACTTTGCCATTGACAGTACCAGTAACGATCTCGCCAGACTCCAGCGCTTTTTCCAGCGCGAGCCAGGAGGCCAGACGTTTTGCTTTGTCACGGGACAGGATAGTGTCGCCGAAACCGTTTTCCAGCGAATCGATCGCTACGGAAACGAAATCGCCGATGTTAACTTCCAGTTCGCCCTGGTCGTTTTTGAATTCTTCAACGGGGATGAATGCTTCAGACTTCAAGCCGGCATTAACGATCACGAAATTGTGGTCGATACGCACGACTTCAGCAGAGATCACTTCACCGGAGCGCATATCCTGACGTGACAGGGATTCTTCGAACAAAGCTGCGAAGCTATCTGCACCGGTAGCAAAATCTTGGTTCATGAAAACAGTAGACATAAATTACTCGAGTTAGCCAGAACATCACACAATGCGATGTATAACTGGGTTAGGTTAGACAATCCCGGACTAGCCTTGCGCTGGAACGGGTACTAAAACCGGTGCGACTTCATGACTGCCTTGAAGCCTGCTGCCGGCGAAAATCAGGCATTGCGATTTTCGTTTTTTGCGCCGCTTATTATTGCGTTCTTATTGCGTTTTTACAGCGCTTGCTGCATACAAATCCAGCACGGTCTGGACAGCGTGTTCCACTGACATTTCAGACGTATCGAGGATAGTTGCACCTGGTGCGGGCTTCAGCGGAGCCGCTGCACGGGCACTATCCCTTGCATCGCGCTCAGTCAAATCCTTTACCAAGTCTTCCATATTAGCAGAAAAACCCTTTTCAATCAATTGCTTATAACGCCTGAGCGCACGGGCTTCCACACTTGCCGTAAGATAAATTTTTTGCGACGCATCCGGAAAGATCACGGTTCCCATGTCGCGGCCATCGGCCACCAGGCCCGGCAGTTGCCGAAAAGACACCTGGAGGTTCACCAGCGCCTCGCGCACCAAGGGTAAAACGGCAATTTTCGACGCGGCGACGCCGACTTCTTCGGCCCTGACCAAGTCGGTCACGTCCTCCTCATCCAGCAGCACGTGGCCGCGGGAAAAACGGCAAGGCAGAAAGTTGGCCAGCAGCGCCAGCTTTTTCTCATCGTCCAGCGCGACGTTTTTGCGCGTGGCGGAGAGTGCAGTCAGGCGGTACAGCGCGCCGGAATCGAGATAATGGAAGCCCAGGTGCTTGGCGACCCGGTGGGCAACCGTGCCCTTGCCGGACGCAGTCGGGCCGTCGATGGTGATTACGGGGATATGTATGGACATTGAAGCTGGGATCTAGATGAAAATGGTTTTCAACTGGCATTATCCCATGGTTTGCATGCGGGGCTGGGTTTGCGGATCCGCGAGGCTAAAAAGCTTTTTCCACGAAAAACACGAAAGACACGAAAAAAGCAAAAAAATCGACTTGCCACGTCAAATCTAGCTAGTCGCTGTTTGGGACAGTTTTTTTCGTGTTTTTCGTGGGGCACGCCTAGTGCTTTTCGTGGACAAAAAGAAGTTAAAACAAATCCTCATGCTTGATGCCGGCAAAGGCTTCAAAGTAATCCGGGAAAGTCTTGCCCACGCATTTGGGGTCGTTGATGCGCATCGCAGCGCCGCGCCGCGCCGCGCCGTCCAATGTTGCCAGGGAGAAGCACATTGCCATGCGGTGGTCGTCGTAGGTGTCTATGGTGGCCGGCTGTATCACCTGCGGCGGCGTCACGGCCAGGTAGTCGGCGCCCTCTTCCACGATGGCGCCGAGCTTGCGCAGTTCGGTTGCCATGGCGGCGATCCTGTCGGTCTCCTTGACGCGCCAGCTGGCGATGTTGCGCAGCACGCTGGTGCCATTGGCGTACAGTGCGGCTACCGCGATGGTCATGGCGGCGTCCGGGATGTGGTTGAAATCGGCGTCGATCGCTTGCAGCACGCCGTTGGACCTGGCCTCTATCCAGTTGTCGCCCATCGTGATGGTTGCACCCATTTTTTCCAGCGCTTCCACAAAGCGCACGTCGCCCTGGATGCTGTCGCGGCCCACACCTTCCACGCGGACGGGGCCGCCGGCAATCGCGCCGGCGGCCAGGAAGTAGGATGCCGACGACGCATCGCCTTCGACATGGATCGCGTGCGGCGACACATAGTGCTGGCCGGCGGCGATCGTGAACGAAGCCCAGCCGTCGCGCCGCACTTCGATGCCGAAGCGTTGCAGCAGGTTCAGCGTAATTTCTATATACGGCTTGGAGATCAATTCGCCGATCACGTCTATCGTCACCGCATGCTCGCGCGCCATCAACGGCGCCACCATCAGCAAGGCGGTCAGGAACTGGCTGGAGACATTGCCGCGCACCTGCAGGCGTTGCGCGTGGATGTGGCCGCGCCGGATGTGCAGTGGCGGGAAGCCGGCCACGCCGGTGTACTCCACCCGGGTGCCGACCGCATTCAGCGCGTCCACCAGGTCGCCGATGGGGCGTTCATGCATGCGCGGCACGCCGTGTATCGTATAGTCGCCGCCTATCACCGCCAGCGCCGCCGTCAACGGACGGATTGCGGTGCCGGCATTGCCCATGAACAAGTCAGCCTGGTGCACCGGGAAAACGCCGTTCACGCCTTGCACCGTGTAATCCTGCGTGCCCTCGTACTGGGTCCAGTGCACGCCCAGCGTGTGCAGCGCGTTCAGCATCACCAGCGTGTCGTCGGAGGCCAGCAAATCCTTGATCTGGGTGGTGCCGTTGGCCAGCGCCGCCAGCAGCAGGATGCGGTTGGAAATGCTCTTCGATCCCGGCAACCGTACCGTGCCCTGCACCTGCATTACGGGCGCCAGATCGATGTAGTGAGGATAGTGCTTTGCTTGGCTCATAGTGTGTGTACCGGCGGGATTTAGTCGCCGCCTTCCTTGTTTTGTTTTTCTGCCGCCTCGATCGCGCTGATCCAGTTATGCCGCGCGCGCTGGGCGTTCGCATAAATCGCCTCGATTGCAGGCCCCTCGGCAGCCGCCAGGTGCGCGCGCAGCAGCGCCAGCTTTGCGGTATACGCATCCAATTCCTGCAGCATCGCGTCGCGGTTGGCCAGCGAGATGTCGCGCCACATTTCCGGCGACGAGCCGGCAATGCGGGTGAAGTCGCGGAAACCGCTCGCCGCGTACTGGAACAGCCGGTCTGCATGCGGCTTGCGCGCGATGTCGTCCACCAATGCGTACGCCAGCAGGTGCGGCAAATGGCTGACCGCAGCAAATACCTGGTCATGCTCCGCCGGCGTCAGGTGGTGGATGATGGCGCCGCACAGGCGCCATGCCGTCGCCACTCGCGCCACATCTTCCGCCGCATTTTCTTTCAGCGCAGTGATCACCGCCTTCTTGCCCGCGTACAGGTCCGCCAGCGCGGCATCGGGGCCATTCAACTCGCGTCCGGCAATCGGATGCGCAGGCACGAATTGCGCGACCTGCTCACCCAGCACCTCACGCGCCGCGGCCACCACATCGGACTTGGTGCTGCCGGCGTCGGTCACCACTGTGCCAGCCTGCAGATGCGGTTTGATCGCCGCCAGGATGGCCGCCGTCTGCGCCACCGGCGCGGCGATCAGCACCAGATCGGCGCCCTGCACCGCATCGGCGACCGAGGTCGCGGCCTGGTCGATGATGCCCAGCTCCTTCGCCCGCACCAAAGAATCATGGATGCGGTCCACCCCGACCACCTGCGCGACCGCGCCGGCTTTTTTCAGGGCCAGCGCAAAGGAGCCGCCGATCAGCCCCACGCCAAAGATGGCGACCTTGTTAAAGCTCACTCTAGCGATCTCTATTTGGCCGCCAGGATGGCTTTCAGCGCCGCAATAAATATCGCATTCTCTTCCGGCAGGCCGATGGAAACACGCAGCCACTGCGGCAGACCGTAGTTGCCGACCGGGCGCACGATGACGCCGCGCTTCAGCAAGGCCAGGTTGATGCGCGCACCGGCATCGTCGTCATTGCCGACCTTGACCAGCACAAAGTTGCCGAAGGAAGGCACATATTCCAGGCCCAGCTCGCTAAACGCCTGCGTCAATTGCGCATAGCCGTCCGAATTCAGCTTGGCGCTCTTTTGCAGGAACGCGGTATCGTTCAGTGCAGCCACTGCGGCGGCCTGCGCCATCGAGTTCACATTGAAAGGCTGGCGTATGCGGTTCAGCAAGTCGGTGATGCCGGGCTGCGCAATGCCGAAGCCGATGCGCAGCCCCGCCAGGCCATAGGCCTTGGACAAGGTGCGCGACACCAGCAGGTTGGGATATTGCTTGACCCAGGCGATGGAATCGTACTGCAGCTCAGGCGCCAGGAATTCGTTATACGCTTCGTCCAGCACCACCACCACCGAGGCCGGCACTTTTTTCAGGAAGGCTTCGATCTCGGCAGCCGGCAGGAAGGTGCCGGTAGGATTGTTCGGGTTGGCGATGAAGACCAGCTTGGTGTCGGCGGTGATCGCAGCCAGCATCGCCTTCAGGTCGTGGCCGTAGGCGACCGCCGGCACGACAATGGCGCGGCCGCCCACTGCCTGCGTTGCCAATGGATACACGGCAAACGAATACTGCGCAAATACCACGCCCTGGCCAGGCTCGACAAAAGCGTGTGCGGCCAACTCCAGGATATCGTTGCTGCCGTTGCCCAAGGTGATCCAGTCTTGCGGCACGCCGTATTTGGCGGTGATGGTGGCCTTCAGTTCAAAGCCGTTGGCATCCGGGTAGCGGCCGAGATCGGACGCGGCCCTGGCCATCGCTTCTTTGGCGGAATCGGGAACGCCGAGCGGGTTTTCATTGGACGCCAGCTTGACGATCTTGGCCTCATCCAGGCCGAACTCACGCGCCACTTCAGCGATAGGCTTGCCGCCCTGATACGGGGCGATTGCACGGACATACTCAGGGCCGAATTTGATAGACATACTTACTCCAAAATGTTTCCGGCACTGGCCGGAGGGGAATGAATTCTAAATTACGCAAACTTCAGGTAGGGTGGACACCTTTGCCCACGCGGCTCCAGCACCAGCATGGGCTTAGGGATGTTGCATCCGCGTGGGCACAGGGTGCCCACGCTACAACTCTGCAATGCCCTTCAGTTAAGCCTCGCCCCCTTGGTTTGTCGTCCCCGCGCAGGCGGGGACCCAGCGGCTTACAGCCGAACGACACTGGATTCCCGCCTGCGCGGGAATGACAAGGATAGACGTTTTTTCCTTGGCTGAACGACATTACCACCCTACTGTTTTTTTATATGGTGCAGGGATACGAACCCAGCACCTTGAAAAACGCCGCATTGTCTTTCAGTTCCGCCGTCGCTTTGGCCACCTTGTCATCCATCACATGGCCTTCGACGTCGACATAGAAATAATATTCCCAATTGCCGGTGCGCGCGGGGCGGGACTCGAAGCGCGTCATCGAGACGCCGTGCGTTGCCAGCGGCGCCAGCATCTTGTATACCGCGCCGGCCTTGTTCGGCACCGCCAATACCATTGAGGTCTGGTCCTTGCCGCTAGGCGTGGTATGCAGGCGGCCGATGATCGCAAAGCGGGTGCGGTTGTGCGGATCATCCTGGATGTGCGCGCTGACCACTTGCAGGTTGTATTGCTGGCCTGCAATTTCGCCGGCAATCGCCGCGACGCTGGTGTCCTGGCTGGCCATCAGCGCCGCTTCGGCGTTCGATGCGACTGCATGGCGCTCTATATGCGGATAGTGCTGGTTCAGCCAGGCCTGGCACTGCGCCAGCGCCTGCGAGTGCGCGCAGATGCGGGCGATGCCGTCCATATTGCCCAGCTTGGTCATCAGGCTATGGTGCACCGGGATGGACAGCTCGCCGCTAATCACCAGGCTGGTTTGCAGCAGTAAATCCAGGGTGCGGTTGATCGCGCCTTCGGAAGAGTTCTCTATCGGCACCACGCCGAAGTCGGCGGTGCCGGCTTCGGTGGCGCGAAACACTTCATCGATGGAGACGCAAGGCAGGCCCAGCACGGCGCGGCCGAACTGCTGGTACACCGCCTGTTCGCTGAAGGTGCCGACCGGCCCCAGGAAGGCCACGGTGACGCGCCTCTCCAGCGCGCGACAGGCCGACATCACTTCGCGGAAGATGGTTTGCACATCGTCATCCAGCAGCGGGCCGGGATTATTGTGCGCGACATTGCGCAAGACCTGGGCTTCGCGCTCCGGACGAAATACCGGGGCATCGGTTTCTGCCTTCACATGCCCGACTTCCTGCGCGACGCGGGCGCGCTCGTTCAGCAATGCCAGGATTTGTGCGTCTATCGCATCTATCTTGTGGCGCAAGGGCAGTAATTTATTATCGCTAGTCATCGATTCACACCTATTTTTAAAGCTTCCCGCGCAGCTCCTTAGGCGGAGCCGGGGGCATTATCTCTGCCAGCCTTGTCAAGTGGAGATTGCTTGCAGGCAGGTGAACCTGGTCGGCAACGCCGGAGAACGTGATGACGCTCGATTCCCGGCTAGATCCCGGCTCTTTTTTGAAAAACCGGGAATACATCAAAGGCAAACTAATTAACTATGTTTTGCTGCAAAATCCTGCATAAAAGCCACCAGCGCCTGCACGCCCTCTATCGGCATCGCGTTGTATATCGACGCGCGCATGCCGCCCACCGATTTATGCCCCTTCAGCTGCAGCAGGCCGCGTTCCTTGGCCTCCGCCAGGAACGCGGCATTCAGCGATTCGTCGCGCAGGAAGAAAGGCACATTCATCCGTGAACGGTTGGCCTGGTTGATCCGGTTGACATAGAAGTCGCTGGCATCCAGGTAATCGTACAATAGCGCTGCCTTGGCGATGTTGCGCTGTTCCATCGCTGCCACGCCGCCCTGGCGTTTCAGCCACTGGAAAACCAGGCCGGCGATGTAGATCGCGTAGGTCGGCGGCGTGTTGAACATCGATTCGTTGTCGGCCACCGTCTTCCAGTTGAAGGCCGACGGGCAGCACGGCAGTGCATGGCCCAGCAAGTCTTCGCGCACGATCACGATGGTCAGGCCGGCGGGGCCGATATTCTTTTGCGCGCCGCCATAGATCACGCCGTATTGGGAAACGTCGATCACGCGCGACAAAATATGCGAAGACATGTCGGCCACCAGCGGCGCGCCATTGGTGTCGGCGCCGACGTCCGGCACGAACTGGTATTCGATGCCGTCTATCGTTTCATTGGTGCAGACATGCACATAGGCTGCGTCTTTGCTCAGGCGCCATGTATCGCGGGGCGGTATCGTCGCAAACTTGTCCGACTCGGAAGAAGCGGCGACGTTCACGTTCAGATACTTGGCCGCCTCCTTCAGCGACTTGGTCGACCAGGAACCGGTATTGATGTAATCCGCCGTCGCCGGCTGCGGCTTCAAGCCCGCCAGATTCATCGGCACGATCGCATTTTCGGCGATCGCACCGCCCTGCATGAACAGGATTTTGTAGTTGTCTGGCACCGCCAGCAGTTCACGCAAATCGCTTTGCGCAGCGGTGATGATGGACGTGTACTCGGCGCCGCGATGGCTCATCTCCATCACCGACATGCCGCTACCGTGCCAATCCAGCATCTCTGCCGCCGCCTGCTGCAATACTTCTTTAGGCAGTGCTGCGGGGCCCGGGGAAAAATTGTAGATCGTTGCCGGCTTCGTCATGTTTACTCCACGCTGCCCGCATCGGTTGCGGTATCCGCTCCAGCATCGCCGCCGGCTTCCACGCCGGCTTCCGCTTCGGCATCCACATCCGCATCGGTTTCCACGATGCGCTGCAGACCGCTCAGCTTGGTGCCGTCTTCCACCGCGATCAGGGTCACGCCTTGTGTGGCGCGTCCCATTTCGCGGATTTCCGACACACGGGTGCGTATCAATACGCCGCCGGTAGTGATCAGCATGATTTCATCGGTAATACCGACCAGCGTCGCAGCGACCACGCGGCCGTTGCGCTCGGAAGTCTGGATCGCGATCATGCCCTTGGTGCCGCGGCCGTGGCGGGTGTACTCGGTAATCGGCGTGCGTTTGCCGAAGCCGTTCTCGGTCGCTGTCAATACCGATTGCTGTTCGTTTTCTGCGACCAGCAGCGCGATCACCTGCTGCCCTTCTTCCAGGTTCATGCCGCGCACGCCGCGCGCGGTACGGCCCATAGGGCGTACATCGTTTTCATCAAAGCGCACTGCCTTGCCGGAATCGGAGAACAGCATCACATCGTGCTTGCCGTCGGTCAATGCCGCGCCGATCAGGAAATCGCCCTCGTCCAGGTCCACTGCGATGATGCCGGCCTTGCGCGGATTGCTGAAATCATTCAGCGGCGTTTTCTTCACGGTGCCCAGGCTGGTCGACATGAAGATGTAGTGGTCTTCAGGAAAGCTGCGGTTGTCGCCGGAGATAGGCAGGATCACGGTGATCTTCTCGCCGTCCTGCAACGGGAACATATTGACGATAGGCTTGCCGCGCGAGCTGCGCGAGCCTTGCGGCACTTCCCATACTTTCAGCCAGTACAGGCGGCCGCGATTGCTGAAGCACAGGATGTAGTCGTGGGTATTGGCAATGAACAATTGCTCGATCCAGTCGTCATCCTTGGTCGCCATCGCCTGCTTGCCGCGTCCGCCGCGCTTCTGTGCGCGGTATTCGGACACCGGCTGCGACTTCATGTAGCCGGTGTGCGACAGGGTCACCACCATGTCTTGCGGCGTGATCAGGTCTTCGGTTTCCAGGTCGGTCGCGTTCAGCTCGATCTGCGAACGGCGTACATCCTTGTTGCCTTCGCCGTACTCATTGCGGGCTGCGGTCAGCTCATCGGTGATGATCACGGTGACGCGTTCCGGCTTGGACAGGATGTCCAGCAGGTCGGCGATCTCGGCCATCACGTCCTTGTATTCGTTGACGATCTTGTCTTGTTCCAGACCGGTCAGGCGTTGCAGACGCATTTGCAGGATTTCCTGCGCCTGGTCGTCGGACAGCTTGTACAGGCCGTCTTTCTGGATGCCGTAGTGCTTGGGCAGGCTCTCGGGACGGAAGGCGTCGATGCCGCCGGGGTTGTCGGCGGCGGTGCGCATCAGCATCTCGCGCACCATCGACGAATCCCAGGCGCGGTTCATCAATTCCACCTTCGCCAATGGCGGCGTCGGTGCGGCCTTGATGATCGCGATGAAGTCGTCGATATTGGCCAGAGCCACCGCCAGGCCTTCCAGCACGTGGCCGCGTTCGCGCGCCTTGCGCAGCTCAAACACGGTACGGCGCGTGACCACTTCGCGGCGGTGGGACAGGAAGCACTCCAGCATCTGCTTCAGGTTCAACAATTTAGGCTGACCGTTCACCAGCGCCACCATGTTCATGCCGAAGGTGTCTTGCAGCTGGGTCTGCTTGTACAAGTTGTTCAGCACCACTTCCGGCACTTCGCCGCGCTTCAGTTCGATGACCACGCGCATGCCGGACTTGTCGGATTCATCGCGGATATCCGAGATGCCGTCCAGCTTCTTGTCGCGCACCAGTTCGGCGATGCGTTCCAGCAGCGATTTCTTGTTGACCTGGTAGGGCAGCTCATCGACGATCAGCGCCGTGCGGCTATCCTTGCCGAATTCTTCAAAGTGGGTCTTGGCGCGCATCACCACGCGGCCGCGGCCGGTGCGGTAGCCGTCGCGCACGCCGGACACGCCGTAGATGATACCGGCGGTCGGGAAGTCCGGCGCCGGGATGATCTCGATCAGTTCGTCGATCGTGCAATCCTGGTTGCGCAGCACGTGCAGCGCGCCATTGATCACTTCGGTAATATTGTGCGGCGGAATATTGGTCGCCATACCCACCGCGATACCGGACGAGCCGTTGATCAGCAGATTGGGAATGCGGGTAGGCAATACCGAAGGTTCTTTTTCCTTGCCGTCGTAGTTGGGCACGAAATCGACGGTTTCTTTGTCGATATCGGCCAGGATTTCATTGGCGATCTTGTCCAGCCGGCACTCGGTGTAACGCATCGCCGCGGCGTTGTCGCCGTCGACGGAACCGAAGTTGCCCTGGCCGTCCACCAGCGTGTAGCGCAAGGAAAAATCCTGCGCCATACGCACTAGCGTGTCGTAAATCGACGCATCGCCGTGCGGGTGATACTTACCCATGACTTCACCGACCACGCGCGCGCATTTGACGAAGGGGCGGTTATACACGTTGTTCATTTCGTGCATCGCGAACAGCACGCGTCTATGCACAGGCTTCAAGCCGTCACGTACATCCGGCAAGGCACGTCCGACGATCACGCTCATCGCGTAATCGAGGTAGCTCTTGCGCATTTCTTCTTCAAGGGAAATCGGGAGTGTTTCTTTAGCGAATTGATCCATTGGCGGGCCGGCAATTTAGAGCTTGGGTTAAAAACGGATGCGCTAAGCTAGAACCAGCACATGGCTGGCTGCGTTCGCCGGTACCTGCCTATAAATTTATATATAAGCAATTATCGGCCTTTAGCGCTGAACTTTTGATTTTAGCATGCGTCAGTGGCTGTTCCACCGGTTTTAAGGATTTTGAACGCTTGGGAAGCAGCATTTCTAACCCAAAATCCCAGGACGCGCGTCAGAATTGGTATTTTGCTAAATAATTTAGCCGTGGACAAAAACCGGTTACACCGCCTTGGGCGACTCCAAACTGGCAGACATGCTGCCAAACGACAAACCCAGAAGTTGCTTTAAAAAAATCTTGCTCACAGTCACAGTTTTGGTGCGAACAAAAGGCAATGTGCGCCAGGCAACAGACGCGGGGTTGAAAGTAATGCATTCTTTTGATGCGTGCTGCACAGAAACAAACCCCGGATGCCCTGTTTCAGCCGTTTTAGCCGCAATAAATCGTTGCTAAAACACGACAAATTTGACAAAATGTTACTTTGACAATTTAACAGTTTTCGTGCGCTAGCCGTTCCTATGGCAGAATGTAGCCTTGAGACCATGCTTACATCACAACAATAGCCCTGAGCATCTCTAGTGTCTGTTTAGTAAGTGGAGACAAGAATGTCATCAGGACGTGGTAGTATCGCTTTTAGTAACAATTTTATGCAGTTTAGTTGCGCAGTCCATCTGCGGTAATCTCACCCGAGAGGAGAAATATGAAAAATTTAGCAAAGCTCGTTATCGCAGCGTCGGCCTTAGTTGCCATTTCTGCATCAGCTCAAGAAGATATCAAGGCAAGCACACCAACTAGCGCTTATGTGCAAGATGGCCGTGGCGTTATTGCTCGTGACCCATTTGGTCTGTGCTGGCGCACAGGCTACTGGACACCAGCTGACGCGGTGCCAGGTTGCGACGCGCCACTGGTAAAACCAGCGCCGCCAGCACCACCTGAGCCAGCACCAGCCCCAGCTCCGGCTCCAGCCCCTGTAGTAGTGCCACCAGCACCAACTTCAGAAAAAGTGACTTTTGCCGCTGATGCATTCTTTGATTTCGACAAAGCTGTATTGAAGCCAGAAGCTAAAGTTAAATTGGACGACATGGCATCCAAACTGAAAGGTATCAACCTGGAAGTTGTGATCGCCGTTGGTCATACTGACTCCGTCGGTTCCGATGCTTACAACCAAAAACTGTCCGTTCGTCGCGCAGAAGCTGTTAAAGCTTACCTGGTCAGCGCCGGCATCGAAGCTAACCGCGTTTACACTGAAGGCAAGGGCAAAAAACAACCAGTTGCTGATAACAAAACAGCAGCCGGCCGTGCTCAAAACCGTCGTGTAGAGATTGAAGTTGTTGGTACTCGCAATACAAACTAATCAGTGAAGTAATTCACTGCTTGTTTAAAAACCCCGCTGCGGCGGGGTTTTTCTTTTTGTGCAACCGCCGGCGGAAGCAATGATTCCTGCTGCGCAGACCTGACGATTCCCCTACAATATCGCTAATCCGATATTCGCCTTCGTAAGAACATTACGACCGTGGCGATCATGGCAACCAATACACAGCACACTGCTGACTCATCACACTATGTCTACCGTCAACGCCGATCCAGCAGAAATCCAGAAATTCAGCGACCTCGCCCACCGCTGGTGGGATCCGACGTCCGAGTTCAAGCCGCTACACGAAATCAACCCGCTGCGGCTGGAATGGATCAACGCCAGGGCTGCGCTGGCAGGCAAGAACGTCATCGACGTCGGCTGCGGCGGCGGCATCCTGGCGGAATCGATGGCAAGAAAAGGCGCAAAGGTGACCGGCATAGACCTGTCCGACAAGGCGCTGAAGGTGGCCGACCTGCACGGCCTGGAATCCGGTGTGCAAGTGCGCTATGAAAAAATCGCCGCCGAAGACATGGCCGCGCGCGAACCCGGCCTGTACGACGTGGTCACCTGCATGGAAATGCTGGAACACGTACCCGACCCCGCCTCCATCATCAAAGCCTGCACTGCGCTGGTGAAACCAGGCGGCAAGGTGTTCTTTTCCACGCTGAACCGCAACCTGAAGTCCTACCTGTTTGCGGTAATAGGCGCGGAATACCTGTTGCAATTGCTGCCCAAGGGCACGCACGACTACGCCAAGTTCATCACCCCGGCAGAACTCAGCCAGGCCATCCGCAACGCCGGCCTGCAGCTGGATGCGATGAAAGGCATGAGCTACAACCCGCTGACGCAGATCTACTCGCTGAACCAGGACACCAGCGTGAACTACCTGGTAGCCTGCACCCGCCCCGCCTGAACCCGTAGCCCCGACAACGACCGATACCCCGCGCGGGACCATGTCCCGCGCCTACCCGAACACACCATGCAAAACCCCAAAGCGATATTGTTTGACCTGGACGGCACCCTGGCCGACACCGCGCCCGACCTGGCCACCGCACTGAACAAGATGCGCGAAGCCAGGCACCTGCTGCCCGCCGCCTACGAAAGCCTGCGCCAGCACGCCTCCGCCGGCGCGCGCGGCCTGATAGGCGCCGGCTTCGGCATCACCGCCGAAAGCAAGGAATATGAAGCGCTGAAGGTGGAATTCCTGAACAACTACGAATCTGCCATCAACGTCCACAGCCGCCTGTTCGAGCACGTGCCCGCCCTGCTCAAAGGCCTGGACGAACTGGGCGTGCCCTGGGGCATCGTCACCAACAAGGCCGCCAGGTTCACCAATCCGCTGGTGCCGCTACTGGGCCTGCAACGCGCCGCCTGCACCATCTCCGGCGACACCACCCCGCATGCCAAGCCGCACCCCGCCCCGCTGCTGGAAGCGGCCAAGCGCCTGGACGTGGTCCCGGCCGCCTGCTGGTATATAGGCGACGACCTGCGCGACATCCAGGCCGGCCACGCCGCAGGCATGGTCACCGTCGCCGCCGCCTGGGGCTATTGCGGCGCAACCGAACCCACGCACTGGAGAGCAGACGCCATCCTCGACAGCCCGCTGGAACTGCTGGAATTTATCCGCGCCAAACTGGACCGCTAAACCGCGCCTAACCAGGAACACCGGGCAAAACACCTGCCAAGTCTTACAGTTCTTGCTGGCACCACAAAAATTCCGTAACACTTGGTAACATTTCTCCTATACTATGAGCAAAACACCACTCAATAGTCTTGGAGGCAATGATGGACCTGGAAAAAACCTGGTACGAGATCTCCCCGTATGTGTACGGCATAGTAGGCGTGGTTGCGCTGGTCATGGCAGAATCCAAGATCGCCTACCTCTCCGCCGCGCTGCTGATGTCCTCGTCCCTCACCATCCTCACCTTGCGCCAGCACTATCGCGCCGCCGAAAGAGACAGCATCCGCGCCTGAGCACTTGCCGGGATTGGCAGTAATAAGGAACAGGGCCGCGCTTGAAAAACGCCGCCCTCACTCCATCTACTGCTTACACTGCAGAAGTGTTACAATGATTACCTGTTTTGGGGACGACCTGGTTTCGACGTGGGTTGCAAAGCAGCGCAGGGCATACCGAGGCCAGACTACCTCGTAAATACAATCTGAACTTTATAACTGCAAACGATAACTCGTACGCA
>DATHMC010000181.1:0-71514 GCA_035487495.1 Undibacterium sp.
GCTTGCCGATCAGGCCGGCAGTCGGGGGCACCGTTGAAAGCCAGGTGAGGCCGAGCACAAAAGCAAAAATATAGAAGGTAAGCGTAGTCTTTGGCGCAACCAAGTACAACGCCACGGCGACAGCGCGCGACCCATACATCCAAGCCAGAATCATTTTCATGCGCTTCGTCTTCCCAAGCCAGCCGGCGCCTATGCTGCCGACTATGTTTGCCAGACCGATGATGGCAATCGAAATCGCACCCACCGTCGCCGGCAGGCCGCAAAGGGCCACTTCCCCTGGTAAGTGAGTCACCAGGAAGGCAATATGGAACCCGCAGGTAAAGAAACCAGCATGCAGGCACAGATAGCTGCGATCCCGAAATGCGATGCGAGTCTGCTTACCGAGGGTCATGCCATCACCTTGCGCCGCTACGCGTGTCTTAACGCCATTATTCTTATCCCGCAATGGCAGTGCCATCAGGATGGCGCTAAGGGCAGCGACTGCAAGAGCCAGCATCGCCGTGATCCAACCGAAGGCATTGATCAGGCCCAGGGTAATGGGAGCAAACAGAAACTGGCCGAATGAACCGCCCGCGTTGATAAAGCCTGAAGCAGAAGAACGCTGCTCGGGCGGCAGGCGTTGCGCCGATGCACCGATCAGAACTGAGAAGCTACCCGCACCTGCGCCAGCTGCAGTAAGAATGCCCATAGCAAATGTCAAACCAAAGCCAGAGTCCATGAGAGGTGTGACAGCCAGGCCCAATGCCATTAGCACAGTGCCCAGAACAATTACTCTGAATGACCCGACACGATCAGCCAGTATGCCGAACAGTGGTTGCGCCGCACCCCATACGAATTGGCCGATGGCAAAGGCAAAACTTACAGTCATGATTCCCAGGCCAGTAGCAGTATTCAATGACGAAACAAACAGACCGGTGGACTGCCGTATGCCCATAGTGATGGCCAAAATTGCCGCCGAGGAAATCACCAGTATCCAGAAGTGCTTTTGTGCGTTCATATCGATTCTCATTGCAAAATTTTTCACAAGCCTACGAATGTCTTGGCGCATAAAGCCCGATCTCCGGACCACATGCCGTAGCCTTTTTTCCGCCGGCCAGTTAAATAGGAGGGGGAATAATTTCACACGGGGGATGCATGCGTCTTGTACGCTATTGCAGCTTGCACCGCGACTACTGCCGGAACTGGTCAGGTAGGGAAAGGCACTGCACTCTGTTATGAGCAAGGCTTCGTTTGGCACACACCTAAATGACGTGTTCGGTGGGAGTGGATGTTTTTACAAGGCACAGGGCGTTCACGGTGACTTTGCTCCGCATAGCGCCGCCTACTCACCTTGTTGTTCTGCCAGTTACCGCTTTTTGATATTGGCCGGGAGTGATACCCATAAACCGCTGGAACCAGCGCGTAAGATGTGCCTGGTCCGAAAAACCTGATAGAACACTGGTGTCGCCCAGAGAATGATTTGCGCGAATAAGCCTCATGGCCAAGCGCACTCGCGCTTGTCGCTGATAAGCATGGGGGGTCATTCCCAATGCCCGCTCAAATGCACGAAACAGTTGAAATGACGGCAACCCCGCAATGCTCGCCAGATCTTCAAGGCTGACGTGGTCTTCAAGATTCTGATCAAGAAACTCGCGTACCGATTGAACGCCGGCGGGCTCCATCCCCGCTTGCCTTGATGTCGTTGGATTGCGGGCATGACATAGCGTCAGCTGCGAGGCGAACTTGATATACGCCTCGTCCCGAAATAAGGAAGATCCTTGCTCCTGTGAGCAACGGTGTACGGAATATAGCCATTGAGCAAGTTGAGCATCGCGCACGACCGGACCGGCTAGTCGAAATGGGTGAAGTCGCTGTTCATTGCCGGCCAACGACGATAGATGCGCTAAATCGACGTAGAGAGTTCGTAAATGCCAGCCATATTCATTGACTGCCCAACCTGCGTGAGGCTCATCCGCATCAATGGCATAGATGTCACCCTTTTGGACAACAAATTCGTTCCCGCGCATCCTTATTCGGATAGCGCCTTCGGTCAGCAATGCAAAACATGCCGTCTCATGGGTATGGACATCATAGGTGAAATCGACGAATCGTCCACACAACAACTCCGCCTTCAGGTCCGGGGCTTGCCATATAGTGATATCGGTACGCTCTGTGCGAGATGCCATGGATTTAAATGTAGTAAACGCGCGATCTGATCTAACGACAGTTGCCCAATTTGACGAGTGCGATTGTCAGGTCAAATTCAGTTGTGCAATGTACTGATTTTATCAGTACCACGCCTCCTTTCCGTCAATCAGTGTTTGCATCGGAGTTCGCCCACACCACATCTTTCACAGATGCGTGTGGTCGTTGTTGTAACAGGCCAGCCATTTTCCCAAACATTCTGGCGCGCTCTTGTCGTTACAACGACATCGTCCTGGCGGCGTACCTGCTAATCTAAATCTGCAGCTGACTTTGGCTGCCAGAGCACAAGGGAGACAGCATGGCATGGGATATCGAAGTGGTGGAGGGATGCGCCGTTGTGCGCATGAACACGAACAAAGTCAACGTGCAGAACGAGCAATTCTTTGCGGACTTACACGGAGCTTTTGACCGGCTAGAACGCGAGTTCAGCGAATTGCCAGTCGTGCTGACGGGCCAAGGCGACGTGTTTTCGGCCGGAATCGACTTTCAGTACAGCTTTGACATTTTCGGCAGTGGGAGCCGCGACAAGATCAGTCAATGGTATCGGGCGTACCGCGAAACGAACTTGCGCATCTTCACTTACCCGAGGCCCACCGTGGCGGCAGTGAACGGCCACGCTATCGCCGGCGGCCTGATCACGGCACTCGACTGCGACTTCAGAGTTGCCGCCCGCAAACCTGCACGGTTTGGGCTCAATGAAGTGCCCATCGGCATCCCGATGCCGGCGGCGTATGTTGAGATCATCAAGTATACATTGGGCGACCAGGTTGGGGCGCTGGCCACGCTGCGCGGAAAGCTGTATGAACTCGACGAGGCGGAGCGGCTGGGCTTCTTCCACGAGGTCGTCGAGCCCGACCAGCTGCTCGCTACCGCCATCAGCTATGCGCGATGCATCACGCCCGATTGCAACACGGCCTACGCAATGTCCAAGAAGGCCCTGCAGGACGGCGTCTTGAGGCAAATCGAAGAGCGAACAGTTGCCTTGGACGAACACCTGCCTGTCGGCATGAGCGACGAGGGCAACCGGCGCGCCCAGGATCGCCGCAGGCAAGAGATCATGCGTAAGCGGCAAGCGGTTGAAGGGGGCGCATGATTGATCTTTACAGCTGGCCGGCTCCCAATGGCCACAAGGTGCAGATCCTGATGGAGGAGTTAGAGATTCCGTATCAGATCATCCCTATCGACATCACCAGCGGTGCTCAGCACGAAGCAAGCTACCGGGCAATCAACCCAAATGGGAGGATTCCTGCAATCGTGGATCGTGCGCCCCTGGATAATGGCGCTCCCATCTCGGTCTTTGAGACCGGGGCTATCTTGCTGTATCTCGCGGAAAAAGAAAACCGCTTCCTTCCCGCAGAGCCTCGACGACGCACCGAGGTGATCCAGTGGCTGTTCTGGCAGGTCGGGGGGCTGGGGCCAATGATGGGCCAGGCACAGCACTTCTTCCGCTACGCTCCGGAGCCCGTGCCCTATGCGACCGAAAGATACCAGAACGAAACAAGGCGTCTGCTGAAGGTCCTGAATGAGCGGCTGGAAGGAAGGGAGTATGTCTGCGGCACATACTCGATCACAGACATGGCCTGTTTTCCATGGGTTCGCATCCACAAGCTGACGGGTGTCTCACTGGACGAGTTCCCGCGCGTGCAGGCCTGGTACGGGCGGGTACGCGCTCGACCCGCTGTGGACCGTGCAATCGATCTTTTGAAGGATCGCTGGGTGGACGTCACCCGCTCGGCCGAGGCAAAGCGCAATCTTTTCCGCAAGACATAAGCGATCATGACCGAACACAACGACCAGGTAGTGGACGCATTTATCGATTTGCGAAGCCCCTACTCCTATCTTGCACTGCAGCCCGCCCGTGCATTGGCACAGCGTAGCGGCGTCATCTTCGAATGGTGGCCCTACATCACGGATTTTCGCTCCGCTTATGGAGGAGAGATAGAACAACGCTCGAGCCGTGACATCGCGAAACTGAAATACTTGTATATGGATTGTCGCCGGCTGGCGAAGCTGCAGGGCCTCACAATCCGTGCCACAACAAGTCTCTGGGATGCATCCCTTGCAAGCCAGGCTGTGCTGTTCGCCAAGTCCAGGAACCGCCTCTGGGAGTTCTGCGACCCACTACTGGCCGCATTTTGGCGCCGGGAGTTCGATCTGGAGTCATCAGCGCAACTTGAAGCAGCGCTTGCCGATGCCGGACTCCAGGCCAGCGATTGGCGCGAATACCTGGAGGTCAGTGCGCAGCGCGACTTGGCAACAGCATCGGAACGAGCTGAACGGCTTGGCGTCTTTGGCGCCCCTACGTTTGTCTACCGGGGAGATCTGTTTTGGGGCGGAGACAGGCTGGATCTGCTCGCTGCCAGTATCAACCCAACGACTACCTCAGCGGATCCCCCTTAAGTTGTTGACTCAAGCGATGGCGTCATCGTATCTCGTAAGGACGCCATCAATGTAACCAGGAGTACTGAAATGACCGATATCATCGATGCGTGGATGCAGTTGCCAAACAAGCCTTATCTATTGGATCCCATGTTCGATTCGCTTCGCAGATGGCCTACGACCTGGAAGTCATTAGCGCAGGACAACCCGGCGATCACGCACGACGAGGCGCTCGACACTTTCCGCGCGCAAGGGGTAAGGCAGGTCATTGCCAGCGCCTGGTGGGGGCCCGCGGGCCCGATGATATCGAACGACGAAGTAGCGGCCGCAGTCCGGGCCCATCCCATGCAAGTTATAGGGGTGGCGTCCGTGGACATAAGTAGGCCTATGGCGGCGGTGCGGGAGCTGCGCCGCTGCGTGATGCAGTTTGGCTTCAAAGGCTTGCGCGTGCTTCCTTGGCTATGGGGACTCCCGCCCGATGACCGCAGGTACTATCCGCTTTACGCCGAATGCGTTGAGCTTGACATTACGTTCTGCCTACAAGTCGGCCACGCAGGGCCGATGCGGCCGTCTGAGCCAGGGCGCCCCATCCCGTACCTGGACAACGTCGCTCACGAGTTCCCCGAATTGCGCATCGTTGGCGGACATATAGGCTTTCCCTGGGTATCCGAAATGGTCTCGCTCATGATGAAACACCCGAACGTATACGTCGACACGTCGGCGTACAAGGCGTCGCGCTTCCCTCAAGAGCTTGTCGCGTACATGCGTGGCACAGGCAAGCACAAGGTGATGTTTGGCACCAACTTTCCCATGCTCACTCCCGCCGAGTGCCTCGCCGGTATCGACGCGCTGGAACTGACGGAGGAGGTGCTTTCCTTATTCTTGGCCGGTAACGCGCGACGCGCATTCAAGCTAGATGCTTAAGGACCTGTTGCTCGCGACACATACTCAATCAACGACGTGGCGTATTTTCCATGAGGTCACAATTGAACGCTATAGCCCCGATGCATAATGCAACACATCGCGCATACTCTACGTAACGGAGGATCCAGAATGGAACAAGCCCAGTGGTACTTTGACCTTATTTCACCCTTCTCGTACTTGCACTATCACAGACTCCAGCCCTTGCGTGAACGATTGCAGATCCAGGCGGTACCGGTGCTTTTCGCAGGTCTGCTGAAGCACTGGGGCACCAAGGGTCCCGCCGAAGTTCCGACGAAGCGCTTGCACACGTACCAGTACTGCGTCTGGGCTGCGAAACAGCAAGGGCTAGCCTTCCGCATGCCTCCTCGCCATCCGTTCAACCCGCTCGCAAGCCAACGTCTCCTCGTTGCACTTGGCGCCACGGATGAGGTAGTGGAATCAGCGTTTCACTTCGTCTACGGCGAGGGCCGCGATCCAGAGTACGAGTTTGCGGACATCGGCAAGCGGCTTGGGGCGGTCGATGCAGCTTCGCTGGTTGCCGCTCCGGAAGTGAAGCAGCAACTCGCCGCGAACACACAGCGTGCAATTGCCTTGGGCGTATTCGGGGTGCCTACCCTGGTGTTCCGTGAAAGGCTCTTCTGGGGAAGCGACACTATCGATTGGGTACTTCAGTTCCTTAACGAGCCGGATCTTTTTCAGCAGCCGGAATACGAAGCAGTGGCAAGGTCCGAGTTCGGCATTGCCCGGACATGATTCAACTTAGCCTTCTGCCAAAATGTAGCTGCGCAGACGTAGAACATGAACCACCAAGGAGCCCTTGCGAGGCTCACGGTGGACAAGTCCACGCTGATTGAATATTTTGATGGCCGCATTCACTCGCTGCCGGCATAGTCCGCATATCAAGGCAAGTTCGTGCTGCGGAATCGATAACTCCTGCGCGTCTCCGCCTCCGTTCTCGGCAAGCATCAAGAGTGCTCTTGCTACCCGCATCTCCGGCCCAAGCAGGCGAGATGCTGCCAGCATTCCCACAAACACACCCATACGCTCATTCATGGTGTCGCAAAGGAAGTGGTTGAACTCGATGGACGATTGACGCAGCGTCTCAAAGGTCTTCGCAGGAACCATGCAAAGGTGGACTGGGGTAAGCGCGCGCAAATCGTACCTCAAAACCTCCCTCTTCAGCAACGTTCCGTCGCCACCCCACTCTCCCTCCCGCAGGCAATACAGGGTGGTCTCGGCACCGTCCGAACTGACGACATACATTTGCAGGAAGCCGTGCATGAGTCCGTACCAGTGGATGCAGGGTTCACCCGCTCGAGCGATATATTCCCCAGGGACAGCGGTCCTTTCAATCGCAGTTGCCAGTATCAGCGAGCGCAGCTCAAGCGACAGCACGCGATACCACGGCCATTTCTCCAGAAAATCGAGCAATTTGGCATTCGGCACTTGCTCTGCCGTCTGCATGCTCGCTGGAAAATACCGTTCATCTGCCGCACGGTGCCCTCGCGACGATACAAAAGGCGTACGTGCCACTTCAGCTTTGGCAGCATCATTCATCAGATTTTCTCCGCAGTGAACTCGCGCATCCGTTGCACCGCCCGCAGCGCGCCAGCCCAGTATTCTATGCATTGCAATAGGCGGAAGCAGTCGCCAGCCGCGAGCGGCATTCGTCGACCATGCGCGCGATGAGCTCTTGGCAACTGGGAATGTCGTCAATCAGCCCAACCACTTGTCCCGCCCACACAAGTCCAGCGTCGATCTCCCCCGTTTCCAACGCCGCACGGCCGCGCTGCCCCGAAACCAGAGGACGGATGTCCTCGAACTCGCAGCCACCGGGCCGGCGCTCGGTCGAGACCACCTGGTCCGAAACCGCGTTCTTCAGTACACGCCCCGTATTGCGCATCGTGCGGAAAATCAGATTGGTTTCGCGCTCGCTCGCGTTCAGCAGTGCGCGCTTGATATTGTCGTGGATCGGCGCCTCCCTGGTAGCGCAAAAGCGGGTCCCCATGTTGACCCCTTCCGCACCCAGCGCAAGGACAGCCGCCATACCGCGCCCGTCGCCAATGCCACCGGACGCGATAACCGGAATCTTCAACGCTTTCGCAGCGAGCGGAATGAGCACCAAGCCGGACACGTCGTCCTCGCCCGGATGGCCGGCGCACTCGAACCCGTCGATACTGACGATGTCGACACCGTTACGCTCGGCGGACAGGGCATGCCGGATGGACGTGCACTTGTGAACGTTTGTCACGCCCTTAGCTTTCAAGGCTCCGAGGAAATCTTTCGGGCTATTGCCGGCGGTCTCGACGATTTTCACGCCATTGTCGATGATCGCCGCAATGTACTCTGCATAAGGCGGCGGTTTTACGGTAGGAAGGATTGTCAAATTCACGCCGAACGGCTTGTCCGTCATGTTGCGGCAGCGTTCGATCTCGCGCGCGAGCGCCGCGGGCGTGTCCTGCGTAAGCGCAGTCAGTATGCCGAGGCCACCCGCATTAGACACCGCGGAGGCCAGTTCAGCCCGACCTACCCATTGCATGCCGCCCTGAATGATTGGATAGTTGATACCCAGCATCTCGGTGACGCGTGTTTTCATCATATGATCCTCGCGGTGGTTGCGTTGCTTTCTACAGGTCCTCTTGCGCTCTGGGTCTATGGCCCATTATTTTCTTCTGCGTGGTGCTTCTGTTCGATCCCCATGAGGGAGATCGGTTAAAGGGGGTGGCGCCACGGTCGTTGACGATGCGTCCTTCTTGAATTGAGCCGCCGCCCTGGTCTGACTGCGTTGAATCAGCCCATTCATCAGGACGGAAATACATTGGTCAGCGATTTCATCGGGTCTAAGTGGGCCGTCTGGGCGATACCAGCGTCCGATCCAGCTTAACGCTCCGGCGAGGGTGAATGCGGCGACTTTCGGGTCGCACGGTGCCAGCGCTCCTTCGGCAATTCCTTGCTCTATCAGGCTGCGAAACTCGCGATCAATCTCTGCTTTCAATTTGCGGAGCTTCCTTCGACTCTCTGGCGGCAGCGGATCCTCACCGACCCGGATGAGGCACATCCCGAAATCGAGGGTGACGATTTCCGCGTACTTGCGCATCGCTGCAATCAGCTTGGCCATCGCCGTTCCGCCAGAAGCGCTGACCTCGGCAATCGCCTCTCGCATCATCTCGAGCCCAATGCGAACGCATTCGAACAAGATCTCCTCTTTATTTTTGACGTAGTAATACAGAGTCGGCTTCGTGATGTGCAGCCGCTCGGCAACCTCATCCAGCGACGTAGCGTGGAAGCCCTTTTCGTTGAAGATCTGCGCTGCCGTTCGAAGCACGGCCTCGCGCTTGATCTCGCGCTCTCGCTCACGATCTCGCGATTTGCTCCAGGGTGACATCTGTGTAACGCGACTCACGTTCTCACTCATTGCAAAATACCCTTTTCGATGCCCGGTACGAGGGAAGCGCAACCCCTCGTCAGCCGTGACCTTCTTAACGTCTGTCGACTTGATAATAGGTATAATATCTACCCATGAGTTGAATGTCTACTCATTAGTAACATAAGAACCCCAGCAGCATATATGGCAAGCAAGTATTTTTTAACATTGAGGAAATAACTATGTCGGGATATCTGCAGGAAGTCGAAAGCACGATCCGCAGCAAAGCGGTCACCATTCCGTCGCTACTGGCCATGCGCAGTGCAGATGAAAAGATTGCGATGCTGACCTGCTACGATGCCAGCTTCGCTTCACTAATGGACCGCTGCGGCGTTGATATGTTGCTGGTGGGAGATTCGCTCGGCAATGTGGCGCAAGGACACAGCACGACATTGCCGGTCACGCTCGCAGATATTGCCTATCACACTGCGTGTGTCGCGCGCGGGAACCAAACTGCGCTGCTGGTTGCAGACATGCCATTCGGCACTTATGCCACTCCACAGTCCGCATTCGACAATGCCGTGAAACTGATGCAGGCAGGTGCGCAGATGGTCAAACTTGAAGGCGGCGCCTGGCTGGTCGACACAGTGAAGTTCCTTACCGAGCGCGCCGTACCGGTATTTGCCCATCTCGGCCTGACGCCGCAGTACGTGCATCAACTCGGCGGATTCAAGGTGCAGGGTAAAACGGCGGAAGGCGCGGAGCGGCTGAAAGCGGACGCACAGGCGCTCCAGGCAGCGGGTGCATCGCTTCTGCTTCTAGAGGCTATTCCGAGGGGATTGGGCAAGGAAGTGACGGATATGCTGAACATTCCGACCATCGGCATTGGCGCAGGGCTGGACTGTTCTGGGCAAGTGCTCGTGATGCACGATATGTTGGGTGTATTTCCGGGCAAGAAGGCTCGCTTCGTACATAACTTCATGGCAGGACAGTCGAGCATTGAAGGCGCGATCCGGGCCTATATTGGGGCGGTGAAGAACAAGTCCTTCCCTGCCGTGGAGCACTGCTTTTAAATGGATACCGACACAATTTTTCATCTCATTCGCAAAATTCGACTGATGGACCAGTAATCCATTGATTTATATGAGGTGCATTTTCAGGTTTTATTTTTATTTTTCAGTTTTTATTTTTTCTCACACGGGTAACATCACTCCGCAAATTGTTCGGCAATAAAGCCGCGCAGCCACTGGTTGCCCTCATCCTGGTTGTAACGGCGGTGCCAAAACATATTGGTCTGCAGGGACGGCAGCCGTAGCGGCGGCTTTACGTATTGCAAATTGAAGGGTGCAGCGGCCCTTTCGGCCAGTTTTTGCGGCACCGTGACCAGCAGGTCGGTGGTGCTGACTATGTAAGGTACGGCGACGAAATGCGGTACGCTGAATTGCGACGCGGCCCTGATCCCGGCCTTTTCCAGGCTCTGGTTGATACTGTCGTACGGGCTTTCCATCGATGCGACGATCAGGTGGCGCGCCGCCAGGAAATCCTTCAGGCCCATCTTCGCGCTCGCCAGCGGATGCCCGGCCCGGAACATGCTGACATAGTTTTGCTTGAACAGGCGGCGCTGATACAGCGCGCCGGACAGGTTGTCGAACGCGCCTATCGCCAGGTCCACCCGGCCGGCCTCCATCTCTGCCTTCAGGTCTACGCTGCTGGCGCGCACCGTGCTGACCTGTATCTGCGGCGCAAACTCGCGGCACTTATCCACCAGCACCGGCATGAAATACACCTCGCCGACATCCGTCATCGCGATCGTGAAATGGCGGCGGCTGGCAGCGGCGTCAAAGTGCTCGTGCCGGTTCAATGCCTTGCTCACCTGCGCCAGCGCAGCCGCGATCGGCTCGGCCAGTTGCTCGGCAAGCGGCGTGGGCTGCATGCCCGATACGGTGCGCACGAACAATTCATCGCCGAAACTGCGGCGCAGCCTGGCCAGCGCATTGCTGATCGCCGGTTGCGACAACCCCAGTTTTTTAGCGACCGACGAGATTTGCCTCTCCTGAAACACTTCCTGGAATACCACCAGCAGGTTCAGGTCGATCTCCCTGGGCTCTATCATTTCTGCACCTATTATTCATAATATCAATGGACTACATTTTTGTATTTATAGCGTAAAAGCGCGCGGTTTGCACTAAAGTAGTGGCTAGAACTCATTACAAGGCGTGAAGGGAACTCCATGAATACCGTGACCGAAGGCCGTCAGGCCGCTATATTGCAAACCGGCAAACCGGCCTATCAATCCGGCTTTGCCAATGAGTTTGCCACCGAAGCGCTGCCCGGCGCATTGCCGAAAAACCAGAATTCGCCGCAAAAAGTCGCGTACGGCTTGTATGCGGAGCAAGTCTCCGGCACCGCATTTACCGCGCCGCGCCATCAGAACCGCCGCTCCTGGCTGTATCGGATACGCCCGGCGGCGATGCACCAGCCGTTCGCGCAGATCGCCAATCGCGGCATCGTCAGCCATTTCGACCAGGTGGCGACGCCGCCGGACCAGTTGCGCTGGGACCCTTTGCCGATGCCTGCCGCAGCGACCGACTTCATCCAGGGCTGGGTGACGATGGCCGGCAACGGCTCGCCGGAGGCACAGAGCGGCTGCGCCATCCATCTGTATGCGGCCAATCGCGATATGACCGATAGCTTTTTTTATTCCGCCGACGGCGAATTGCTGATCGTGCCGCAGCAGGGCCGCCTGCAGTTGCGCACGGAACTGGGCGTAATCGAGCTGGAGCCGCAAGAGATCGCGGTAGTGCCGCGCGGCATACGCTTCCAGGTCAGCTTGCCGGACGGCGAGGCACGCGGCTATATCTGCGAGAACTTCGGCGCGCTGCTGCGCCTGCCGGACCTGGGCGTGATCGGCTCCAACGGCCTGGCCAACCCGCGCGATTTCCAGACCCCGCACGCGTGGTATGAAGACCGCGAAGGCGCTTTTGAACTGATCGCCAAGTTCGGCGGCAACCTGTGGAGCGCCAAGATCGACCACTCGCCGCTGGATGTGGTGGCCTGGCACGGCAACTACGCGCCGTACAAATACGACCTGCGCCATTTCAATACCATAGGCTCGATCAGCTACGACCATCCCGATCCGTCCATCTTCCTGGTGTTACAGGCACCCAGCGATACGCCGGGCGTGGACACGCTGGATTTCGTGATCTTCCCGCCGCGCTGGCTGGCAGCGGAAAACACTTTCCGTCCGCCGTGGTTCCACCGCAATATCGCCAGCGAATTCATGGGCCTGATCCACGGCCAGTATGACGCCAAATCGGCCGGCTTCCGTCCGGGCGGCGCCAGCCTGCACAATTGCATGAGCGGCCACGGCCCCGACGCACCCACCTTTGACAAGGCCAGCAACGCCGACACCAGCGCACCGCATAAAGTGGACAACACGATGGCCTTCATGTTTGAAACCCGCCACGTGATACGGCCTACGCAATATGCGTTGGCATCCCCCCAATTGCAGCGCGATTATTATCAGTGCTGGATGGGCATACAAAAAAACTTTAATCCGGAGCAAGCATAATGAGTACGCCTTTGAATGAAACCCATGATGTCGCACTGCGCAGCTGGGTCGCATCCGCCAATCTGCCGGACAGCGATTTTCCGATCCAGAATTTGCCGTTCGCGGTATTTCGCCGTCAAGGCGACACCGGCGCTTTCCATATAGGCGTAGCGATAGGCGATCAGATCCTGGACCTGCACGCGGCACACGCAGCGAATGCGTTTGCCGGCGCCGACCGCCTGGGCAGTGAGGCCGTAGCCAAGGCGCTGGAAAGCGCCAGCCTGAATGCGTTGATGGGGCTGGGCGCCGAAGTGTGGTCGGCCTTGCGCCTGGCCCTGTCGCGCATATTGCGCGCAGGCGCGACGCAACAAGCCGGCCTGCAGAACGCCATGCTGGCGCAAGCCGATGCCGAATACGGGCTGCCGGCGCAGATAGGCGACTACACCGACTTCTATACCTCGGTGTATCACGCCACGGCGATAGGCAAGCTGTTCCGTCCGGATAATCCGCTGCTGCCCAACTATAAATGGGTGCCGATAGGCTATCACGGCCGCTCTTCTTCCATCGGCGTGTCCGGCCAACAATTCCGCCGCCCTTTGGGCCAGACCAAGCCGCCAACCTCGGATACCCCGGTATTCGGCCCCAGCAAGCGTATGGACTATGAGTTGGAGATCGGCATTTTTGTCGGCAAAGGCAATGAACTGGGCGATGCAGTCACGCTGGACCAGGCCGAGTCCCATGTGTTCGGTCTGTGCCTGCTGAACGACTGGTCGGCGCGTGATATCCAGGCTTGGGAATACCAGCCGCTGGGCCCTTTCCTGGCAAAAAATTTCGCCTCCACCATCTCGCCGTGGATAGTCACGCTGGAAGCGCTGGCCCCGTACCGCCTGGCATGGCAGCGCGAGCAGGCCGATCCGCAACCGATGGCCTACCTGGACTCCGCCGATTTGCGCGCGAGCGGCGCATTTGACGTGCAGCTGCAGGTCTTGCTGCAAACCCAGGCCATGCGCGAACAGGGCATCGCGGCGCAAAGCCTGTCGCAATCCAATTTCCGCCACTCTTACTGGAGCGTATCGCAACTGGTGGCCCACCACACGGTCAATGGCTGCAACCTGCGTCCGGGCGACCTGCTGGGCTCGGGCACGCAATCCGGCCCCACCGCGCCGGAAGCCGGTTCCTTGCTGGAACTGACCGCGGGCGGGCGGGAAGCGATCGCTTTCCCTAACGGTGAAAAACGCATCTTCATCGAAGACGGCGACACTATCGTGATGCGCGGCTGGGCGCACAAGCCCGGATGCGCCAGGATAGGTTTCGGTGAAGTCAGCGGCACGGTATTGCCGGCACGCTCGATGTAACGCAGCGCTGAAACAAAAACCGAACGGCCCCTCGTTTGAGCGGGCCGTTTTTTTATTTGGCCATCAAATCCGCAAAGTCTCAACACCGCTTTCACTCTAACAGTTTCAATGATTCCGTTTTCTCCATATGCGGAAACCGCATATCAAACCGCGAAACTATTCGTTCTTGTTTCATCTGCTTGGCCTTAATCTGCCTTCCTCGCATTCTATTTTAGGGAAGCTGTTCCAGCCTCCCGACCAAAACGAAAACAAGGAAAACTGCAGATGAAACTGAAAAACCTGTTCTTAGCCGCATCCATCGCCGTGACCGGAAACATCTCGGTCGCGCATGCCGCCGACATCTCGCTGCTGAATGTTTCTTACGATCCTACCCGCGAACTGTACCAGGATGTGAACCAGGCATTTGCCAAACAGTGGAAAGCCAAGACCGGCGACAATGTGACGATCAAGCAGTCCCATGGCGGCTCCGGCAAGCAGGCGCGCGCCGTGATCGACGGCCTGGACGCCGATGTGGTGACGCTGGCGCTGGCCTACGATACCGACGCGATCGCTGAGCGCGGCCTGTTGTCCAAGGAGTGGCAAAAACGCCTGCCGCACAATAGCTCCCCGTATTCCTCCACCATCGTGTTCCTGGTGCGCAAAGGCAATCCCAAAGCCATCAAGGACTGGAACGACCTGATCAAGCCGGGCGTATCTGTGATCACTCCGAATCCCAAAACCTCCGGCGGCGCCCGCTGGAATCATCTGGCAGCCTGGGGCTATGCCTTGAAACTGCCGGGCGGCAGCCCGTCCACGGCCAAAGACTTCCTGGGCAAGCTGTATAAGAACGTGCCGGTACTGGATTCCGGCGCGCGCGGCGCGACCACCACCTTCGTCGAGCGTGGCATCGGCGACGTGTTGCTGGCCTGGGAGAATGAAGCGCTGCTGGCGATCAAGGAACTGGGTCCGGACAAGGTAGAGATTGTCGCGCCGTCCACCAGCATCCTGGCGGAGCCGTCCATCGCCGTAGTCGACAAGGTAGCGGACCGGCGCGGTACCCGCAAAGTGGCCGAGGCTTACCTGAACTTCCTGTACACCGACGAAGGCCAGGAAATCATTGCGAAAAACTACTATCGCCCGACGACAGAAAAAGCCTCGAAGAAATATGCATCGCAATTCCCTCACGTGAAGCTGTTCACGATAGACGACACGTTCGGCGGCTGGACCAGGGCGCAGAAAGAGCATTTCGCGGACGGCGGCATCTTCGACCAAATCTATCAACCCGGCAAGAAGTAAGCCCGATCCGATAAGCTAAACATAAGCGGCATGCCGCGAACATCCTGCTGCTGTCTGGAAGCTCGCCCCAGACACTGCAGCCAGCTTGCGGCCGGCGCCTGCCGCAATGAACAAGGAACAGCAATGCCCTCCCCCGCACTACAAAAATACCTGACCCATCTGTATAGCACCCAGGGCGCCAGCACCAATATCTGGCTGGACGCAGAAGGCCGCGCCCGTGGCCGCTATTTCAATTCCACACTGACCAGCGCGTTCCAGCCGATACGCTCCAGCGTCAGCCGCGGGATCATAGGCTATGAGGGTTATGCACGCAGCTACGCCGTCAACGATCAGGGCCTGAACGTGTGGAAACTGCTGGATCATGCCGCCAATGACAACGAGTCGATAGAACTGGACAGACTGTGCCGCATCCTGCACGCGATCAATTTCTACCGGCAGCCCGAGAGCCATGGCATGGACTTGTACCTGACCGTCCATACCCGCTTGCTGGCTGCGGTCGAAGGCAATCACGGCATGGCTTTCCGCCGCATCCTGGACATACTGGAATTGCCGCATCGGCACATCGTATTGCAACTGCCGCCAATCACTCCCAGCCAGCGCTGGGTGCTGAACCATGTTGCGGATAACTATCGCCGCAACGGATTTCGCATAGGGATCAACGCCGGCGACGCGCACCAGGCGCTGGACTTGCTGGAAAGGGTCAGGCCAAATGTCGTCAAGCTCAATGCCAACGGCGCGATTGCCTTGGAAGCGCATTGCAGCTTGCTGGAGCAAGCCGATCGAGCCGGCAGTCGCGTGGTGTTCAAACACATAGAAAATGAAGACAGGCTGCAGGCCTTGCTGAAAAGCCATACGGCGGCCGAATATTTCCTGCAAGGCTACCTGCTGGATTTGCCAGCAGCTGGACTTGTTGCCAAGCAAGCAAAAACCCTGGAGAGGGCCGAAACGCAAACGCAGGCTGTCTGAATCGCAAAGTCTGCTTCGTCTTTGTCTTTGCAAGCGCGCAGACGGGCTCGCCAGCTCCCGCCTGTCCAGTACGCCAATGCCCCTCTATGCCGTTAAATATAGAGAAATGCGTAGCGATTGCAAAAATCCTGCCATTCCCAACTTTTGCTTATGCGCATTTGTTCTATCAACATGCGTAAAAATTCGTTTTACTTATAACCAAACGCTGCCATCATCGGCATTCCATAGTCATATATGTAATAAGGGCCGCGAATGGCATCCAGTACCTTTCCCGCAAAATCCTCGGCGCAGCGCGTGATGCCGGGCTTTCACTTATCGCTGGGATTTACCTTGTTCTACCTGGGCCTGATTGTCCTGATCCCCTTGTCGGCGGTGTTTTTGAAGACCTTCACGATGACCTGGGAGGCCTTCTGGAACACCGTCACATCCGAGCGCGTGCTGGCTTCTTATAAGCTGACTTTCGGCGCTTCGCTGATCGGCGCTGTATTGAATACCTTCTTCGGCGGCATCGTCGCCTGGATACTGGTGCGCTATCGATTCCCAGGCAAAAAACTGATCGACGCAGTGGTGGACCTGCCCTTTGCACTACCCACCGCCGTGGCCGGCATTACCCTGGCCGCCTTGTATTCTCCTAACGGCTGGATAGGCCGCTTGCTGGAACCGCTGGGCTGGAAGGTAGCATTTACGCCGCTGGGGGTGGTCGTCGCGCTGACCTTCATCGGCCTGCCCTTTGTCGTGCGCACCGTGCAACCGGTGCTGGAAGAAGCCGAGAAAGAGCTGGAAGAAGCAGCAATCAGCCTGGGCGCCGGCCACTGGCAAACCTTTACCAGGGTCATCCTGCCCACCATCCTGCCGGCGCTGATGACAGGCTTTGCGCTGGCCTTCGCGCGCGCCACCGGCGAATACGGCTCGGTGATCTTCATCGCAGGCAATATGCCGATGGTGTCGGAGATCACGCCGCTGTTCATGATCACCAAGCTGGAACAATACGATTATGCCGGTGCTACAGCCATCGCGGTCGTGATGCTGCTGCTGTCGTTTTCCCTGCTGCTGGCCATCAATGCTCTGCAAGCCTGGAGTCGCAAAAAGAATGAGGCAAACTGATGACGAGCGCCGCCCTTCCCCTGCCCGAAACCACGGCCCAGTCGCCGGCCCGCCGCGCCGAACCGGTGCCAGTTCTGGCCGCCACGCTGGAGCCCCGGTGGGTGCGCGCCCTGCTGATCACCGTCGGCCTGGCCTTTTTGACGCTGTTCCTGTTTGTGCCGCTGGCAGCGGTATTTGCCGAGGCCTTCAAGAAAGGCTGGCGCGTGTACCTGGCCGCGATTACCGAGGACGACGCGCTGTCCGCGATACGCCTGACCCTGATCGCCGCCGGCATTGCGGTGCCGCTGAATCTGGTGTTCGGCGTGGCCGCCGCGTGGGCCATCGCCAAATTCGAGTTCCGCGGCAAGAGCGTGCTGCTGACCCTGATCGACCTGCCGTTTTCGGTATCGCCGGTGATCTCCGGCCTGATCTATGTGCTGCTGTTCGGCGCGCAAGGCTGGTTCGGCGAATGGCTGCGCGACCACGAGATCAAGATATTGTTTGCGGTGCCGGGCATCGTGCTGGCCACCGTTTTCGTCACCTTCCCGTTTGTCGCGCGCGAACTGATACCGCTGATGGAGTCCCAGGGCAGCGAGGAAGAAGAGGCTGCGCTGGTGTTGGGAGCCTCCGGCTGGCGCACCTTCTGGCACGTGACGCTGCCGAACGTGAAGTGGGGCCTGCTGTACGGCGTGATCCTGTGCAATGCCAGGGCCATGGGCGAATTCGGCGCGGTGTCGGTGGTGTCCGGCCATATCCGCGGCGAAACCAATACGCTGCCCTTGCAGGTGGAGATCTTGTATAACGAGTACAACTTCACCGCCGCCTTCGCGGTCGCCTCGCTGCTGACCTTGCTGGCCCTGTTGACTCTGGCCTTGAAAGCCCTCGTCGAATGGCGCACCAACGAATTCCGTCACCAACAAATACCTCAGGAATAAGGCGAAAATCATGAGCATTGCAGTCAATCGATTACATAAGCGCTTCGGCAATTTTGCGGCGCTGGATAATGTCTCGCTGGATTTCCCCAGCGGCGAACTCACCGCGCTGCTGGGCCCGTCCGGCTGCGGCAAGACGACGCTGCTGCGTATCATTGCCGGATTGGAGCACGCCGACAACGGCCAGGTCTTGCTGGACGGCCAGGATGCGTCGGCGCAGCATGTGCGCGAACGCCAGGTAGGTTTTGTGTTCCAGCACTATGCGCTGTTCAAGCATATGACCATCTTTGAAAACATCGCGTTCGGCCTCAGGGTCAAAGCGCGCGCTATCCGCCCTTCCGAGTCGCAGATCCGCGACAAGGTGACCAGGCTGCTGGAGCTGGTGCAACTGGACTGGCTGGCAGAGCGCTATCCGCCGCAATTGTCGGGCGGCCAGCGCCAGCGCATCGCGCTGGCGCGCGCTTTGGCGGTGGAACCGCGCGTGCTGCTGCTGGACGAGCCGTTCGGCGCGCTGGACGCCAAGGTGCGCAAGGAATTGCGGCGCTGGCTGCGCAGGCTGCATGACGAACTGCACGTGACCAGCATCTTTGTCACGCATGACCAGGAAGAGGCGCTGGAAGTCGCCGACCAGATCGTCGTGATGAACCAGGGCAAGGTGGAGCAGATAGGCTCGCCGTCCGAGGTTTACCAGCATCCGGCGTCGCCCTTCGTGTATGGCTTCCTGGGGAATGTAAATCTGTTCCACGGCCGCGTGCATGAGGGTATCCTGGACGCGGGCGGCGCGGCTTTCGCAGCGCCCGGCCATGCCGATACCCGCGATGCCACAGGCATAGGCTATGTACGTCCGCATGAACTGGAGGTGGACCGTTATTCACCCGGCGCGGAAGGCCTGCTGGTGCAATTGAGGCGGGTCCACAGCATAGGTCCGCTGGCACAACTGGAACTGGAGCGGGATGACAACGCCGATCTGATAGAGGCGATGATTTCCAGCGAACGCTACGCCCACATGAAATTGAAGGTGGGCGAAGCTTTGGTCGTGCGGCCCAAGCGCCTGCACGTATTCGTCGATCAACCAACACAATAAGATTCCTGCCATGAATTTTCAACAACTGCGCTCGATACGCGAAGCCGCCCGTTGCGGCTTCAACCTGACTGAAGTGGCGAATGTGCTGTTTACATCGCAGCCAGGGGTCAGCCGCCAGATACGCGAGCTGGAAGAGGAGCTGGGCGTCGATATCTTTGAACGCAACGGCAAGCGCCTGACCGGATTGACCGAACCGGGCAAAGGCATACTGCAAATCATAGACAGGCTGCTGCTGGAGGCGGAAAACCTGCAACAAGCCGGCAATGACTACTCCGACCAGACCAAGGGAACGCTGACGATCGCCACCACGCATACGCAAGCGCGCTATGTGCTGCCGAAGGTGGTGCAGGCATTCCGCGCCGCATTCCCGGAAGTGCGCATCGCATTGCAACAGAGTTCGCCCGAGCACATCGCGGAGTGGGTGCTGTCCGGCAAGGCCGATATCGGGATCGCCACCGAAGGCCTGAGCCAGTTCAAGGACCTGGTGTCCTTCCCTTGCTACCAGTGGAACCACGTGATCGTGGTCCAGGATGGGCATCCGCTGCTGTCCAGGGATACCGTGCAGCTGGCCGACCTGGCCGCCTATCCGCTGATCACCTATGACGTCGGCTTCACCGGTCGCGGCCATATCGATGAGGCCTTCAAACGGGCCGGCATCGGCACCGATATCGTGTTGACCGCGATGGATTCCGACGTGATCCAGCAATACGTGTCGCTGGGCTTGGGCGTGGGCCTGGTGGCCTCGATGGCGATAGAAGCACATCGCAATAACGGCTTGAAGACCATACAGGCCAGCCACTTGTTTTCACCCAATGTCACCCGCCTGGCCGTCAGGCGCGGCGCCTATCTGCGCGCCTATACGTATGACTTCATCCTGCAGTTTGCACCGGAACTGAAACGCGAGGATATCTTCAGGGCGCTGTCCGACAATGCCGAACAGGCGGCCTGAGAACCTGGTCACGATCTGTGGCGAGCGGGCGTCAGCGGGTGAAGAGCAGCGCATGAGCCCCGATCACGTCCGCGCAGTAAGATCGTGAGCAGGTTCTGAGGAGTACGGCCAACCGGGTAAGAATGGACCGACAACAAGCCGGGCCATTGACTGCTTGCGAAATTTCCATGCAGCAATATAATGACCGTAAGCTCATCTTGTTCCAATGGATTAATTTGATTAATAAATAGGCATGCTTTCTGCAAATGCATGCTATGATTTATTTAACAACATGGGCTCGCTTCTGGCTGTAGGCTGAGTTGAAGGCGTGAAAGCGACGCATCTCGGCCTTTGGAAGCTGTAATAGTCACCCTCTCTTTTTGCGGCTTGCAACCCTCGCAATGGATGAGCCCTGTTCGGCAATTTCCTAAATCAGCAGGTGGTTAGTGTGAAATTAACGCTACAAACCAAGATAGGCGTCAGCTTTGCCCTGGGCTTGATCACGCTGAGTTTAGCGGGATTGATGGCCTGGCGCGCCAATGACCGGCAAACCAGCGATGCCATCCAAGTGAATCATTCGCATGATGTCATCTCCGCGCTGGAGGCCTTGCGCTCCATCGTTACCGACGGCGAGGCAGGCATGCGCGGCTATGTGATCACCGGCGATCTTGCTTACCTCGACCCCTATCGGAACGATCTGAGCGCCATCGACAACAGCTACGACCATCTGCGCATCCTGACCGGCGACAATCCGGCCCGACAACAGGCACTCAAAACCCTGAAATCCTTACTGGATGACAGGCGCACGGCTTTGATAAAAATCCTGCAGCTCAAGCGCGACCAGGACCCGGACGCGGTGCGGGAAACCTACCTGGCCAGCAAAGGCCCGGCATTGCATGAACAGATACGCCAAACCGTCAATGCGCTGCAGCAAGGCGAGCGTAGCGTGCTGGAACTGGCTGTGGCAAAAATGGAGACCTCCAGGAAACAGGCAAGGCTGGCGATCGCAGCAGGCATTATCCTGGGCCTGTTGATGACCACAGCCTGCTTTTTCATCATCCGGCGCGACATCCTGCACCGCAGCGTCACCGGCGAGGCCTTGCGCAAGATCAACCAGGACCTGCAGACCGCCAGCGCCCGCGCGCAGCAAGCGGATCGCATCAAATCGGCTTTCCTGGCGACCATGTCGCATGAACTGCGCACGCCTTTGAATTCCATCATCGGTTTTTCCGGCATCCTGTTCCAGGAACTGGCGGGGCCTTTAAATACCGAGCAAAAAAAACAGCTTGGCATGGTACGCGAAAGCTCCCGTCACTTGCTGGCGCTGGTCAACGACGTGCTGGATATTTCCAAAGTGGAGGCCGGCCAGTTGAAAGTACTGCAGGCACCCTTCCAGATGAGCGAATCGCTGACCCGCTCGGTGGGCCTGGTCGCGCCGCTGGCGGAAAAAAAAGGATTGACATTGATGACCAGGATTACCGGCGACCTGGGCGAGATCGTATCGGATAAAAGGCGGCTGGAGCAAATCCTGATCAACCTGCTCAGCAATGCCGTCAAATTTACCGAAAAAGGACAAATAACGCTGACGGCCGAGAGTGTGGACGACTACACTCAGGATAAGGACGGCACACGGCAACAGATAATGCGCGTGCAAATCGAGGATACCGGCGTGGGCATCAGCCCGGAAGATATCCCTACGCTGTTCCAGCCGTTCCGGCAAATTGAGGACAGGGTGGACAGGCCCAACGAAGGGACGGGTCTCGGACTGGCGATCAGCCAGCGCCTGCTAACCTTGATGGGCGGCCAGATCAGCGTGGAGAGCAAAGTTGGACACGGCAGTATTTTTACCGTGATTTTACCGCGCTACGGTATTGCGGACTCATAGGAAGCTGCGGCATGCCAAGAATATTGATCGTTGACGACAGAGAAGAGAATCGCTATTTGCTGCAGGCGCTGCTACAGGGGCACGGCTATCTGGTGGACCTCGCCACCGAGGGTGCGGAAGCGCTGGCCGTCGCCCGGCAAACGCCGCCCGACCTGATCATCACAGATATCCTGATGCCGGTCATGGACGGTTTCCGCCTATGCCGCGAATGGAAAGCCGACCACAGGCTGCAGCATATCCCGCTGGCGTTCTACACCGCCACCTATACCGACTCCAAGGACGAGGCCTATGCGCTGGGCCTGGGGGCAGACGCCTTCATCACCAAACCGGCCGATCCGGACGATTTACTGCACCTGGTCAGCGATCTACTGCACCTGAAACAGGCGCCGGCAGTTTCCCGCTTCACATCGGATGACGCGGTGATCCTGAAAGAATACAACGCGGTCCTGATTCAGAAACTGGAGCACAAGATTTCCCAGCTGGAAGCGGCATCCTCCCGCGCATCGCAGAATGAACAGCGATTGGCGCTGGCGCTGGAGGTCGAACAGGCAGGCATCTGGGATTGGGATCTGCTGAGCGGCGTGATCATCTGGAGCGACCGGCACGCGGCCCTGTTCGGCATCAAACCGGAAGACTTCGACGGCCGCTATGAAAGCTTCAGGAGCCGCATACATCCCGATGACATCGGCAATGTGGAGAACGCCACCGTCACCGCGCGCGAACAGCATAGCGACTACAGCCAGGATTTTCGGGTCATCTGGCCCGACGGCAGCCTGCACTGGATCGCCGGCCGCGGGCGTTTCTTGTATGACGCCCAGGGCAAGCCCACGCGCATGTGTGGGGTCGTCGTCGAAATCACCATGCTGAAAAACAGCAAGGAACAGATGCGGCTCGCGTCCCAGGTCTTTGAAAGTAGCCACGAGGCCATCATCATCACCGATGCGCAAGCCAATATCATTGCGGTCAACGCCGCTTTCTGCCTCTCCACAGGCTACTCCGCGGACGAAATCAGCGGCGTCAATGCCAGTGTCCTCAGGGCGGACGGCCATGAGGCCGATGTTTTCAATACGATGTGGAGGAATCTCAGGAAGACCCGGCACTGGCACGGTGAACTGAATAATAAACGCAAGGACGGCTCCACCTATCCGGCGCGACTGTCCATCAGCGCGGTCGGCGACGACAGGGGACAGACTACACACTACGTGGGCATCATCACCGACCTGACCCCGTATAAGGAGGCGGAGGAACGCATCCAGTACATGGCGTATTTCGATGCGCTATCGACGCTGCCTAACCGCACCCTGCTGCGGGACAGGGCGGTGCATGCGCTCGCCGCGGCACGGCGGGACCATGACGATGTAACGATGATGTTCCTGGATCTGGACCACTTCAAAACCATCAATGATTCGCTGGGCCACTCGGTCGGCGACCAGGTATTGCAAACGGTCGCCAGCAGGCTCAAGCTGCTGATCCGCGAAGCCGATACGGTAGCGCGCTACGGCGGCGACGAGTTTAGCGTATTGCTGGTGAATACCGGCGCCAAAGGCGCCGCCCTGGTGGCGCAGAAAATTATCGAGGCCCTGGCTGCGCCTATCGAGGCGGGTAATCATTCGCTGGTGGTCGGCGTCAGCATTGGGATCAGCTGCTATCCGGCGGATGCCGGCGATTTTGAAGCGCTGCTGAAAAATTCCGATATCGCCCTGTTCCGTGCCAAAGCCGCAGGACGCAGCAATTTCCAGTTCTTCACGCAAGAGATGAACACCAAGGCGCATAACAGGCTGGAGCTGGAAGTCGCGCTGCGCAGCGCGCTGGCAGACAACCAGTTTCAACTGCATTACCAGCCGCAATTCGACTTGCGCAGCGGCGAGCTGCTGGGCTTTGAGGCATTGCTGCGCTGGCAGCATCCGGTGCGCGGCATGATCCCGCCGGCCGATTTTATTCCGATCACCGAGATCAACGGCATGATCGTCCCTATAGGCACCTGGGTGCTGCGCGAAGCCTGCAGGCAGGCCAAGGAATGGCAAACCCGCGGCATCACGCATGCTATGGTTGCGGTCAACCTGTCGGCGGTGCAGATCCGCCAGGCCAACATCGTCAGCATCGTCAAGGAGACGTTGCGCGCAAGCAATCTGGATGCACGCTACCTGGAACTGGAATTGACCGAAAGCCTGCTGCTGGAAAACGTGGAATCCGTGCTGATGCAATTGCATCAATTGAAGGACATCGGCGTCACGCTGTCCATCGACGACTTCGGCACCGGCTACTCCAGTCTCGCCTACCTGAAACGCTTCCCCATCGATACGCTGAAAATCGACAAGTCTTTTGTGCTGAACCTGAAGGAAGACGCCGACAGCCGCGCGATCGCACTGGCCATCGTGTCCATGGCCCATAGCCTGAGGCTGAAAGTCATCGCCGAGGGCGTGGAAGACGCATCGCAGGCCCATATCCTGGCGGAGATGGGTTGCGATGAAGCGCAGGGGTATTGGTACGCCCGCCCGATGCCGGCGGATCAGGTGCCCGGATGGCTGCAACGCAACCCGGCGCCGACCGCGCTGTTATCCGACCAAGCGTGACCCATCCGATGCCCGCGCAGCGCCAGTTGCGTGCAGTCGGCACTGCGCTGCCGGCGTCGCTCCCCCTTTACATCGTCTAGCCGGGATAAACCGGCAAAGATCATGAAGAAATTTTCCCACCAGCATTTCTATGGGTTTATTTCCCACAAATAAATGATATATAATGAGAATTATTATCATTTACAAATAGCAGTTTGACGAAAAGTTTGTTGCAGGCACACCGGTCCGAGTTCACTGCCGGCAGCTCTGCACCGCTTACGCGTCCCCCATCTCCATGAGCGAAATAGCCGCCACAAGAAAATCCGATCAGCAGCGCCGTTCATTCTGGCTGAAGCATTTGCATCAATGGCACTGGATCAGTTCGGCGCTGTGCATCGTCGCAATGCTGTTATTCGCCGCAACCGGCATTACGCTGAATCACTCAGCGCAGATTGAAGCGCATCCGCAGGTCACCAAAAAGACTGCGCAGGTGCCGGATAATCTGGTGTCGCAATTGACTGCACAAAAACACGGCGCCAAGGACCCCTTGCCGCTGCCGCTCAGGGACTGGCTGGGCAAGCAGCTATCCGTCAGCGTCGGCGAACAGGCTGCAGAATGGTCCAGGGAAGAAGTCTATGTGTCGCTGCCGCGGCCCGGCGGCGATGCGTGGCTCAGCATAGACCTGGAGAGCGGCGAGCTGGAATATGAGCTCACCGACCGCGGCTGGGTGTCCTACTTCAACGACTTGCACAAGGGACGCAATACCGGCAGCGCATGGACCTGGTTCATCGACATCTTTGCCGGCGCCTGCCTGATTTTTTGCATTACCGGTCTATTCCTGTTGCAACTGCACTCCGGCAATCGCCCCACCACCTGGCCCATCGTCGGTTTTGGCTTGCTGGTGCCGCTGTTGCTGGCCATCGTTTTGATCCACTAGCTTGCTTGTTTTTTGTTGATTTATTTGCCTGACTAATTTACCTAATACTGAGGTTTAACATGCGTGTATTGCTCTCTGTCGCCCTAACCGGCCTGGTCGCTCCCGTCATGGCCGCCGACCTGAACCTGAAAGTCGAAGTGCCGCGTTTGAATGTGGCCGAATACCACCGTCCCTATGTTGCGATCTGGATCGAGCGCCCGGATCAAAGCGTCGCCGGCAACCTGGCGGTCTGGTATGACATGAAGAAAAAAGACAACGAGGGCAATAAATGGCTGAAGGACATACGCCAGTGGTGGCGCCGCAGCGGCCGCGACCTGCACATGCCGGTGGACGGCATCAGCGGCGCCACCCGCCCGGCGGGCGAACATCAGCTGAGTTTCCCTTCGGACAAGGGCGCACTGGCCGCCCTGCCGGCCGGCGACTATCAGCTGGTCGTGGAAGCGGCGCGTGAAGGCGGCGGCCGCGAAGTGGTCAAGCTGCCGTTCAAATGGCAAGCCAAAGGCGAGCAAAGCGTCAAGGTGCAGGGCGGCGACGAGCTGGGCCTGGTCTCGCTGAATATCAAGCCCTAACCACCAAGGAGATTGCCATGACATTGTCCGGAAAATTCACACATATTGCCCTGGTTGCCGCCGCTGCGGCGTGCATACCGCTGTCCGCCAGCGCGCACCGCATGTGGCTGCTGCCGTCGGCAACTTCGCTAGGCTCGGAACAAGCCTGGGTCACGGTCGATGCGGCAGCATCGTCCGACGTCTTTTTTCCCGACCACGTGCCGCTCAAGCTGGACAACCTGCTCATCACCGCTCCCGACGGCACGCCAGCCAAGGCAGAAAACGCCAGCACCGGAAAATACCGTAGCACCTTCGACCTGCAATTGGCGCAAGCGGGCACCTACAAAATCGGCCTGGTGAACAATACGCTGCTGGCCAGCTACAAGGAAAACGGCCAGCCTAAACGCTGGCGCGGCACCGCAGAAACTTTTGCCAGGGATGTGCCGGCGAATGCAGAAGACTTGCAGGTCACGCAAAGCATGGGCCGCGTGGAAACTTTCGTCACTGCAGGCAAACCCGGCGGCAAGGCGCTGGCTATCACCGGCGCCGGCCTGGAGATGCAGCCCGTCACCGCACCGACCGACCTGTACGCCGGCGAAACGGCCAGCTTCCGCTTGCTGCTGGACGGCAAGCCGGCCGCCAACGTCAAGGTCACCTTGATCAGCGGCGGCGTACGTTATCGCAGTAAATTGAATGACATGTCGGCCACCACCGGCCAGGACGGCAAGTTCAGCGTGATCTGGCCGAGCGCCGGCATGTACTGGCTGGAAGCGTCGATCAAGGACGACAAGGCAAGCAAACCGGCTAAGGAGCGGCGCGCCAGCTATGTCGCGACATTGGAAGTATTGCCGCAATAGGCCGCCTGTCGCAGCCCACCGACCTATCGCTACCGACCCCGATGAACCGCGTCCTGATCCCACTGACGATGGCGCCGCCGCCGTCCATTTCAACCCTCGCCCGGATAGACAGCCTGGCAGGCGCGAACATGGGCACCAACTGGTCGGTCAAGCTGGTATGCCCGGAGCATCTGTCGCTGCCGAAAATACATGCGGGCATACAGCGGCAACTGGACCAGGTCGTCGCGCAGATGAGCACCTGGCTGGAGACCTCCGACCTGAGCCGCTTCAATCGCGCTGCGGCGGGCAGCTGGCACCCTCTGCCGAAAGAATTTTTCCAGGTGCTGGATTATGCCTTGTATGTTGCCCAGCAAAGCAACGGCGCCTACGATCCCACCGTGGGTCCGCTGGTCAACCTATGGGGATTCGGCCCGGACCGCACACCCGGCGGCACGCCCGCACCTGCCGCCATCAGTGCGGCGCTGGCGCGCCAGGGCCGGCACAAGCTGCGGCTGGACAGGGTGCAACAGCGTGCCTGGCAACCTGGCGGCGTCTATATAGACTTGTCGTCGATCGCCAAAGGTTTTGGCGTCGACCAGGTCGCGAACTACCTGCAAACAATGGGCGTGCCAAGCTATCTGGTCGAGGTGGGCGGCGAACTGCGCGGCTACGGCAGCAAGCCGGACAATGATCCGTGGTGGGTCGCGCTGGAACGGCCGCTGCCGGCAACCCCGGCTGGCGACGGCCTTGCGCCGCAAGCAAGCATCGTCGCGCTGCACGAACTGTCCGTGGCGACGTCGGGCGACTACCGGCGCTTCTTTGAGCAGGACGGCCAGCGCTATTCGCACACTATCGATCCGCGCAACGGCTACCCGGTGCGGCACACGCTGGCTTCGGTCACGGTATTGCATTCCAGCTGCATGATCGCCGACGCACTGGCCACCGCGTTCACAGTGCTGGGTGCGGAGGAGGGAATGGACTATGCGCGCCGGGAAAACGTCGCCGCCCACTTTGCCAGCCGCACAACGCAAGGCTTTGACGAGCGGATGAGCCCCGCATTCGAAGCGATGCTGGAATAAGCCATGAAAATCCTGCCGACCAACAAACTGTGGCTGCCCGGCCTAGCGCTGGCGGCCATCGCCACCTACGGCATCAGCCGCAGCCAGCTGCTGGATCGGCAAGCGGGCCGTCTGTTTACTGCCGCGCTGCTGGCCCTGGCGTATCTGGCTTTTTGTTTCGTCACCTATATCAAGAGCCGGAACAAGCATCGCCGAGCATTGCAATTGACGGCAGCGCCTGACGGCGGCAGCGGCCAGGCGCTTACACTGGTGGCCTATGCCAGCCAGACCGGCTACGCCGAGCAGATCGCCTTGCAAACGGCGCAGGCGCTGCAGGCGGGCGGCATGCCGGTGCAATTGCTATCGCTGGCCAAGCTCGACCGCAATGCACTGGCGGCCGCGAGCCGCATCCTGTTCGTCGTCAGCACGACCGGCGAAGGCGATGCGCCCGACAGCGCGGCCGGCTTCGCCCGCAAGCTGATGGGCCAGCCGCTGCCTTTGGCGCAGCTGCATTACGGCATGCTGGCGCTGGGCGACCGCAGCTATGCGCAATATTGCGCGTTCGGCCACCGGCTGGAACACTGGCTGCGCCACCAGGGCGCGCAAAACCTGTTCGATACGATAGAAGTGGACAACGGCGACGAAGGCGCGCTGCGCCACTGGCAACACCACCTGGGCGTGTTGAGCGGCCACACTGAAATGGCTGACTGGAGCGCGCCCTCCTACGCTGCGTGGACCTTGGCCGAGCGCCGTCTGCTGAACCCCGGCAGTGCGGGCGCACCCGCCTTCCACCTGGGTCTATCCGCGCCTGACGGCCCGACCTGGCAAGCCGGCGACATCGCCGAAATCGGCCCGCGCAATGCGCCGCAACGGGTGCAAAAGCTGATCGCTCAGCTGCAACTGGAGGCAGTCGCCCCGGTCGTCGATGGCAGCCAGAAAATCGCGCTGGACGCGTGCCTGGCCGACCGCCTGCTGCCGCATGACGCAGCAGGCGTCGCGGCATTGCAAGGCTTCTCCGCGCAGCAACTGGCGGCTGCGCTGAAGCCGCTGCCGCATCGCGAATACTCGATCGCCTCCATCGCCGGCGACGGCAGGCTGGAATTGCTGGTGCGCCAGACGCAACTGGCGAACGGCGAACTCGGTCTGGGCTCAGGCTGGCTGACTGAATATGCGCCGCTGGGCGGCGAGATCGCCCTGCGCGTGCGCGAGAACCGCGGCTTCCAGCCGCCGGCCGACGACAGGGCGATGATCTTGATAGGCAACGGCACCGGCCTGGCGGGCCTGCGCGCGCATCTCAGGGAAAGGGAAAAGCGCGGCCACCGCCGCAACTGGCTGCTGTTCGGCGAACGCAGTGCGGCGCACGACTATTTCCACCGTACCGAGCTGGAGCGCTGGCTGGCGAATGGCGTGTTGCAGCGGCTGGACCTGGCCTTCTCGCGCGACCAGCAGCACAGGGTGTATGTACAGGACAGGCTCAGCGAACAAGCCGCCCTGGTGCGCCGCTGGGTCGCCGACGGCGCGGCGATCTATGTCTGCGGCAGCCTGGAAGGCATGGCCGCCGGCGCACACGCCGCGCTAACCGCAATTCTGGGACAGGAAAAACTGGAACAGATGGCGGAAGACGGCAACTACCGGCGCGACGTGTATTAGAGCCTTACTTCTTTGGACTTTTCTTTTTCAAGGCCAGCTTCATGAACACCGAAGTGCCGAGTTCAGGCATTTCATCTTCCGCCGAGGCTCTCTTTTTTGCCTTCGGCGCTGGAAAGCGCAACCCATTCGCCTCCACCGAAAATTCATCGAAAGCCGAAGCCAGGCTGCAGACATCCGAAGTCGCCCTGCGCTTCACCGCACTGGCGGCCCGCCCTTCCGACAGTACCCCGGCGGCCAGTGCGAGCTCTTTGGTTTTGATTTTTTGCGCGATTTTCTTGAAGATGCCGACACCGTTATCGGACAAGGTCATTTCCAGAAAGCGCGGAGTTTGTTCGACCACCACATACAAGCCGCTGGCTTTGGCATGGCGATTCGCGTTGTGGACGATGGAAATGAAACCATTGCGGGCGACTGCAGCGACCTCGTCCGACAAATCCAGAAAAGGGGCAAACCCCTGCTCCCACAGCACCTTCGCATCGACGCCGGGCAGGCTGTAGCCATCCACCAGCAGGCGGCGCTTGCCCGCCGCAAACAGCGGGCTGTTGGCGGCACCGCTACGCAACAGGTAACCGTCTTCCACCAATTTTGCGATCACGGTAGACGCTGCGGTGCGGCCGACGCCGAAGTGTTCGGCCAAAGCCTGCGCCAGATTGCGCGGATGTTCTACTACGGCGCGCGCTGCCCAGGTTGCCGCTTCATCAAAATCTATCTTTGCCATTGCTGTTCCGGTTTATTTATATGGTGCGCATTGTATCGCAAACGTACATGCGTAGATGTGCAAGCAGGTCGAGTCAGCGAACGGCCACGATGCCTGGTTTATTGCAAATGGTTTATAAAATTAGAAATTGCTGGCCGGGGGTGGCCCGGCGGCCACTTACTTTCTTTGCTTCGCCAAAGAAGAGTAAGCAAAGAAAGGCGACCGCAAGCCTCGCCCTTCGGGTTCCCGATTGTGCGGTACAAAAAATGGGAAATGGGCGAAACTCGCTGCGCTCAAACACACCCATTTCTGATCCATTTTCTGTACCGCACAATCGGCGAGGCTCCGAGCGGTTGACGGTCAAAGACAAAGTCCAAACCAACGGCAACCAGATTCTCCGATATTAAAAAGAACTTGCCCCGAAAAATTGGGGTGGCTTGATTTAGGTATTGGGGTTGCTTTGACGTTGCCGCTGCTGTTGAAGTTAATCCGCTCGGGACGCGGCATTTTGTGCGTTACAGAAAATGGATCAGAAACAGACGTTGTCTGAGCGTAGCGAGTTTCGTCTGTTTCCCATTTTTTGTCATGCACAAAATGTGATGGCGCTACGCACCATCACCCGTAGGGCAAGTCTGCGGTCGCCTTTCTTTGCTCACTCTTCTTTGGCGAAGCAAAGAAAGGAAGTAGCCGCCGGGCTACCCCCGGCCAGCAATCTCAAATCACACTAACTTTTAACAAAGCCAGCAAACAACGCAATAACATCGACAAGCTACATATTCCTCCGATACTGCCCACCCACCTCAAACAAGGCGGTAGTAATCTGTCCCAAAGAGCAAACCCGCGCCGCGTCCATCAGCTTGGCAAATACGTTCTCGTCATGGATCGCCGCCTGCTGCAAGGCTGCCAGCGCCTGCGGCGCGACATCGGCATGGCGCTTATGGAAATCCGCCAGGCGGGTCAGCTGCGATTGCTTCTCATCGTCGGTAGAACGCGCCAGCTCTATCTTCTGCGGCGTTTCGCCGGCTTTCGGATTGCGGAAGGTGTTCACGCCGATGATGGGCAGGGTGCCGTCGTGCTTCAGGTGCTCATAGTGCATCGACTCTTCCTGGATCTTGCCGCGCTGGTAGCCGGTTTCCATCGCGCCGAGCACGCCGCCGCGTTCGGCGATGCGCTCGAATTCCTGCAATACCGCTTCTTCCACCAGGTCGGTCAGCTCTTCGATGATGAAGCTGCCCTGGATGGGGTTTTCGTTCTTGGCCAGGCCCCATTCGCGGTTGATGATCAGCTGGATCGCCAGCGCGCGGCGGACCGATTCATCGGTAGGCGTGGTGATCGCTTCGTCATACGCATTGGTGTGCAGGCTGTTGCAGTTGTCGTAGATCGCGATCAGCGCCTGCAGCGTGGTGCGGATATCGTTGAAGTCGATTTCCTGCGCGTGCAAGGAACGGCCGCTGGTCTGGATATGGTATTTCAGCTTTTGGCTGCGGTCATTGGCGCCGTACTTGTCGCGCATCGCCACCGCCCACAGCCGGCGGGCGACCCGGCCCAGCACCGTGTATTCCGGGTCCATGCCGTTGCTGAAGAAGAACGACAGGTTGGCCGCAAAATCGTCGATATGCATGCCGCGCGCCAGATAGGCTTCGACAAAGGTGAAACCGTTGGACAAGGTGAACGCCAATTGCGAGATCGGGTTCGCGCCGGCCTCGGCAATGTGATAGCCGGAGATCGACACCGAGTAGAAATTGCGCACCTGGTGATGCACAAAGTACTCCTGGATGTCGCCCATCACCTTCAGCGAAAATTCGGTCGAGAAGATGCAGGTGTTCTGCCCCTGGTCTTCCTTCAGGATGTCGGCCTGCACCGTGCCGCGCACGTTTTGCAAGACCCAGGCGCGGATTTTCGCCGCTTCGTCGGCGGTCGCTTCGCGCTTGTTGTCGGCGCGGAACTTGTCCATCTGCTGGTCGATCGCGGTGTTCATGAAGAAAGCCAGTATCGTCGGCGCCGGGCCGTTGATCGTCATCGACACCGAGGTGGCCGGGTCGCACAGGTCAAAGCCGTCGTACAGCACCTTCATGTCGTCCAGCGTCGCCACCGACACGCCGGAATTGCCGACCTTGCCGTAGATGTCCGGACGCAGGTCGGGATCGGCGCCGTACAAGGTGACCGAATCGAACGCAGTGGACAGGCGCTTGGCCGGCATGCCCTGCGATACCAGCTTGAAGCGCTTGTTGGTGCGGAAAGGATCGCCCTCGCCGGCAAACATGCGGGTCGGGTCTTCGCCCTCGCGCTTGAACGCGAACACGCCGGCGGTGAACGGGAAAGAACCGGGCACGTTTTCCAGCATCAGCCAGCGCAGGATTTCGCCGTGATCGACGAAGCGCGGCAAGGCCACCTTGCGGATCTTGGTGCCGGACAGGCTGTGCTGGGTCAGGCGGGTGCGGATTTCCTTGTCGCGGATCTTGACCACGTATTCGTCGCCGGAGTAAGCCGCGAGCATGTCCGGCCACATCGCCAGCAGTTTCTTGGAGCCGGCGTCCATGTGGCTGTCGCGCTCGGCGATCAAGTCGTCGAAATCGGCGCTCTTGCCGGCCTTGCTCAGCATGCGCTTGCTTTCCTGCAGTTGCTGGCGCTCGCGCGCCAGCACTACCTGCCTGCTGGTGAATTTATGGTAATGGCGCATCGTGTCGGCGATCTCGGCCAGGTAGCGGCTGCGCGCCGGCGGCACGATCACATTCTTGCCGCTGGAGAATTTCACATCCACTGCCGGCAATTTGCCCGGCTTGGCCGGCAAGCCATGCTTGGCCAGCGCCGGCAAGATGCCCTGGTACAAGGCAGTGACGCCGTCGTCGTTGAAGCGCGACGCCTGCGTGCCATATACCGGCATCTCGTCCGGCTTCTGGTTCCACAGTTCGCGGTTGCGCTGATACTGCTTGGCCACATCGCGCAACGCGTCCTGCGCGCCCTTGCGGTCGAACTTGTTGATTGCAACGAAATCGGCAAAGTCCAGCATGTCGATTTTTTCCAGTTGCGACGCGGCGCCGAATTCCGGCGTCATCACATACATGCTGACATCCACATGCGGCACGATCGCGGCGTCACCCTGGCCTATGCCGGAGGTCTCGATGATCACCAGGTCAAAGCCGGCCACCTTGCACGCAGCAATCACATCCGGCAAGGCTTGCGAAATTTCGGAACCGGCTTCGCGTGTCGCCAGCGAGCGCATGAAGACCTTGACCTGGCCCTTCCACGGGTTGATCGCGTTCATGCGGATGCGGTCGCCCAGCAAGGCGCCGCCGGATTTACGACGCGACGGGTCGATCGAGATCAGCGCGATGTTCAGCTGGTCGTCCTGGTCCAGCCGTATGCGGCGTATCAGCTCGTCGGTCAGTGAGGACTTACCTGCACCGCCGGTGCCGGTAATGCCGAAGGTAGGGATATTGATGGTGTCCGCTGTCTGGTGCAACTGGTGCCGCAGTTCAGCCGGTACCCTGTCGTTTTCCAAGGCAGTAATCAGTTGCGCCAGCGGCCGGTGCCTGGCCACCATGTCGCCGTCCTGCAAGCTGGCCAGGCCGGTGGGCGCATACGCCGACAAGTCGACGTCGCAGGCCTGTATCATCGCCAGTATCATGCCGACCAAGCCGAGGCGCTGGCCGTCTTCCGGGCTGAAAATGCGGCTGACGCCATATGCATGCAGATCGGCAATCTCATCCGGTACGATCACGCCGCCGCCGCCACCGAATACCTTGATATGCTCGCCGCCGCGCTGCTTCAGCAGGTCTATCATGTACTTGAAGTATTCGACATGCCCGCCCTGGTAGCTGGAAATCGCTATCCCCTGCGCGTCTTCCTGCAAGGCGGCAGTGACAATCTCTTCCACCGAGCGGTTATGCCCCAGGTGGATCACTTCCGCGCCGTTTGCCATCAGGATGCGGCGCATGATGTTGATGGAGGCGTCGTGGCCGTCAAACAGCGAGGCGGCGGTGACGAAGCGTACCTTGTTGGCGGGTTTGTATTCGGTCAGTTTCTGGGCAATCGACAGGTCGGTCATTTGTATCCTCGATGGTGTCTCTGTAGTCTCTTTGTTATCTTCTCGGGGCGGATGCGCCCTCGCTAACGGGTTTTGACTCAGGACTTAAGGTATATGACGTTTACGTAAACGTCAATACGAAATTAAAAAAGCGTTGATGGAGAAGGCAGGCAGGACGATCGCCATCCTGCCTTATCAAAAATTTAAGCTGCGCGAGCTATCTTACCGGCAACTTTGGCTTGCAGCTTTTGCAGCAGTCCAGCTTTGTCAGCATAGTAGGTTTTCATCGCTTTTTCTTTGACATGGCCAAAGCCGCGCACTTTTTCCGGCAGGCTGGCCAGTTCGACCGCCAGTTCCAGCTTGTCCTGGCTAAAATCCTTGATCACGGACAGGATCATGTCCTGGTAATCGACGATCATCGCGCGCTCCGCCTTACGCTCTTCGGTGTAGCCGAAAATGTCCAGCTTGCTGCCGCGCAATTTCTTGAACTTGGCCAGCAGCTTGAAGGCCTGCCACACCCAGGAACCGTATTGCGCCTTGACCAGATGCCCCTGCGCGTCTTTTTTCGAGAACAGCGGCGGCGCCAGGTTGAATTTCAGCGAGAAGTCGCCTTCAAACTGCTGCTTCAGCTTTTCGGTGAACTGGCCGTCGGTGTACAGGCGCGCCACTTCATACTCGTCCTTGTAGGCCATCAGCTTGAACGCATACTTGGCAACCGCGGTCGTCAGCTTATTGCCCAGGGCCAGGCCGGACTCCACCGCGCGCACCTTGCCGATCAGGTCCTGATATTGCTGCGCATACGCGGCATCCTGGTAATCGGTCAGGAAGGCTACGCGGCGCTTGATGATGCTGTCCAGGCTTTGCGGCATTTGCACGATCACCGGCTGCGCCGGGATCGCGATTTTTTCCACGCGCTGCAAATCCACCGCGGCGCGGCGGCCCCACAGGAAGGCCTTCTTGTTGGATTCGATAGCCACGCCGTTCAATTCCACCGCACGCATCAACGCCTGCTCGGAAACCGGAATCGCACCCTTTTGGTAGGCAAAACCCAGCATGAACAGATTGGTCGCGATCGAATCCCCCATCAAGGCCGTCGCCAGCTTGGTCGCGTCGATGAAGTCAGCGTTATTGCCGACCGATTCCACGATCAGTTGTTGCACCGCATCGATGGGAAATTCCCAATCCGGATTCTTGGCAAACGAGCCGGTCGGCTGTTGATGCGTATTGACGACCGCGCGGGTGCGGCCCGCGCGCATCTTGGAAATCGCATCGTGCGCGCCGGTGGTCAGGATGTCGCAGCCCAATACCAGGTCGGCCTCGCCGGTGGCGATGCGCTGTGCGCGCAGGCGGGCGGCATTGTCGGCGATGCGGATATGCGAAGTGACCGAACCGTTCTTCTGCGACATACCGGTCATGTCCAGCACCGAGACGCCCTTGCCCTCCAAGTGCGCGGCCATGCCGATCAGCGCGCCGATGGTAATCACGCCGGTGCCGCCTATGCCGTTCAGCAGGATATTGTACGGCGTGGCGCAGCCGGGAAGCTGCGGCTGCGGCAAGACGCCGAAGCCGTCGTCGGCGTTGTTCTTCGTCACACCGGCCTTGGATTTCTTCAGCTTGCCGCCTTCTACCGTCACAAAGCTGGGGCAGAAGCCCTTCACGCAGGAATAATCCTTGTTGCAGGAAGACTGGTCGATGGTGCGCTTGCGGCCGAACTCGGTCTCCAGGGGCATGATCGACGTGCAATTCGACTGCACGCCACAATCGCCGCAGCCTTCGCACACCGCTTCATTGATCACCATGCGCTGGTCGGGGTCGGGGAACTGGCCCTTCTTGCGGCGGCGGCGCTTTTCGGCGGCGCAGGTCTGGTCGTAGATCAGCACGGTGGCGCCGGGAAGCTCGCGCAATTCGCGCTGTACCGCATCCATGTCCTTGCGGTCATGCAGGGTCACCAGCACCGGCAGGCTGGAGCGATCGGTGTAGCGCGACAAGTCCTCGGTCACCAGCGCGATGCGCTGTATGCCCTCGGCTGCCATCTGCTGCGCCATCATCGGCACGCTGATGGTGCCGTCCACCGGTTGGCCGCCGGTCATCGCGACTGCATCGTTATATAAAATCTTGTAGGTGATATTCACCTTGGCGGCCACCGCGGCGCGTATCGCCAGGTAGCCGGAGTGGAAATAGGTGCCGTCGCCCAGATTCTGGAACACGTGCGGCAGGCTGGAAAACGCCGCCTGACCTATCCACGGCGCACCCTCGCCGCCCATATGGGTGGTCAGCTTGTTGAATTCCGGGTAGATCGCGGTTGCCATCACGTGGCAGCCTATGCCGGCCAGCGCCAGGCTGCCTTCCGGCACCTTGGTCGAGGTGTTGTGCGGGCAGCCGGAGCAATAGTAGGCCGGACGCGGCGGCGTGGTCACCGATTTGTTCAGCACTACATCCTTGGCTTCCAGGAAGGCCAGCCTGGCCTTGATCAGGTCGCTGGTGTGGAAGCGCGCGATGCGCGCCGCGATCACGCGCGCGATCTGCGCCACCGAGAAATCCGCCTTGGAAGTCAGCAGCCATTCGCCGCGCGGCGCGACCCACTCGCCCTTTTCATCGAACTTGCCGATCACGCGCGGACGCACGTCGTCGCGCCAGTTATACAGCTGTTCCTTCAATTGGTATTCAACGATCTGGCGCTTCTCTTCGACCACCAGGATTTCGTCCAGCCCCTGCGCAAACTCGCGTACGCCGTCCGGCTCCAGCGGCCACGGCATCGCCACCTTGTACAGGCGAATGCCGATCTCGGCCGCGAATTTCTCATCGATGCCGAGCTCTTCCATCGCTTCCAGCACATCCAGGTAGGACTTGCCGGACGCGATGATGCCCAGCCGCGCATGCGGACTGTCTATCGTCGTATGGTTCAGCTGGTTGGCGCGCGCATAGGCCAGCGCCGCATAAATCTTGTAGTCCTGCATCAGCGCTTCCTGCTTGCGCGCCTGTATGCCCAGCGTATCCAGCGACAGCCGCGTATTCAGGCCGCCTTCCGGCATCACGAAATCTTCGGGAACAGTGATCTTCAGGCGGAACGGGTCGGCGTCCACCGACGAGCTGGATTCCACCGTATCGGCCAGCGCCTTGAAGCCCACCGCGCAGCCCGAGAAGCGCGACATCGCCCATGCATGCAAACCCAGGTCCAGGTATTCCTGCACATTGCAGGGATACAGCATGGGGATCATGCAGGCGGAAAAGATATGGTCGGACTGGTGCGGCAAGGTCGACGAATAGGCGCCGTGATCGTCGCCGGCCACCAGCAACACGCCGCCGTGTTTCGCAGTGCCGGCGTGGTTCATGTGCTTGAACACGTCGCCGCAGCGGTCGACGCCGGGCCCCTTGCCGTACCACATCGCGAATACGCCGTCGTATTTGGCCGGGCCTATCAGGTCCACCGTCTGCGTGCCCCAGACCGCCGTCGCAGCCAGGTCTTCATTGACGCCGGGCACAAACTTGACGTGGCTGGCTTCCAGCAGATTTTTGGTTTTCCACAAGGTCTCATCCAGGCCGCCCAAAGGAGAACCGCGATAGCCGGAAATAAACCCGGCGGTGTTCAGGCCGGCGGCCAGGTCGCGCTGCCTTTGTATCATCGGCAGGCGCACCAGCGCCTGTATGCCGGACAGGAAGATCGTGCCGCTGTTCGAAGTATATTTATCGTCGAGGCTGACCGGCGCTAAAGTCGGCTCGGTCTGATGGGCGATGGGGGCGGTATTGCGGGTGGCAGGTTGCTGGGCAGGCGCGGACGCCAGACCAGCAGATTCCATTGCTGCGTCGGATGACATGTGTACTCCAAAATTTGTGATTTAGTTTGCAAACTGACATTCGTTGCGCCGGGTAAGACGCAAGTTTGCCAATCGTGCAGGGCTGTGATGGCAGCCATTTTATTCCAATTCGCATCAAAAATAGAAATACTCATGCATCTGCAAAAGCGGGATTGCCGTGTCGCCAACACCGGGTATCGATATTTTCCGTGCAGATTGGATGTTCAAAGGAAGCTTCGAATACGGCCGGGCATTGGGCAAAGTGCAATGTGAGCATTTGCCGAAAACCCGGTCCTAGCTGCAGCGCCTCCTCGACTCCCTTTGAAATCTGCTGTACGGCCAGTGTAGGGCTTGCCGCCGGCGCTGGGAAATATGGAATTTGAATAGGGGTATCACAAAAAGTGATGGCCGCTCAAAAATTGCCCCATCCCTCCGGCTCGCGCCTGCCCATCGCAGAGCACCTTTGCTTGCAGGCAAAATATCAGCGCATATCGGCTGCGTATCAGCGCCGCGCCATTGCTGAACGTGCTTGAAAGGCAGGAATTCAGCACCTAAGATGCAATGATCCTAATTTATTGACAAGACCACCGGTACTGCCGCGCCGCAGTCGGGGGGCGGTAAAAACAATGGGGCTATTCCAGCCCGCTTAGAGAGGCCTCTATGCATTCCCTGTATATTGGATGGTCGGATAAGCGCCGTTTCGCTTTTGCTTTGCTGGCCGCACTGCTTGTCATCGCTTCCAGCCTGGCTGATGCGCAGGTTGCACGGATGGAAATTCTTTCATTCCAGTCTACAACGCTGACGGACCAGGAGTTCCTGACAAATCGCAAAGAGGGCAAACCAGTCACGCTCGCCGGCGAATTACGCCTGCCGCGCACAGGAAATGACAAATTGCCACTGGTCATCCTGCTGCACGGCTCAGGAGGCATATCAGGTTATGTCACCGACTGGGAACAAGACTTCAACACGATCGGCGTCGCCACCTTTGTCATCGACAGCTTCTCCGCGCGCGGCATCGCCAATACCAATAACGATCAATCCCAACTCGGCCGGCTGGCCATGATCGTCGACGCCTATCGCGCACTGGAATTGCTGGCCAGGCATCCCCGGATAGACCCGGCGCGCATCGTGCTGATGGGCTTTTCGCGCGGAGGGCAAGCGGCTCTTTACGCCAGCCTGAACCGCTTCCAGCGCATGCACGGACCGCGCGCCGCGGCCTTCTCCGCCTATATCCCGTTTTATCCCGATTGCAGTACTGCCTATTTCAACGATACTGACGTCGCCGACAAGCCTATCCGCATTTTTCACGGCAGCGCCGACGACTATGACCCAGTCGACGTCTGCCGGCCCTACGTCGCACGACTGAAAGCAACAGGCAAGGACGCGCAACTGACCGAATACGCCGGCGCCGGGCACATATTCGACTGGCAAGCCCTGAAAACCCCGGTGAAACTGAACAAGGCGCAAACTGTCAGGCATTGCCGGCTAATGGAAGTGGATGGCGGCGTGATCGTCAATGCCGGCACCAAACAGGTTTTCACCTTCGCCGACCCCTGCGTGGAATACGGACCGACGATTGCCTATGATGAGAAATCGTCAACCGCAGCCAGAAAAGCAGTCATGGAATTTGTCACCGGCCTCAGGCCGCAATAGACCGCTGATTCACGGCATCAGGCTGCGCGCGCCCAGCCAGCGTCCGCTGTCGCATAATCCCTGGGTCACCTCCAGCACCAGCCGCTCTATCGCACCGGCGGCATTGGTCAGCGGTATATTTTTGGACGAACACAGGACCACGGTGCGCGATATCCTGGCGCCGCCTATAGGCCAGGCGCGCAGCTCGCCGCGCTCGATCTCGGACAGCAAGGGCGCCACCGGCAGTATGGTCGCGCCCATATCGGCCAGCAGCGCCGACTTCAGGATGGCGATGGAATTGATGTCGATCACATTGTCTATCGACAAGCCGGCCTGGCGCACGATGTTTTCTATGCGCGGCCGCACCCCGTGCTGCAGGCCCGGCAAGATCAGCGGCGCCTGCAAGGCCTTTTCCAAAGCGATCACTTTGCGCTTGCTGACGAACTGGGAGTCCGCGCGGGCGATGTACATCATCTCCTCCTCGATCATGGGCTTGACAGCAAAGCCGGATAGCTGGCCATCGTCAAACAGCACCGCCAGGTTGATGCGCCCCGACTTCAATTGCTCGCTCAGGTTGCCGGTCAGCTCCTCGGTCATCTGCAAGGAAATTTCGGGGTAGTGCGCGCGCACCGCCCTCAGCAGCGGCAGCGCCAGCGCGCCGGAAGCGCTTTGCGGCAGCCCCAGCGCCACTGTCCCGGTGGGCTTGTCGGCCGATTGCGCCACCGCCGATTTGGCGTCGCCGACCTGCTTGAGTATCGCCTGCGCATGTTCGTAAAACAACTTGCCGGCATCGGTGGGCAGCATGCCCTGCGCAGAGCGGTGCAGCAAGGCTGCCCCCAGTTCATCTTCCAGCTGCTGCAACTGCTGGGTCAGTGCGGGTTGCACGATATGCAGCACCCTGGCCGCGCGCGACAGCGAGCCATGATCGACGATGGCAACGAAATACCGCAGTTGGCGTAGTTCCATCTCAGGCCCGGATCAGTTAAGGACAGGCTTGAGCGCGCGCCGCTCCAGCGTTGAAGACAGGATCAGCGACGTCGACGTGACGCCGCAACGGGTCAGCTCCACCAGCACCCGCTCCAGTTCCTGCACCGACGGCACGATCACCTTGACGATACTGCAATCGTCGCCGGTAATCGAATGACATTCGACGATTTCCGGCAACTGCTCGGCGATGACCGCCACCGAGCGGTAATCCGAGCGAACGGCAACACGTACAAAGGCGGTGATGCTGTAGCCCAGCGCCGCCGGGTTGACCCGGGCGTGATAGCCGGTGATGACATGGGCGGCCTCCATGCGCTTGACCCGTTCGGCCACCGCGGGCTGGCTCATATGGATGCGCCGACCGATCTCGGCCAGCGTGACGCGCGCATCCGCCTGCAATATCTCCAGGATCTTGCCATCCATCTGATCCAGTTCTATTTTCATGGAAAACCGCCTTTTTTTCGATTAATTCAAAAGTAATGTAACCCATTTGCCTTCGATTATCTATTCAAAATCTGTCTGCGCCAGCATACACTGGGCGTCCTACTTTGATTTTTTTGTTTCCATACCATCATGCTGCGTCTGCCCAGACTCGTCCTTCTTGCCTTGCTGACCGTGTATATCGTGTGGGGCTCAACCTACTACGCGATCCACGTGGCGCTGACCTCGTTCCCGCCTTTCCTGCTGATGGGCACCCGCTTCCTGGTGGCCGGCGCGCTGTTGTTTGGCTGGCTGAAATGGCGCGGCACGGCCAATCCCAGCCTGCTGCAGTGGCGCGACGCCGGCGTGGTCGGCATTTTGCTGATGGGCGGCGGCATGGGCCTGACCGCGGTTGCGCAGCAATACGTGTCCTCCGGACTGACCGCAGTCTTCATCGCCTGTTCGCCGATGATACTGTCTCTGTGCGTGGGCATGTTCGGCGACTGGCCGAACAAGCGCGAATGGACCGGCATACTGAGCGGTTTCGCCGGTGCCATCCTGCTGGCCGGCAGCGGCGATTTTTCGGCGCAGCCGATAGGCATCATTGCCTTGCTGGGTGCCATCTTTTGCTGGGATATAGGCTCGGTCTTATCGCAAAGGAAATTGTCCGTGGCGCCAGGTGCGATGGGTTTTGCCAGCGAAATGCTGTTGGGCGGCCTGTTCCTGACTATCGTCGCGTTGCTAAAAGGCGAAACTTTCAGCGCGCCGATCACGGCCCCGGCCCTGCTGGCCTGGTCTTACCTGGTGGTGGCCGGCTCGCTGTTGGCATTTACCGCGTACATGTATCTGCTGTCAGCGGTGCCGCCGGCACTGGCGTCCAGCTATGCCTATGTGAATCCGCTGATCGCTGTCACGCTCGGGGTCTTCCTCGGCGGCGAGAAAATCGGCCCGCGTGAAATGCTGGCCATGGGCATCATCCTGGGCAGCGTGCTGCTGTTGACCATGTCGCGCGCGCGCCCCACATCCGTAGAATTGAAGGAAGCAATATGAGCTGGGACGCCTATCTTATTTTCATCGTCACGACCGGCGTGATCTGCCTCACCCCCGGCCCCGCCGCCCTGCTGATCGTGGCGCAAGGCATGTCCAACGGCATGCGGCGTTCTTACTGGGCGATCGCCGGCATCGCCGTGGCCAACGCGATTTACTTCGCGCTGTCGGCCACCGGCATCGCCGCCCTGATCGTCGCCAGCGGCACGCTGTTTTCCATCATCAAGTGGGGCGGCGTCGCCTACCTGTTTTATCTGGGAGTGTCGGCCCTCATGAACAAGGCCGGCGCGTTTACCGTGACCCAGGACCAGCGGCTGGCGGTGCAAGGGCCGCGCGCTTTCTGGCATGCGGTGATCGTGGAATTGTCGAACCCGAAAGCCCTGCTGTACTTCGTCGCGCTATTGCCGCAATTTATCGATCCGGCCCAGCCTATAGGGCGGCAAATGCTGATCTATGGCGTTAGCTGCATAGTCCTGGATGGAATCTCGTACAGCCTGTACGCGTGGCTGGGCAGCAAGACACGGCGCTTCACTGCCAGCACCCGGTTCGTCAAGCGCAGCAACCGCGCCTCCGGCAGCCTGCTGATTATTGCCGGCGCGTTGATGGCGGGCGTCAAGCGGGCCATCCATTAACGCGATTCGCGATCGACGCCGGTCAAAAGAATTCGGCGGTATCGTTGGAGCGCTCTGCGTGCAGGTCGCCGCTTTCCACCAGGCTGTCGTAATAACAGGTGCGGTTGCGGCCATTGCTCTTGGCAAAATACAGCGCCTGGTCCGCGCGTCCCATGATCGCCACCGCCGGTTCGAACGGGTCTATGCGCGCAAAGCCGACGCTGACCGTGACTTTCCCGACTTGCGGGAAATGGTGCTGCTCTACATTGACGCGGAAACGATCGAAGATATGCTGGGCATCTTCCTGCGTTGTCGAGCGCAGCAGTATCACGAATTCTTCGCCGCCGAAACGGAACAAGCGGTCAGTCGGGCGAAAAGAGGAACGCAACAGGTTGGCAATCAGGATCAGCACCTCGTCGCCGTACAGGTGGCCGAACTGGTCGTTCACCCGCTTGAAGTGGTCTATATCCAGCACGGCCAGCCAGTGTTGCTTTTCCGGTTCGTGATGGCGCCGTTCGGCGCTGCTGCCCTCGTCATTTTCGCCTTCGCCATTGTTTTGCTGCGAAGTGGCGCGCAATACCTTGGAAAAACTATCGTCGAAAGTTTTTCGATTCAAGAGGCCGGTCAGTGAATCGCGTTCGCTGTAATCCAGCAGATTCTGGAAATTGCGGTAAACGATCAGTATGCCCTCCATCACCTCCATGGTATTTTGCGTATAGGAAGCGGGATTGGTGATTTCCAGGCAAGTGCTGACTTTGTCGTTGATCCAGATGGGCAGCCAGAGTATGCGCTTGCCATCCTCGGTGAGATCTTCGATCAGATTGGAATGCTGCGCCAGGCCTTGCTCCAGCGCAGGATATTGGCTAACCGCTTCGCCAGTTTGCAGTGCAGCAAGGTGCTCGTCAACAGTGACAACTTTGCCGTTCTTGATCGTAATCTGCGGCTGCACAAATATTTGTTTTCCGACGGCAACAACATCCAGTGCGCGCGCATACTCGGCATGAGTCAGCTCGCCTAATGCAGAAATCACAGAAATATTGAGGAGATCGTGATCCCGATGACCGGTGATTTCCACAAGGTGCTTGATGATTGATTCCATACACTCGATCTAGGGCCTGTTAACAATCAAATTGCAATCAAATTGGGCGTGCGGCCGGGCTGCGATATGGCTTGGCATTCAGCTATTAAATTCTTTGCATCACATTATATGCGAAACATATTGCCCCGACCCATTATTGATGTTCATCAACTATTGTAAAACCACACTCCCTATTGGAAGATTTCCATGGGGCATTATTTCCATGGCCTGCAAAAAACGGCGGCCCGGTAGTATAGTGACGTGTTACATCGTTTCCTGGCGATAAGCTCGCTCTGCAGAAGCACTAGTGTCCCGAGTTACAAATTCGTTGAAGAAAGCCGATGAAATGAACGCCATGCTTCGTTGCAAATACTCGCAAGGGGAACCACCCTTGCTGCGTTGTGCGCCTTGCCTGCCGCTCATTGCATCACCTTTCTTATTCAACGAACTTCCAACTCAGGACACTAGTAGCTGACCGTTACTCTCTTTTTTGGACCATCAGGTATAAAAATGAATAAATCTCATCTACCGCAAGCTGCTGTTGCCGCGCTGCTCGGCGCCATGTTCGCAGCCAATGCATGCGCTAGCCTGACCGTGCAGGTGATCGACAGTGCAGGCCAGCCGGTGGCGGACGCGGTCGTCTACGCAGAGGGCTCGGCGCCATTGCTGAAATCCCCGCCGCAAGTGGAGATAGAACAGAAAGACAAGAAATTCATCCCTTTGGTGAGCGTGATCCAGACCGGCACGGCCATCAATTTCCCGAACAACGACACGGTCAGGCATCACGCCTACTCCTTCTCGACACCCAAGCCCTTCGAACTCAAATTGTATGCAGGCACGCCCGCCAAGCCGATTATTTTTGACAAAGCGGGAACCGTGGTGGTCGGCTGCAATATCCACGACCAGATGATCGCCTATATACAAATTGTCGATACCCCTTTTTTCGCCAAAACGGATGCCAGCGGCAAGGCCAGGATAAGCAACATCGTGGCCGGCAAATACGCGCTGAAAACCTGGCACTATAAACAGGCTGCGGGCGCTCCCGTCGACGAGCAGGCCATCAACTATAAAGACGATGCCACGATTACTGTTAAACTGAGCTATAAAGCCAGCTAGGTGCGGTCAACAAGCCGGCGTCCCTCAACCCGACAATAAAAATGCCTGCTCTTTTGCTTAATCACTACCAACAGACCGGCCGCGACAGGCGGTTATCGCCAAGGGTGCCACATGCGCTTCCATAGCCTGGAAAGCCGGGTCGTGGCCCTGTTCATTGTCTTAATGCTGGCTGTGCAGCTGGCGAGTTTTTTTACGATCCGCCACGCAATCCAGGCCAATGCCCGCACTTCGATCCAGGCCGACTTGAAAGTCGGCGAGCGGCAATTCGGCAATTTGCTGGAGCAAAACGCCCAAAGACTGATCTTCGGCGCACAGGTGCTGGCGTCCGATTATGGTTTTCGCACTGCAGCCAGCAGCAATGACCGTAAAACCATAGAATCTGCGCTGTCCAACCATGGAGAACGCATAGGTGCAACCTTGACCATGCTGATCGGCCTGGACAAGTCAATTACCGCCTCCACCAATGCCGCGCTCGCGGCCAGCCTGCAGCAATCGATCGCGCGGATGATAGCGCAGGCGGAGCAAAGCGGCGGCACCGCATCCAGCACCTCCATCGTCGAAAGCCATCCTTACCAACTGGTCATCGTGCCGCTGAAAGTACCGGCCACGGTCACCATAGGCTGGGTCGTGATGGCCATTCCCATCGACCAGAAGATCGTCGCCGACCTGCGCGAACTGTCTTCGATGCAGGTGTCACTGCTGACAAATACAAATGGCGGCCCATGGGCATCCAACGTCTCCACGCTGGATCCCGCGGATGCCGATGAATTGACCAGGCAGTTGCCGACGACGCTGGACAAAGCCGTGTTCATACAGGACCTGGAAATAGCCGGCAACAGCTATAGCGCCCGCGTGCTGCAGCTGGCGCAAAACGCCGGCGAAAACCAGACTACAGTGCTGATTTTGCAAAGGTCGATCAGCGAAGCGATCGCCCCGTATGAGAACCTGAAACTGACCCTGCTGATACTGACCGGTGTCGGCGTATTGGTGGCGATCATCCTCAGCGTTTTTTCCGCCAGACGCATCACCGGCCCCATGCGCCAGCTGGCTGAAACCGCCAGGAAACTGGGGGCGGGCGACTACTCCGCCAGCATCGACGTCAAGGGCCAGGATGAGATAGGCGAGCTGGCGCGTACCTTTATCAGCATGCGCGACGGCATCGCCACCCGCGAGAAAGAGATACGCCATCTGGCTTACTGGGACACCCTGACCAATTTGCCGAACCGGGCCCAATTCGCGAATATGCTGCGCGACGCGATCAGGCAGGCGGAATCCAGGGAAGAATCCTGCTATGTATTGATGATGGACCTGGACCGCTTCAAGCACGTCAATGACGTGATGGGACATAGTTTTGGCGATCTGTTGCTAACCCAAGTCGCGGTGCGGCTTAGCGCCGAGTTGGGCCAGGGAGCAACCAAGCCTGCGCGCCTGGGCGGCGATGAGTTCGCGATACTGCTGCCCAACTCCAGCATGGCCGCCGCGCAAGAACTGGCAACCCGCATCCTGCAATCGCTGGAGAAGCCTATCTCGATCGAGGACCAGACCGTGGACCTCGGTGCGGGCATAGGTATCGCCGGCTTTCCGCAGCATGCAAAGAATGCCGAGACCCTGCTGAGCCATGCAGAAGTGGCGATGTACGCGGCCAAGCAAAGGAACAGCGGCGCGGTGACCTATATACCCGAAATCGACAAATCCAGCCAGCAAAGCCTGTCGCTGCTGAGCGAACTCAGGGCCGCGCTGGATCATGATGCGTTCCGGCTATATGTGCAGCCCAAGGTTGCGCTGGACTCCGGCAAGGTCATTGCGGTAGAAGCCCTGGTACGCTGGGTGCACCCAGAGCGCGGCTTTATCTTTCCGGACCAGTTCATCCCGTTTGCCGAACAGACCGGGTTTATCCGCCTGTTGACCCGCTGGGTGCTGGAGCAGGCGGCACAGATGTGCAGCGCATGGATAGCCAGGGGCCTGCACCTGAAAATGTCGGTCAACCTGTCCACCCGCGATTTGCTGGACCAGGACCTGCCGAATAAATTTGACGAAATCCTGAAACGCCACAATGTGACGCCCGCTTCGTTTTGCCTGGAGATCACCGAGAGCGCCATCATGGATGACCCCATTCGCGCCCAGCAAACCCTGGAACGCCTGCACGCGATGGGGGTCGATCTGTCGATTGACGACTTCGGCACCGGCTATTCATCGCTGGCCTACCTGAAGAGCCTGCCGGTCGACGAGTTGAAGATCGACAAATCCTTCGTGCTGAAAATGGAACAAGACCTGGATGATGCCAAGATCGTCCGGTCCACCATCGACCTGGGCCACAACATGGGCTTGCGGGTCGTGGCAGAAGGCGTGGAAAACCAGGATGTGATGCTGCTGTTGAAAGAAATGGGCTGCGACCAGGCCCAGGGTTATTACATCAGCAAACCCATGCCGGCAGAACAATTGCCGGAGTGGGTGATGAAGTGGGTGCCGCCGGAATTTTCGGCGGCGGCTTAGACCAAAATGCGGGAAGAACGCTAGCCACTCCCCGTTCGCGCCCAAGGAGCGCAATTTGTCCGGCGGCAGCCTTCACACCAGGTGCAACTGATTCGACTTGCGATCCCGCTTGCGCTTGTACATGCGGCCGTCGGCGATCTTGATCAAACGGACGTAGTCGTCGCCGTCGTCCGGGAAACTGGCCCAGCCTATGGACACGCCGACGCTGACGATGGCGCCCTCCAGCGCGATCGGCTCTTCGACCAGCGCACAGATTTTTTCCACCGTGCTGCTGATGTCGATCGAACCCTTGACCTCTTTTAACAGCAGGACGAATTCGTCGCCGCCATAGCGCGCCACCAGGTCGGTATCCCGGATTGCGGCTTGCAGGCGCGCGGCAATAATCACCAATACCTTGTCGCCGGCATCGTGTCCATACGTGTCATTGATGAACTTGAAGCGATCCAGGTCCACGAACAACAGCGTGAACGCCTCCGCCTCCCTGGCATTCAGCGCGGCCTGCTTGCGCAGATAGTTAATCTGGGCAAACAGCGACTCCCGATTGGCAACCTGGGTCAGCTTATCGAAGCGCAGCTTGTTCTCCATCTCGATAAAAGTCTGGGCTAGCGTGCCGATTTCATCGCCACGTTGTATGTCCAGCGCGGGCAAGGGTTCTCCATTGCCGAATTTTTCCGCCGCGCCGGTCAGCTTGCGGATATCCCTGACAACTCTTTCGACCATGGCCACGCCTATGGTCAATGCAATAATGATGCAGGCAATCGCAATCAGTGCGCTCTGCATAAAGCCCTGATTGATACCGCTCATGAAATCGGAGCGGGGCACGGCAACTACCGTGAGCCAGCTCAGGCCCTGCCTGTTTCCCAGCGACGATACCGCAACATCGACGGTGCCCACGCTCAACTCCAGTTGCCTGGTGGACGGAACATCCGGATTTTTTTGCAATATCTGCCTTTGCCACTCAAAGCTTTTTTTATAGGTTTCGCTGATCAGCGAAGTTTTCATTTCCGTTGCCATCATATGGACCGGCATGCCGTCCACCATCTTCACCGGCGACTCCTGGCCGGACGTGGCAACAATATGACCTTCTGCATCCAGGATATAAGCGACGCTGTTCTTGCTGATTTCCAGGGTTTTCAAAAAGTCGGATAGCACTTTCAGCGTGACGTCGGTGGCGACTACCCCGGCCAGGCTGTGATCCTTCCGGAACACGGCCTTGGCCAGCGTAATGGTCGGATAGGCCGCGGTGAAATTATTATAGATCGCCGACCAGACCGGCTTGTCGGTCACCGAAGCCACCCGATACCAGGGTCGTTTGCGCGGATCGTAGGGTTCGGTGCGCAGCAATTTAGTCCTGTCGCCAGGGCTGGCCACGTTGTATACCTCGCGCAATCCATCCCCCGGCTCGTGCCAGAACAATTCGACAAAGTCATTCTTGATCCGGTACACCCCGACGAAACGCCCATCCTCCCCGCCGTAATACACGTAATTATTCACGTTCATGAACAGGCCGCTGGCGGCCCACAGATTGATTTCCAGCGTGCGCATGTCGTCGGAAAAAACCTGTTCCCTGGGGACAGTCCTGGGATCAGGCGAAATGGATTCCAGCGCGATCAATGCGCCTTCCAGATGCCGTTCCGTCGCATTGCTGATGCGATTCACCATGTCGGTCAGCACCCGCTGGGTCAGGGTCTGCACCGCATCGGTGCCGGCCTTCATCGACACCCAGGCGATTGCTACCGATACCCCTATCACCAGCACGGTAACGGGGATCAGTAATTCACGGCGCAATGAAGTCCGCTTCATGCTATTGCACTTCCCGGGCGCGGCTCTGCCGTCGGCAGGGCTGCGACGTGGATTTTAAGTCGGAAATAATGCAGAGCAACATGCCCTCGTCCCCTTTTTCTTGTGTAAGACTGTGATGAAATCAACCTGAACTCGGCACCCTGCCAGTCGCCGGCCAAGGCCGCGCGGTCAGCAAGGCGAACAGGTATTCCGGACTACAACGTCGTTTTCCTGCGGAACTACACCGACTTGCAAAAGAATGGCTTGCTCGCCAGAGTGTGCATGGCAAAGCAACAACACCAGGGCATCTTCACAACAAGCTTTAAATGTAATGGATTGCGGGCAAAGAATACTAAGGCTTTCTTTGGCTAAGTTGAACTTACGCAACAATATTTGACATAAAGAAATTACTTATTAGCAACTTCATCTTGATTTTTTTTGTTAACGTGTATTCTTGATTGTAGCCGTGGAGAGCGGTATTTGCAGTGCTTGTTTGGTTGCCTGATTTGAAAAGTGCCTGCCCTTGAAAAACGCCTGTTTAAGCGTCGTATCGGCCAAGAGAAATTGCTTCTGCCAACCCATGCTATACGAGTTATTTTGCCCCACGGATAAAAATGCCCTATCGAACATCGCTGCTTGCTGCAGCGCTGGCGCTGCTGAGCTTTGGCCTCAGCCCGCCGGCTTTCGCAGAGACTCCCTCCATGCCTGACATGGGTAAATTGACGGCGACCGGCGGCGTCAGCCAACTGGAAGGCGCGGGCGGCGGCGGCCTCACTCCGTGGGCACTGATCACCGGCTATGGAACATCTGACAGCTATGGCGGCAACGCCCACTACACCCAGGTCGGCACCCAGGACTACGCGTTGAAAACCTATGGAGTGGCGCTGGGCATTGCCGATCGCGTCGAGATATCGCTGGCGCAACAGGAATTCAGCGGCAGCAAGGCTCCGCTGAATCAACTCGACATCAGGCAGGATATCCTCGGCGTCAAGCTCAAGCTGGCTGGCGATGCGGTGTTTGACCAGGACAGGCTGATGCCGCAAATTGCGGCCGGCGCCATGTTCAAGCGCAATAACGGCATAGGCGGCCTGGCGGCTTTGGGCGTAACCAAGGTCACGCAATTGGGCGCCGCCGATGATCACGGCATCGACTATTACATCGCCGCCACCAAACTCTACCTGGACCGCAGCCTGCTGCTGAACGGCACGGTGCGCATGACCAAGGCCAACCAGATGGGCCTGCTCGGCTTCGGCGGCGACCGGCACGACCGCTACCGGCCCATGCTGGAAGGGTCGGCGGCCTACCTGTTCAATCGCAAACTGGTCGCCGGCGTGGAATACCGGATGAAACCGCGCAACCTCGGCGTGGATAATGAAAAGGACTATGCCGACGTATTCCTGGCCTACTTCCCCACCAAGCATGTATCGATCACGGCCGCCTATGCGACCTTGGGCGATATCACCATCTTCAACCCGGCTACCCAGCGCGGCTGGTATCTGTCTGTGCAAGTCGGCAATTAAGCCACAGGCGCCTCCCCATGAAACCATCTCTCAGGCAATCCCACCGCATGCTGACACGCGCAGCCACCCTGGCGCTGTCGTTCGGTCTGCTATGCACGGCGCCGGTGCCCGGCTTGGCGCAGGCAAGCACCGGCCAGCTGTACCAGGCCCTCGGCGCCGAGCAAGGCATCCATCACATCGTCGACGACCTGCTGGTGCTGGTCAAGCGGGACGCGCGGATCAAGGAACAGTTCCGGGAAACCAATATGAAGAACCTGGCAAAATTGCTGAAAGAGCAGTTCTGCCAGCTGAGCGGCGGCCCTTGCACCTATACCGGCGACGACATGAAATTGGTGCACGCGCAAATGGGCGTGACCGGGCTGCAGTTCAACGCGCTGGTGGAAGACCTGCAAAGTGCGATGGACAACAATAATATCCCGTCCTCGACGCAAAACAAGTTGCTGGCGCTGCTGGCGCCTATGCAGCGCGATATCGTGGGGCCCGCGATGCCGCAAAATAGCGGCGCAAATTCGGGCAAAAAGCCAGGCGCAGCGGCCGCTCTATCCCAATCCGGACGCTGGCGCCGGCATAAAATTCAGGTGCGCCGGCTCCCCAATTCGGCGCAACATGGTTTATGCTTGCGCCCATCTTCTTTTCACTCGCGAAAAACATAGCAAATGGCTAATTACGTCTATACCATGAACCGCGTCGGCAAGATCGTGCCGCCCAAACGCCAGATTCTCAAAGATATCTCCTTGTCCTTCTTCCCCGGCGCCAAGATAGGCGTGCTGGGCCTGAACGGTTCCGGCAAGTCCACACTGCTGAAGATCATGGCAGGCATAGACCAGGACATCCAGGGCGAAGCGGTCCCCATGCCCAACCTGAACATAGGCTATCTGCCGCAAGAGCCGCAGCTGGACCCCGAGCAAACCGTGCGCCAGGCAGTAGAAAGCGCTTTGGGCGAAGTATTTGAAGCCAAGGCCAAGCTGGATGAAGTGTACGCTGCCTATGCGGACGAAGACGCCGACTTCGACGCGCTGGCGACCGAACAGGCGCGCCTGGAAGCGATCATCTCGACATCGGCCGGCGACAATGTGGAACTGCAACTGGAAATGGCCGCAGACGCGTTGCGGCTGCCGCCCTGGGAGGCCAAGATAGGCGTGCTGTCCGGCGGCGAAAAACGCCGCGTCGCGCTGTGCCGCCTGCTGCTGTCCAAGCCGGACATGCTGTTGCTGGACGAGCCGACCAACCATCTGGATGCGGAATCGGTCGACTGGCTGGAGCAATTCCTGCTGCGCTTCCCCGGCACCGTGGTGGCGATTACCCATGATCGCTATTTCCTGGACAATGCCGCCGAATGGATTTTGGAACTGGACCGCGGCGCGGGCATCCCCTGGAAGGGCAACTACAGCTCCTGGCTGGACCAGAAGCAGGCCCGCCTGAAACAGGAAGAGGCGACCGAATCCGCGCGTCAAAGAGCATTGCAAAAAGAACTGGAATGGTCGCGCCAGAATCCCAAGGCCCGCCAGGCCAAGAGCAAGGCGCGCCTGGCCCGCTTTAACGAGATGAGCGAGCACGAATACCAGAAGCGCAACGAGACCCAGGAGATCTTCATCCCGGTAGCCGAACGGCTGGGCAATGAGGTGATCGAATTCAAGAATGTGTCGAAAGCCTTCGGCGACCGCCTGCTGATCGACAACCTGAGTTTCAAGGTCCCGCCGGGCGCGATCGTCGGCATCATCGGCCCCAACGGCGCCGGCAAGTCCACGCTGTTCAAGATGATCAAGGGCCTGGAACAGCCGGATAGCGGCGAAGTCGCGCTGGGCCAGACCGCCAGGATTTCGCTGGTGGACCAGTCACGCGAAGACCTCGGCAATACCAAGACCGTGTTTGAAGACGTTGCCAACGGCGCCGACGTCCTGACCGTCGGGCGCTTCGAGATGCCGTCGCGCGCCTATCTGGGCCGCTTCAACTTCAAGGGCGGCGACCAGCAAAAGATCGTCGGCAACCTGTCCGGCGGCGAGCGCGGCCGCCTGCATCTGGCCAAGACCCTGCTGCAAGGCGGCAACGTGTTGTTGCTGGATGAGCCGTCCAATGACCTGGACGTGGAAACCCTGCGCGCGCTGGAAGATGCGCTGCTGGAGTTTGCCGGCAGCGTGATGGTGATCTCGCATGATCGCTGGTTCCTCGATCGTATTGCGACCCATATTCTGGCTTTCGAAGGCAATTCGCAAGTCAGCTTCTTCGACGGCAACTACCAGGAATACGAAGCCGACAAGAAAAAACGCCTGGGTGAAGAAGGCGCCAAGCCCAAGCGTATCCGCTACAAGCCTCTGACTGTCTAAGAACCTGTTCGCGATCTGTAGCGAGCAGGCGTCAGCGGGGTGAAGCGCAGCGCATGAGCCCCGATCACGTCCGCGCAGTAAAATCGTCAACAGGTACCAAGGCAAAGGCCCAGGTGTGGGCGCCCGGCGCCCACACTGCTCGCAAAACCACCGACAAGAGAAACAAGATGAAATTCATCCCTGCTATCCTGCTCGCCGCCTGTTGCACCGCGTCCTACGCACAGGGCGCCATGTACAAGTGCAAGGTCGGCGGCAACACCATCTATTCGGACCAGCCTTGCGGCGACAATCCGCAAAAGATACGCAAGGATGTCGCGCCTGAGGCCGCACCTGCATCGGTAACCGAGCACGTCTGCGCACAAAAAATTGGCGCTTACGTCAAATTTGATGAGCCTGATGGCATCGTTATAGAAAGCATCAAAAAGGGCAACTCCGCCGCCATAGAATATATGGATAGCAAGGTCTACGCAAAAACCTATTACCTGAAGGTGAGCGAAAAAACCGCATCGGGAGCTTATGTCAGGACGCGCAGCTACACCTGCCACGTTAGCGAGGATGAGCAAAGAATTTTAAAAATAACCGGGCCTTACTGAGCCGGCACAACAAAATACCACGAAGGACGGAAATATGAACATTCAAAAATTGGCCAATGCCCTGCTGTTCGCGGGGATTTTGCTACTGGCGGCAGCGCTTGCCTGGTGGCTCAGTTTTTTCCAGCCTATCGTCAGCCAGCTGGGCATTAAACTGTCCAACGCCAGCAGTTGCCTGTATTCGCTGGACGGCCCTTGCGGCGCCGCCCATGGCATCGCTCAACTGCTGGGAAAAACGCCTTACAGCCCCTACGCTTTCTGGATCGCGATCGCGGCGCTGGCGGCCGGCATCCTGCTAAGAGCGGCAAGATCGAAATGACACGCCTAATGCCGCAGCCAGGCTGATATGTACCAACTCGCAGCAAGCGCCAGCGCCGAAATAGAGATCAAGAAAAGCCGTTTCCTGGGATCCTTGCATCCTGTCAGTAGCCGCGCCGAAGCGCGCGCCACACTGACGGCAATACGCGCCCGGCATCCGAACGCGGTCCATGTCTGCTGGGTGTTGCTGTGCGAAGGCGACTCCGGCCTGGACGACGACGGCGAGCCATCCGGCACCGCAGCCAAACCGATGTACAACGTGCTGGTGCATAAGGAAGTGGCGAATGTGCTGGCAGTGGTGGTGCGCTATTGGGGCGGCATCAAACTGGGCGCCGGCGGACTGACGCGGGCCTATGGCCAGGCGATCTCGGATGCGTTCAAGGCGGCAGAATTGATCCCGGTGGAAGCCATGTGCGAACGGCGGTTCACATTGCAGTTCGCCGACGAATCGACATTGCGCCGGCTGGCGGAGCAATATGCAGCGACGGTGCTTGATGTCCGCTACAGCGATATGGTGACGCTGCAGCTGCGCTTAAAACTCAGCCAGGCCGAAGAATTCGAGCAAACTGCATTTGACCTGCTGCGCGGCTCCTTGCAGCGGCTGGAACCGGATCGATAGCGCCAACGTAGCGCTACGGCAATATAAATGGGGGCATTTGCCGCGCAAGCGAATCTGCACTACCATTCAACGATAGGTTACGCGGCCATTTGAAAGGAGTTGCAGCATGTCAATATCTCTACTCTCTCACGCTCTTGAAAAAGAATGTCCCGAACTGGCCGACAAAATTTCCATTCTAAAAAGAGAGGATCCGCACTTCGTCCGGCTGCTGGCCGCTCACGACGATGTTGACGGACAAATCATCCGTGACGAGGCTGGAACCCGGCAAAGACTGGATGACGCTACGCTGCAGCAGTTGAAACTGCGGCGCTGCCAGTTGAAGGATGAGCTGTACAAGATCGCCTGCAACGGCAGCAGCGAAAAACCCTGCGCCTGAGGCTGCTAGGCGGTACGCTTCACGAAGAACAGCGCCGCCCCCACCGCCATCAGCACGCCTCCGAAGAAGCGATTTTGTCTTTTGACGGCCCGCGCGTTGCGGAACAATCCCTGCATCGTCGCGGCCGCGAACGCATAGCCATGCATGACCACCAGGTCCACCGAGCACATCGTCGCGGCCAGTATCAATAGCTGCGGCAATAGCGGCCGCTCGGCGCTGATGAACTGCGGCAGTACCGCGACCATGAAGATGATGCCCTTGGGATTGGTGGCGTTCGTCAAGAACCCCTGCAATATCCTCTTGCGCAAAATCGGCACTTCAACTCGCGCATGGCCTTGCTCCAGCCGTTCGAGCGCAGGAACCGGGGCCGCATCGACCCTGGCGCGCCACTGGCTGATGCCGGAATAGAGCAGGTATAAGGCGCCCACCGTTTTAACGACGGTAAAAGCGGTTTCCGAAGCCAGCAGGATGGATCCCACGCCCGCACCGGCAATAAACAGCAGCAGCATGCCCCCCATCTGCAAACCCAGGATCGTGCCCGAAGTCTTTTTCACGCCATACGCCAGGCCATGCGACATGCATAGCACCGCGCCGGAACCCGGCGAAATGGCGATCAGCCAGCAGGCAACGAAGTAGGTAATCCAGGTATGGAGAGTCATGTCAAATATTTAAGTAGAGGCAAGAACGCCTGGCGCATTTTAATACAGCCGGCCGAAAGGGGCCGTATCAGGACCACATGCCTCGCTTACGCAATATATTTATCGAGTTCTAACGCGGCATTGGCTCCGCGCCGCCACCGGCCTGCGGCCGCAGCAGCACGCAAGCCACGAGCAGATAAAACATCAGGCTCATGCGCGGGAAATCAAACAGGCTGTCCACGATGCCAACTGTCAGAAAGGCGGTTAGCGCGGCCGCGACGGGCGGAAATGGGAATACCTTCTCGCGATAGCGCGCCAGCAGGCTGACACCGACATACAGCAATAGGCCGATAAAAATCGACAAGCCCAGCCAGCCTTGCTCAAAATAGACCTGCAGCCATAAATTCTTGAAATGCCAGGGCAAGTGGTTGTCGGCCGCGAAGAACCAGTGATCCATGCCCTGTTCAAAGCCGCCGTTGCGGATGAGTTCGGTGCCATCGGCGGCTTGCAGCGATAGCTTGTCTATCCCTATCAGCGTATTCTCGTTCAGGTTGAGCAGGGAAAGCTTGACGGTAGCGTTGGCGTACCACGGCTGCTCGCGAAATTTCCTGGTGTCGATATTGATAGAGTAGCTCTTCCATTCACCGCCGGTATCCCCAACCCTGATCACGTGCCAGATGCACGCGGTGGAATACAGCATCCACTTCCGGCATACCGGAATCGCCAGTTCGGCATCCTCGTTCCGGCTCATCAGGGATAGCTGCAGCCGGTAATTCTGATCGCCGCGCACGTCGACAATTTGTTCAAAATAAAGCGGGTCGCCGCCGCTGAGCGCCAGATAGGTATTGTCCGGCCCGGTGACCAAATGATAGGCGGAGAGTATTTCCGCGCCGTTGTAACGGTAATAATTATAGGGCAGGCTGCCTAGCCCCATCCCCAGCATCCGGCTGCGACTATCCTGGGGCATGATTTCCAGCACCCGCGACCAGTGCGCGGTGCGTTTGGCAATATCCTTCTGCACCAGGGAAAACCGGTATTCCATCGGCGTGTCTTTCAATGCAAACCATCCTGCGCCTATGACCAGCGACAGCGCTATCGCCGCGCCGCGCAGGTGCGGCCGCCTGGAAAAGGCGCGGCGGCGAACCAGCAGGCTGAGCAGCAATATCGCCATCCCCAGCGCCAGCGCGACATATCCGCCGCGCGCATAGGTAACCAGCATCGCATAACAGCCCGCCAGAAATACGGCCGCGCCAAATACCCGCTGCCGCCATTGCCGGCTCCTCAGGGTCCACCACACGACAAAGGGCATGGCGGTCGCGAAATAGGCCTCTACGTAAGCCCCGCCGGTATGCATGCCGGAGAAAGGGCCCACCACCCGGTATCCGCTGGAAAAATTCCACAAGCCTGGAAACGACAGCCGCTCCCACACGATCGCCAGCGCAGCTCCCAGCGTACCGAGCAGCATGCCCAACGCGATTGCCCGATAGGTCCTGGCCGCATTTTCCTGCAGCGCGGCACGCAAAAAGGGCAACAGCAACAGCGCAGACAGCATGCCTTTAGCCACACGCAAGGCGTTATACGGGCTGTAGTAATTGCTGAAGGCATTGGCATCCAGTGCAGGATATGGATAGCTGCCTAGCAGCGCGGATACGGCAATCGACGCAGCAAACAAACTCAGCAGCACCAAGGCCGGCCGCGCAAAACGATAGCCCGCCTTGACATCCGCGCTCCGCCATCCAAGGCCGGCGACCGTCACCAGCACCAGCAGATCGAATTCGTCGAAGAAAAAACGTCCGCTAAACGGCGCAAAATCGAGGACGGGCAGCGCAGCAATCACCGCCGGCAGCCAGGCCCTCGGCCAGCGTTGCAACACCAGCAGGTAGCAGAACGCGGCAAGCGCCAGCCAATAGGGCCCGATTGGATAGCAAATCAATGCCCAGGCGGCAAGGCCGGCACTCAGCCATGCCAGCAAGCCAGTGCGCGCAAAGCCAGCGGCTTTGCGCGTAAGCGGAAGATGGCAGTTGCTCCTTGGGCGGCGATGCGGATCGCCATGCGCCGCCATACAAGACGGATGGCTGCTTCGATTTTTTCCGGCGCGCGTGCCGGCCCTCAAACCGATCCCGGCAAGGCCCGGTAGGAAAATGCAGGGCAGCGCAGTCATCACTTCCAAAGTGTCGCCATATCGAGTAACGCTTGCTTGTATTTCGTCATGTGCAGGTCGGCGCAACGGAGAAACGAGGGCGGCCTTCAATGTTCGTCGCAGGCATCGCCTAACATTCAGGGCCTGTTAACATATTACAAGAAAAGTCGGGTTTTGCTATCGGCAAAGTCTTGCTTGCCTGGACAAAAACAGTCGTGTAAATTTTATTGCCATGCGCCATAATGGCGAAATTGGAAATGCTGTCTTACCGCCCTACTGCGGTTGACGACATAGCGATGCGTTAAAAGACCCGGTCTTGACCAATGCCCCGACCACACGTTCTCTTTGCTGTCATTTCACTGTCAAAGTTGCCATGCATAAACTTTTTTATCTAAAAAAATCCTTTTGCCTGGCGTGTCTGGGCTTGCTGCTTGCATGTCCATTATTGGCAGCCGAGCTGTCCAGCACGATCAAAGCGGTCAAAACCTCGGTGGTCGCAGTCGGTACTTTCCAGAAAACCCGCAGCCCGGCAGTCAGTTTCAACGGCACCGGATTTATCGTCGGCGACGGCTTGACCGTCATTACCAATGCGCACGTAGTCAATCGCCCCATCAATCCGGACACTCCGGAAACATTGGGCATCCTGTTCGGCAAGGGAGACTCCGCAGAATTCAGGCCGGCCGTCATCGTCGCCATTGACGACGAGCATGATCTGGCCAGGCTCAAGATAACAGGCACCCCATTGCCGGCAATGACGCTAGGCGATGCCGGCCAGGTCGTTGAAGGGCAGTCCATCGCGTTTACCGGATTCCCGCTAGGCGCTGCGCTGGGATTTCATCATGCGACCCATAGGGGGATCGTCTCCGCCATCACGCCCGTGACCAAGCCCACGCAGGATACAAGGTCGCTGGACCCCAAGGTGATTGCGCAATTGCGGCGCGCGCCCTATTTAGTCTTTCAACTGGACGCTACCGCCTATCCGGGCAACAGCGGAAGCCCCCTGTATGATCCTGAAACCGGCAAAGTACTGGGCATCATTAATATGGTATTTGTGAAAGGCTTGAAAGAAACGGCGATCACCAATCCTAGCGGTATTACCTATGCGATTCCGGTCAATTTCATCCATGATCTGTTGCAACGCAATGTAAAGTAGGCGTCGATTCTAACCGCTGCGCCAACGCCGGCTGCACTGGCGAACGCGGTCGCTTGATTGTCGCTTTCCCAAGCATCTGATATATTGAACAACAAATTGGCAAATTAAAAACCTTCTGGATGTTGCCGGCGTAGTTGGATTGGGATACGCAGGCTTGCCGCTGGCGCTCGAATGCAGAAAAGACACGACCACAGGAAATGGAGTTTGCCCAGCTTACACTCGGGCCGGCCCGCGGATATTGCCCATGGCGACTCTAAAAAATATACCTACTACGACCTAAAATGACCAAATATCCAGAAATCCGACAGCATTTGCAGACTCGCCAATACCGCTGGTTAATTACCGGGGTCGCCGGTTTCATCGGCTCCAATTTGCTGGAAACGCTGCTCAAATTAAACCAGGCCGTAGTCGGCCTGGACAATTTTTCCGCCGGCCATCAACATAATCTTGACCAGGTCCGGGAGCTGGTGGGCGAAAAGGCCTGGCGCAATTTCAAATTTATTGAAGGCGACATAAGCAAGCTGGAAGATTGCCGGCTGGCCTGCGCCGGTGCCGATTACGTCCTGCACCATGCGGCGCTGGGCTCCGTACCCCGCTCGATAGAAGACCCCATCCTGTCCAACGAAAGCAATGTGAGCGGTTTCGTCAATATGCTGGTTGCGGCTCGCGATCACAAGATCAAGCGCTTCGTGTATGCAGCGTCCAGCTCTACCTACGGCGACCATCCCGGCCTGCCTAAAGTTGAATCAGTGATAGGCAAGCCGCTGTCGCCCTATGCTGTCACCAAGTATGTCAACGAACTGTATGCCGACGTCTTCAACCGCTGCTACGGCATAGACAGCATAGGCCTGCGCTATTTCAACGTATTCGGCCCACGGCAGGATCCAAACGGCGCCTATGCCGCGGTGATCCCGCAGTGGGTGGCGGCTCTGATCAAGAACCAGGCCCTGTATATCAACGGCGACGGCGAGACCACCAGGGATTTCTGCTTTGTCGACAACATCGTCCAGGCCAACCTGCTGTCGGCACTGACGGCAGACCCGGCCGCACTCAACGAGATCTACAATGTGGCGCTGAACGATTCCACCAGTTTGAACCAGCTATACCAGATGATGCGCACGCTGCTCAAGGATGACTTCCCGCATCTTGAAAATCATCAGCCGATCTACCAGGACTTCCGGGCCGGAGACGTTCGCCACTCGCAGGCGGATATTTCCAAGGCCCAGACTCTGCTGGGTTTCGCGCCTACTCATACGGTGGACCAGGGCTTGGGCGAAGCAATGGCGTGGTATAAAAAGAACCTGCCGGGCGCATCATAAGCCGGCTTGATATTATTTCAGAATCCCCATTCCACCTGACGATCATGGCAGCCGGCGACGGGCGCCCCCTGGTGCCGGCTGCCAGCCGCCACCTGTGCCCAGCCATCTCCTGCCCGCGATGAAAAAGGTTTGCATCTACGACAGCTTCGACGCCCTCCCCGCAGGCTATGCGCCGCTGTTTGAAGCCGCGGAACAAGCCGGTGGCGTATTTTTAAGCCTGTCCTGGTTTCAGCACCTAGCGGCATCCGCATTCGAATCCGGCACCAAACTGCGCATCTATGGCCTGGAATCCGACACTGAAACACGCATGGTGCATGCGGCACTGGTCATGCGCTTCCAGCCGCGAGGCTCTGGATGGACCGCGCCCACCACCCTGAATGCCGCAGCCAACTATTACACCTCGCTATTCGGTCCGGTCTTGGCCCGTCCTGCCGCGGCAATCGACGACGACCTGCATAGGCTGGCACAGGCCATCAGCCATGATACGCCGCACTGGGATATGGTGGATATGCATCCCCTAGCGCTGGATTCCCCGCTGTTCGAGACATCCGTCCGCGCCTTGCGTGCCGCCGGCATGATCACGCAAAGCTATTTTTGTTTCGGCAACTGGTATCTGCAAGTGCGGGGGCGCAGCTATCAGGAATATTTTGCCAGCCTGCCTTCGCGCCTGCGCAATACTGTGCAGAGAAAATCCAGGCAACTGGAAAGTGCCGGCCGCATCGGCATCCATATCGTCCAAGACCCTGACGAGCTGGATGCTGCCCTGCTGGCCTATCAGCACGTTTATCAATCCAGCTGGAAGGGGCCGGAATCCTTTCAGGAATTTATCCCCGGCCTGATACGCATGCTGGCCGACCAGCGCAAGCTGCGACTGGGAATCGCCTATGTGGACCGGCAACCTGCGGCGGCACAGTTATGGATAGTGTCGGGGAAGACCGCATCCATCTATAAGCTGGCCTACGACGAGCAATTTGCCGAGTTGTCGATAGGCTCCATCCTGACGGCCCGCATGATGCAGCATGCGCTCGACGTCGACAAGGTCGACGAAGTGGACTACCTGACCGGCGACGAGGCCTACAAGCAAGATTGGATGTCGCACCGCCGCGAACGCTGGGGCATCGTTGCCTTCAAACTCGCCAGCGCTCGCGGGATGCTTGCCGCAATACAGCATATCGGCGGCCACGCAGTCAGGACGCGCGCGCGACAAATGATGCACTCAGGAAAAAATATAGTGCGAACCCTATTAGGCCAATAGCCGCCTGGCGATGCGCAGTTTTCGCCAGGATTGTTCGATTTACAGGAAATTTGGTGTAACCTTCACAAGGAATAATTTGTTCGCTAGCAAACTCGGCGAGGAACTCCGGCAGAGGCGCTGGCCGGCAGGCAAACTGGGCAATAAAAGAGACATGATTTTTGATCGCTGTAAATGAAACTTCCATCACTATAAGATTTGATCCTCCGTAAAAAGGACAGAGATATGTCAAGCAAGAGAAACAAACGCACCAGCATCGCCATGATTTCCGGCGCTGTGTTATTAATGACCAGCCTGGGAGCGTGCAATAAATTCCAGTCAGCGGACAAACTCGTCAGTGAAGCCAGGCAATACCAGCAAAAAGGCGATGATAAGGCGGCCGTCATCCAGTTAAAAAATGCCTTGCAAAAAGATCCCAACAATATCAATGCGCGCTATATGCTGGCCGGCATCTATAATGAAACCGGCGATCCGGTATCGGCAGAAAAAGAGTTGCGCAAAGCACTCAGCCTGGGCTTGAGCGCCGACAAGGCAAGAGTCGATCTGGGCAAATCCTTGCTGATGCAAGGCCAGTTCCAAAAAGTCCTGGATGAGACCAAGACCGATGCCGGCGCCAAGCCAGACGCCGCTCTCCTGTCCCTCCGCGGGAATGCCTATCTGGCCTTGAACCAGGCTGCCGAGGCCAAGCAGTCCTTTGACGATGCCTTGAAAGTCCAGCCCAATTATGTCGATGCCTTGATCGGCTTGTCCAAGTACGCGTTCGGACAGAAAGACGTAGCGACGGCAACCCAGATTGCGGAACAAGCAATCGCGACAAATCCCAAGAGTGCAGATGCGTGGCTATTCAAGGGTGATATTGCCAGGTCACAAGGAAAAACGGACGACGCGCTGGCGGCCTATGCTGAAACTCTGAAAATCCAGCCGGATAGCGTAGCCGCCCATTTAACCAGGGCGAACGTCGAAATCGGCTTGAGAAAATTCGACGAAGCGCAGCGTGACATTGATGCGGTGAAGAAGGTTAGCCCAGGCCATATCGTCGCGCTGTATACGCAGGCCTTGCTCCATTTCAGCCAGGGCAAAAACGCCCCGGCCCTGGAATCCCTGCAACTGGTGCAGCGCGGGGCGCCTGATTATATGCCGGGAGTACTGCTGACGGGTGCCGTGCAATTTGCATTGGGCTCCTATGAACAGGCCGAGCAGGCCGTCAAAAAATATCTGGGCGCGTATCCAAACAACCTGTATGCCCAAAAACTGATGGCGGGGATACTGATCAAGAGCCGGCAGGCAAAGCGCGCGCTGGCACTGCTGGAGCCGGCCTTGAAACAATACCCGCAGGATAATCAGCTGACGGCGATGGCCGGCGAAGCCTCCATGCAAGCCAAGGACTTTGCCAAAGCCACTGAATACTTTGAAAAAGCCAGCTCCATGGCACCGGAAAATGCCGATTACCATACCGCGCTAGGCCTGAGCAAGCTGGGATCGGGCGACAATGACAAAGCGATCGCAGAACTGGAAAAAGCCAGCGATCTGGACGCAAAATCATCCCGGGCGGGCATTCTGCTCGTCATGACCCATTTGCGCCTGAAAGAATATGATAAGGCCATGGTCGCCGTCCAGGCGCTGGAAAAGGAATCGCCGGAAAATCCGATGATCCAGAATCTGAAAGGCGGCATCTATCTGAACCAGAAAAAATCTGCCGATGCGCGAGCCAGTTTTGAAAAAGCACTGAGCTTGCAAGCGACCTATTTTCCGGCTGCCGCCAATCTTGCCAACATGGATATGCAAGACAAGAAGGTCGACTCAGCGAAGAAACGCTTTGTCGCCATTTTGGACAAGGATAAAAAGAATATGTCTGCCATGCTGGCCCTGGCCAACATTGCCTTGATGGAAAAAAACAACGAGGAAGCAAGAAGATGGCTGGAGAAAGCCAATAACGACAATCCCTCTTCCTTCCAGCCCGCGCAATTGCTGGCCACGCATTACCTGCGCATGGGTGACAAACAAAAAGCCGTCGTTTTTGCAAAAAAAGAGCAGACGCTGAATCCAACAGTTCCTGAATTCCTCGGATTACTCGCACGCGTCCAACAAGCTACCGGCGACAATGAAGGCGCCCTCGACAGTTATGGAAAAATCGCCGCGATGCTGCCGGAATCACCGGCGGCACAATTTTCGGTCGTTCTCCCCTACCTGACTTTGAACAGGGATGCAGAAGCGCTGGAAGCGACCAAAAAAACCCTGCGACTGGACCCCAACTATCGCGATGCCCAAACGGCTCTTGCAATGCTGGAGGCCAAAAAAGGCAATTTCGAACAATCATTGCAGGTTGCCAGACAGACACAAAAGCAGGATCCAAAATCGCCAATGGGTTATGTGACGGAGGGAAACATCCTGATGGTGCAGAAGAAATTCGGACCAGCCGTTGCAGCGTTTGAAAAAGGCCTGGCATTGGGGAAAAACTCTGAAGTCCTGATTAAACTGCATGCGGCCCTGTGGGCAGACGGCAAAACAAAAGAGGCGGATGCGAGGCTGAATCAGTGGTTGAAGGACAATCCCAGCGATTACAATGCGCGCATGTATTTGGCGACCTTCTTGCTGGCGACGCAAAAGAGTAAACAGGCCGCGATCGAGCAATTCCAGATCCTGTTAAAAACCGCCCCTCAAAACGTCACCATACTCAATAATTTGGCCTGGGCCTACGATCAGGAAAAAGATCCCAAGGCCCTTGGATATGCCGAGCAGGCCTTCAAGCTCGCGCCGGACAGTGCCGCCGTGCTGGATACCTATGGTTGGCTGCTGATACAAAAAGACGATATCACTGGCGGCTTACCCCTCTTGAAAAAAGCCGCCGCCCTTAGTCCTACCGCAGCAGAGATACGCTTTCACCTGGCGCAGGCGCTACTCAAGTCGGGAGACAAAATCGGCGCGCGCGTCGAACTGGAGGCGACAATCGCCAACGGCAAGGGATTCGCCAGGCTGGACGAAGCAAAGACCCAGCTGAGCCGGTTGTAATCGGTAGCGGGCGACAGAGCGCGGACCGGGCAAATCGGTGCGCTCTTTTGAGCCTGTTCACGGCCTGTAGTGAGCAGCGCATGGCCCCAATCAAGGCCGCGCAGTAAGATCGTGACAGGTTCTTAGGTACTACCCGGCCTGGCTGGTAGAGATATCCTGGGGGAAATACAAACGGTTTTCGGCCAGTAACGATGCCGATTCTGCATGCCAAACAAAAGCCCCGCATGTTCTAGCAACATGCGGGGCTTTTACTTTCTGAACGACCGCCCGTATTGCCGGGCCGGAATTTAGAAGAAGCTTTGCGGAATGACCAGCACGTCGCCGGGACGCACCGGCACGTTGGCGGAGATGTCGCCGTCCTTGATCAAATCATTCAGGCGCACACTCAATTTTTGCTGCTTGCCATCCACGGTACGGATCAGGTTGGCCTTATTGCCGGCCGCAAATTCGGTAATGCCGCCAACGGCAATAACGACATCCATCAATGACATACCCTGACGGTAGGCCAGTGCCTGTGGCTTGGCCGCTTGCCCGATTACACGTATCTGTTCTTCATAAGGGCCGGCAAACGCAGTCACGATCACAGTAACCACCGGCTGCTGGATGAATTTTGCCAGCGCCTTTTCTATGTCACGGGCCAACTGTGTCGATGTTTTGCCGTTGGCAACGATATCTTCCACCAGCGGAGTGGTGATCTTCCCATCCGGACGGACAGGAACCACCATGGAAACCTCGGGATTGCGCCAGACGATAACATTGATGGAGTCGCCGGCGCCGATGATGTAATCATTGGTTGGTATCGCTCCCTCGGTAGGAGCAGGCGGATTCGCATTTGTTGCACATCCGCCGATGGCCAGCATGCTAACCGACATGGATAAACAGGCTAACCATTTCATCGTTGTTGTACGTAGCGTGTTCACTTTAATTCCCTATAAGTGCGTGATGGAGTGTCCAGCATGGGGTGGCGCACCAGACATGCTTAAAAACCGATTTGATATCCTGTTGCGCGGCCGTGACCGGTATTCATGCGCGATAAATTTAAACAGGCCCAAAGTTAACATTGAAGCATGATGGTAACACCAACATGGCAAATTACAACTATCTGACGTTTATTTAGCTTGCATCATGCATGTATGCGCTCTGGCACTACAACAAAAAAACGCGGAACGCACATTGCCGTATTGTTGCAAGCTGTCGCGCCCCGTTCATGCACGTGATCAAATATATCGTTGCCTGGAAGTATTTAGGGGGGCCTTATTCCAAAGACCCTGCTTTGAATAGTTCACTTTATTAGAAAGGCTTGCAATAAAAATCCCTGCTTTTTGAAGGGCTTGGAGCATAAAAGTAAGAAATCCGTTGAAAATTTCCAACACTTTTTGGAAATTTCTGCCTAGCAGCCAAAGCAAAATTAAAGCACCAAAATCAAAATAAATTGCCGCAAGAAAATGTTTCTGTGGCAATTCACCGCTAAACCCCCGTTTTACCGCGCCCAGCGGCGGATTGCCTTGTTTTTTTTATATCCTTGCCATATCATAGCTCGCTAAATAAACGTGCCCATATACCAGATAAGCTGGTAAGTTATAGCTTGGATTAGTGCCGTTAATTACCATTTATGGAGAGTTTGACAAGATGGAGGAACTGGTAACGCAGCTACAATCCCTACTGAGGGGTGGGTGGAAATACCGTTGGTATGCCGTCACTATAGCCTGGCTGGTCGCTGCCATAGGTTTTATCGTCGTCTACAAATTGCCGGATAACTACCAGTCTTCGGCCCGGGTATTTGTTGACACGCAAACGATATTGAAACCCTTGCTCGCGGGCATGACCAGTATTCCCAATGTGGAACAACAGGTTTCCATCATGAGCCGCACCTTGCTAAGCCGCCCGAATGTGGAGCGGGTCATGCGCATGGTCGACCTGGACATTACCGCCAACACCGGCAAGGACAGGGAAAAATTGATAGAGGGCTTGATTAGCTCTATCAAGATAGGCGGCACCGTTCAGAACGACATCTACACTATCTCTTATAACGACGAAAATCCCAAACTTGCCAAAGACGTCGTGCAGGCTTTGCTGACTATCTTCGTCGAGGGTAGTTTTGGCGACAAGAAACAAGACTCCGCGAAGGCCATTGTCTTCATCGACAGCCAGATTAAAATTTATGAAGAAAAACTGGCAGCGGCTGAAAATGCGCTGAAAGACTTCAAGCTGAAAAATATGATGATGCTGCCGCGCCAGGGCAGCGATTCCGGCAGCAAACTGATGGACATCACAGAAAGCTTGAATTCGGCCAAGCTGGAATTATCGGAAGCGGAACAGGCAAGAGATGCAATCAAGAAACAGATCCAGGGGGTAGAAACACCGCAGAAATCAGACGACGCCGTCGTACTGCCGAACCCTGAACTGGATGAACGCATTCAGACCCTATCCAAGAACCTGGACTCTTTACGCTTGCAGTTCACCGAACAGCACCCGGATATCATTTCCACGAAACGGCTGCTGGCGCAATTGGAAGCACGCAAGCAAGAAGAAGCCAAAACCAGGAAGCCCATGTCGGAGTCGACGATGGCAGCCAATCCGCTGTTTCAGCAGTTGAAGGTTTCGCTGTCCGCAGCGGAGGCCAGGGTAGCGTCGATGCGGGCCAGGGTGGAAGAATACAATTCACGCAGTTCCCGCCTGAAGGCACTGAGTGTCGCCGCGCCTGAAATCGAATCCCAGTTGGCCCAGTTGAATCGCGACTACCTGATCAACAAGGAAAATTACGAGAAGCTGGTCGCCAGCCGGGAATCAGCAAAGCTGTCAGGCGACCTGAGTGCAACGACGGAAATGATGACCTTCAGGGTGATCGATCCACCTACCATGCCCCTGACCCCGGTAGGCCCTAACCGCCTGAGGCTGTTCTCCATCGTATTTGTCGCCGCCCTGATCGTCGGCATGCTGGGCGCGGTGCTGATGAGCAAGATCCGCCCAACCTTCCTCAGCCACATTGATTTGCTGGAAGCGACCGGTTTGCCGATTCTGGGCACCGTTTCCATGAACTGGACCGAAGGTGAAAAAACCCGGAGAAAGAGAAGCCTGTATGCGTTCGGCTTGTCTTCCTTCGTCTTGCTCGTCTTCTATGTTGGCGTAATGGCGACCATGTACCTCAGATAATGTGTACTCCCGCCCCGATACCACCATGAAATAGATCAAACAGGTTTCACGGGGGTAATTGGCGACAAAAGCAATCAATATTTTTGGAGTTAGCGTGAGCATTATTGAAAAAGCGGTTGGCAGACTTGACCAAAGTAAGGGGGCGGCCGGGGCAACAGCGCCGGTCACAGAATCCCCTGTCGAGATCAAAGCCGAGACGGTAGCGGAACAGATACCTGTTGCCGTGCCAAGTCCAGCAGTAGCTGCGCCTGTCGAGGCAGCTGCGGCGCCGATCATTGCACCCGCAGAAGCGGTCGCCGGCGCGGCCCCTTCAGCCCCTCTGGATCAATCAGGCGCTACGGCTGTCCGGACCAAAAAAACCACTTCCAGGAAGATAAACATAGATCTCGCCCAATTGCATCAATTGGGCATGGTGACTCCCGACGCCGAGAGAACCATCATTGCAGAAGAATTCAGGCTGATCAAACGCCCGTTGATAGAGAAGGCTTTTGCGAAGAATGGCGGCACCGGCAAGCATCACGGCAACCTGATCATGGTTGCCAGCTCCCTGCCCGGCGAAGGAAAGACCTTCTGCGCCGTAAATCTTGCTATCAGCATCGCCATGGAACTGGATCATACCGTCTTGCTGGTGGACGCCGACGTCGCACGCCCGTCCGTTCCGCGCTATTTGCATCTCGACCCTGCAGATACCAGCTCGGCCATCGGCCTGATGGACGTACTGCTGGACGACAATCTGGATCTGGCTGACGCGATGCTCAAGACCAATATCGACACGCTGAGCATACTACCGGCCGGCAGGAGCCATAAGCGCGCGACGGAATTGCTCGCCAGCCAGGCCATGAGCAGCCTGCTGGATGAAATAGCCAATCGCTATCCCGACCGTATTGTCATTTTCGACTCACCGCCATTGCTGCTGACGACCGAAGCCAGGGTACTCGCCAATCAAATGGGGCAAATCATACTGGTCGTCGAGGCTGAAGCCACTACCCAGCATGTGGTCAAGGAGGTTTTGCGTCAATTGAAATCGCACACCAATGTGAACTTGGTCTACAACAAGGCTAAAACATTCGCCGGTGGGGATTACTATGGCCGTTACTATGGTTAAGCCGGAAACGGCGCCTGGGATGAGGTCAAAACCGGCACGCGGCAGGCACCGGGTGCGTGCCTTGTCCTACTGGGTTGCCGCTACTTTGCCGCCACTGGCCATGACGCTGGCTGCCGGCGCGCACGCGGCGGAATGGAAAATTACCCCTACCGTCAACCTGACTGAGACGTATACAGACAATGTCAGGCTGGCTCCCGACAATCAAAAGCAAAGCTCGTTTATTACCGCAGTAAGTCCCGGCGTGGATTTTAGCGCGGTCGGCGCGCAGGCGCGGATGAGGGTCAGCTACCAGATGCAAAACTTGTATTACACAAGAGACGCGAACGGCATAACAACCAATCATCTGTTGAATGCCGATGGAAATACGGCATTGGTAAAGGACCTTTTTTTTTTAGACGGTAGTGCGTCCATCACACAGCAGAATCAAAACCCTTTCGGTCCGGAAGCAAACAATAATCTTAACTTGTCGTCTAACCGTACCGAGGTAAGAACCTACCGCGCGTCGCCCTATTTCAAACATGCTTTCGACAATCAGGCATCCGCAGAATTGCGCTATACGCACGATTCCGTCACCAGCAGTACCGGCGGACTGAACGACAGTACCGGCGATCAGGTTTCCTTGAGCGTTGCCAGCGGCACTGCGTTCCAGAAGGTTAAATGGGGCTTTCACTACGATGACCAGAAATCCACGTTCAAAGACGCCTTCAATTCCTTGGAATCGCAGACGGGGGGGCTTGATCTTAGCTACAACCTGTCGTCACGGTTTGCCCTGACGGCCAGCAGCGGCTATGAGAAAAACAGCTACATCTCGTTGGATGGAAAAAAGCCGCAAGGTGCCTACTGGTCCGCCGGCTTCAACTGGTCGCCCAGCGAAAGAACCAACCTGGCGTTCAGCACAGGCAGGCGATTTTATGGCCAGACCTTCAGCCTGACAGGTACCCAGCGTACCCGGGCAACGGCATGGGCCCTCGGCTATCACGAAGACCTCACGACGACACGCCAGCAATTCCTGGTACCTGGCAGTGTCAATACGTCGACTTTCCTGAATCAACTATGGCAAACCAGCATTCCGGATCCTATAGTCCGCCAGCAACTGATTGACTCGTTCATCCGCAGCAACGGGCTGCCGTCCTCCCTGGCACAGCCCATCAACACTTTTTCCAACCAGGTATTTTTGCAAAAAATGCTGCAGGGATCGGTTGCCGTTACCGGCGCCCAGAATACCGTGGTGTTCAGTCTTTACAATTCCAGGCGCGAGGCACAATCCGCCGCTATCGGTCCGACCGATCCATCCAACCTGAACTCGCTGGGCGATGTCAAACAGACAGGCGCGAGCGTGTTATGGAACCTGGTTTTTTCACCTCGCACTTCGGCCAATTTCAGCCTGGGGTATGACCGCGCCGACGCCAGTTCAACCGGTGAAAGGGACTACAACAAACTATTCCGGGCTGCCATCACCCGGGATTTGCAACCTAAACTGAAGGCCACGCTGGAATACAGGCACAATCAAAAAGACTCCAATATAGGCGTGAACGATTTCCGGGAAAACGCATTGACGCTTTCCTTCCTATTACGTATCTAACGGAGCCATGTAGCTGATGTACGAGTCATACTACGGTTTCAACGCGAAACCATTTCAACTAAAACCCGATCCGCGTTTTTTCTTCGGCAGCAAGGGGCATAAGCGCGCGATGGCGTACCTGGAGTATGGTATCTCCCAGGGTGAGGGCTTTATCGTCATCACCGGCGAAGTGGGCGCCGGCAAGACGACCTTGATGCGCAACCTGTTCTGCGAACTGGAATCGGAAAACATCCTGGCGGCCCAGATCGTCAACACCCACGTGGGTTCCGATGACATCCTGAGACTGGTCGCGTCGGCGTTTGGGCTGGAATATGAAGACGCGACCAAAGCGGCATTGCTGACGCGTCTCGAGCAATTTCTCAGGCAATGCGACCAACAGGGCAAGCGCGCCTTGCTGGTGGTAGACGAAGCGCAAAACCTGACCCCGCGTGCGGTAGAAGAATTGCGCATGCTGTCGAATTTCCAGACCGCCGACAAGTCCCTGCTGCAAACCTTTTTGCTGGGCCAGCCGGAATTCCGCCGCACGCTGCTGAGCGGCGACATGCAGCAATTGCTGCAAAGGGTCATCGCCAGCTATCACCTGGGGCCCCTGGATTTGGTCGAGACCCAGTCATACATAGAACATCGGCTGCACACCGTGGGCTGGAACAACGATCCGACCATCAGCGCGGAAGCATTTGCCGGTATTTACGACTACACCGGCGGCATTCCAAGGAAAATCAACTCGCTGTGCGACCGCATGTTCCTGATGGGCTACCTGGAAGAAATGCACGCTTTCGGCGAAGAAGAGGTCAAACAGGTTATTGCCGACATCAAGCAGGAGTTCGACCTTCCCGCCGCCGACGCCGAGGCACAGCAGGCCGCCAATTTTGCGCTGGGCTTGAAAGAATTGAACAATGTCAGCCTGGAAAGCATGGACGACAGGATGGCGAAAATGGAGCGCTCCATTATTTCCGTAATCGATGCGCTGAAAAAGATGCTGCCGTCCTCCAAGATGAACAGCTCCTCGGAAAAAGAGAATTGATGCACCACCCGATAGAATTGCTGAGCTGACATGTCCCAGGATACCCCACCTCCGACACCCGCAAGTCTGATACGCAATGCGATGACCATCGACGTGGAAGACTACTTCCAGGTATCGGCGTTTGCCGATCACATTGCGCGCGACAGCTGGCCGACATTGTCTTGCCGCGTGGAGCGCAACGTCGACCTGATTCTCGGTGTGCTGGACGGGGCGCAGGCCAA
>DATHMC010000182.1:0-3743 GCA_035487495.1 Undibacterium sp.
TGAGCAAATTTCCTACAGGATGCTGCATCCCATTATCGCGGAGATAGCGCGCGGCACGCAAGGCCAATGCTGCTGGGCTGCCGCCGGAGCAGCTATGGCGGGCCGGCGGCAGCTTGACTCCCAAAATCGATCGGCATAAAATCATCGGATGATTTGATGAATTATATATCCCATGATTAAAAATGCATCGCGCTCGTCGCTGGTGGACGCCGCCGCCGCCGCCATGACCGCCGAGATTAGCGGCGGCAACTGGCCGCTGGGTCAGCGTATTCCGATAGAACCCAAGCTGGCAGAGCTATTGCAAGTCAGCCGCGGCACCGTGCGCGAGGCGGTAAAAATGCTGGCGACACAGGGCATGCTGGAAGTACGCCAGGGTTCGGGCACCTACGTGCGGGCGGTGGCGGACGCTGCCGCCGGCATGCTCAAGGCAAAGCGGGCCGGCATACGCGACCAGTTTGAGGTGCGCTACGCGCTGGAAGTCCAGGCCGCACGCCTGGCCGCCGTCAGGCATGACAAGAAAAGCCTGGCGCATCTGCAAACCCTGGCAGACGCCAGAGGCTCCTACGACGAAACCGACGATGCGGCAAGGGCTGCGTTCATCGCGCGCGACCTGGATTTTCACAAAGGCCTGATCGCGCTGTCCGGGAATGTCGCGCTCTCCGAGATCTACCAGTTTTTCTCTGCGTCGGTCAAGGAAACCATCGCCTCCACGCTGAAAAATGAGCTGCCCGAACCGGATCAGGCCGCGCACCAGCGCATCGTCGACGCGGTCGCGAGCGGCAACCCCGATCATGCCGCGGCGGCGATGCACGCATTTATGACGCCGATATTGGATGAGCTTGATCGCTTGCTGGCGTCCCCCACACCCTCTGAGCCTCGCTCGCAACCAGGTCAATGACATGACGAACCGCTCCCCCGCCCCGCCAATGCTCGACAAGATAGACATACAGGCCATTGATGCAGAAATAGACAGCGTGCCGCCACCGGCGCCGACCGGGTCCGGCAGCCGCAGCAGCCAGATTTTGCTGGGCGCCAGCCTGGTGCTGATCGCCTTCAACCTGCGTCCGGTGTTCTCCAGCCTCTCGGTACTGCTGCCGGAGATCATGACGGCCACCGGCCTGTCATCGGCTTCGGCCAGCTTGCTGACCACGCTGCCCGTGCTATGCCTGGGCCTGTTTGCACCGCTGGCTCCCATGCTGGCGCGCCGCTTCGGCGCCGAGCGCACCTTGCTGGGCATGTTGATCCTGCTGGCGGCCGGCACCGCAATGCGCGGGCTGGCCAGCATCCCGCTGCTGTTTTTTGCAACCGGCCTGGCCGGCGGCAGTATCGCGGTCGGCAATGTGCTGTTGCCGGGCCTGGTCAAGCGCGACTTCCCCAACAACACCGCGCTCATGATGGGGCTGTATACGATGTCCCTGTGCGCCGGCGCGGCGGGCGCTGCCGGCCTGACGGTGCCGATGGAAAAAATACTGAACAACTCCTGGCCGATGGCGCTGGCAGTCTGGTCGCTGCCGGCGATCGTGATTGCGCTGATGTGGGCGCCGCAGGCACTGGCCAGCACGCGCCACGCACAGCACAGCGGGTTTACCGTGCAAGGCCTGTGGCGCGATCCGCTGGCCTGGAAGGTGACACTCTTCATGGGCTTGCAATCGGCGCTGGCCTATTGCGTGTTCGGCTGGCTCGCGCCCATCCTGCGCTCCAGGGGCATGGACGGCGTCACGGCGGGGCTGGCAGTATCGGTATCGGTGATGTTCCAGGTGGCGACTTGCCTGCTGGTGCCGCCGCTGGCCTTCCGATGCAAGAACCAGCGCCTGATCAACACCGCACTTACCGCAATTGCCGTCACCGCGCTGGTAGCGATGACCGTCGGGCCGATCTCGGGCGGCTGGATATGGCTGTGGGCCGGCCTGCAGGGCGTGGGACAGGGCGGGCTGTTTGCCGCCGCGATGACGGTGATCGTGCTGCGCTCGCCGGATGCGCATATCGCCGCCCACCTGTCCAGCATGTCGCAGGCGGTAGGCTACACGCTCGCGGCCACCGGCCCGCTGATGGTCGGCCTGCTGCACAGCTGGACCGGCAACCACCACGCGACGGCGATACTGTTTATCGCGCTGGGCGCCGGCGCTGCCCTGTTCGGCGTCGGCGCAGGCCGCGCGGGCCTGGTCAATGCAAAGACGGTTGCCGCTTAGGTTTGCTACTCAGCCGTTAGCCAGGTTACGCCCCAGGCCGGCGGGCTAAGTGGTAGAGACATCCGTCGCGTTTTTGGAAAAATAGGTATTCGCCGCCCAGCCCACCGCCTCGGTTACCGCTGCCGCGGTGGAGGCATTGATCGCATTCCCTATGCCCGGCACCCAGCCGACCAGCAACTGGCTGACCCAGCGCCCGCCGGTAGTGGCGGCAAAGGTCAGCAGGATATCGGCCGCGGCGGCCTTGGTCAGCGTCACGCCATGCTCTGCAGCGATGGCGGAGATCATCGCCGTCTGCAAAGGCACGATGACCGCAGCATCCGAACCAGGCACCTGGGCCAGGCCGCCGCCGACGCCGGCGCAAGCGGCGGCAGCGGTATGGATAATGCCGTGGATTTTATGTTTCTTGCTTACCATGGACAGGCTCTCTCGATGTCGTGGTACCGGTAGTGCGTCGCCCCTATTCTAGCAGCTAAACAAATCCCCCAAAAGACACAAACTTGCATCGCCGCCACCCAATGTGCAGAATTTGATAGACTAGCCCAACCTCCATTGCGAAATGAACAAATGCGTATTCGCTCCCGGCTGCTGATCCTGGTCCTTGCAGTGCTGATTCCTGCAATTATCACTGCAGCAGCCGGCATTGCCTACGTCTACACCGAGGCGCAGCAAGCCAACAAGCAAAGCATGCGCGAAGTGACGCGTGCACTGGCGCTGGTAGTGGATAAGGAAATCGCCAGGCGCGAAGCCATATTGCGCACGCTGGGCACCTCGCAGAGCCTGGACAAAGGCGATCTGCAAGAGTTCTACGCGCAGGCGCAAAGAATTGCCGGCAGCATGGATACGTCGATTGTGCTGCACGACAAGGCCGGCGCCGTATTGTTCAATACGCGCCTCCCCTTCGGCGCCAGGCAGCAGCCGGCCATTCCTATCATCAGGGAGCTGCGGCAGCGCTACGGGCCCGACGCAACGATTATCTCCAACCTGTACTTTGCCCCCATCAGCAAGGGCAACAGCTTTTCCATCCAGATCCCTGTCCTACGCGACGGCCAAGTCATGTATTACCTGGACATGGGAATGTTTGCCCATATCCTGCAATCCGTTTTCGACGAGCAGCGCCTGCCGTCGAACTGGATAGGCACCATCGTCGACCGCGCTGGCGTCGTGGTTGCGCGCAGCAAGCAGGCGCAAGATTTTGTCGGGCGCCAGGCAAACGGCCCCATCATGGAAAAAATCAGGCAAGACCGGGAGGGCTTCAACGAGGGCACGGCATTGAGCGGGGAAGAGGTTGCCGCCTTTTTCAGCAAGGCGCCCAATTCGGATTGGACCTTCGTCGTCAGCGTGCCGCAAAAGGATTTGCAGCACACCGCGATAGACGCGACGGCGATGCTGGGCCTGCTGTCGCTGTGTTTATTGGGATGCGCGATCTGGGCCGCACTCTGGGTGGCGGCGGGCACCAGCAAATCGGCGCAAGTATTGCGCCTGGCGGCGGAAGGGCTGGGGCACGGCGAAGACATTGCGCCGCACTCTTTCGAGATAGAAGAAATGGATGCGGTG
>DATHMC010000183.1:0-3559 GCA_035487495.1 Undibacterium sp.
TTTCGTTAAAGCCCGCGCTTTGGGAGAAATCGCTGCGTCCGTATTGCTTGCGAAATGCCGCCAGCAAATCGGCCGGCGCATCTTTGTGCCAGGACTGCATCAGGCCGCCCACCATCAGGGCGCAATCCGTGGTTTGCTCCAGCATGCGGGAATTTTTGGCGCCGCTGACGTCGCGGTAATCCAGCAGGCGCGGGAAATGGAATTTCCTGATCCAGCCCGCCGGGATGCCGCCATCGCGCACGATCACCCCGCAGCGCCAGTTACCCCAGCTTTTTTCGGCTTTGCTGCGCAGCACGCTTTCCTCTATCGTCGCCGCTTCGTGCCTGCCCGTGCCCTCGATAAAATTTTCATCGGCCCAGACGGTACAGGCTTCGCCCAATTCTATCTCCAGCACGACGGGGATGCCGGCTTGCACCGCAATCGCTTCCAGTTCCGGCATCGATGGTTTCTGGCCGTGGGCGTTTTGCAGCGTTTTGACGAAGGCTTCCATCGTCGCCTCATTCTGGCTGTGCAGTTCGCTGGTCGCGCTGCAAAAGGCTGAGCATGCCGCAAAATACGACATCAGCTCGCCGACGTAGATGCCATCCCTGATGGCGGGGCCGCCTTCCGTTTTTAGCGCCTGGCGCGCGGACCCCGGTTGTATGCCATTACGCAGTATCGGGTACAGCTGCGTGGAAATGCTGCCGTACTTGACGACGGTGCCTGCGGGTAGAATGAAATCGCTCATGATGTGCTGGCTTATCTGTATTGTTTGAAATTACTTGCTGTCGTCGAACAGGGCCAGCACGCGTTCCGGCGGGCGCCCTACGAGGGCCTGGCCTCGGTAGCTGACGATCGGCCTTTGCAGCAGTTTCGGATGGCCGGCCACTGCGGCCAGCAGGGCCGCATCATTGGCGTCCGCCAGGTTCAGACTGGCATACTCTTCTTCATTGTCGCGCAGCATATCGCGCACCTGAATGCCCAATTGGGTGTGCAATGCAGTCAGTTCCTGCAAGGTGGGCGGGGTTTTCAGGTACTCGACGATGTGCAGCGCCAGGTTCTTGCGCTGTGCCACTTCCTGTACCAGCTCCAGCGTTTCGCGCGACTTGCTGCAGCGCGGATTATGGTAAATCGTGATCATTGCTTGCTCCATGTTTGTTTCATAGGGCGGCAGGAACCTGTCCTGCCTGCGCCTCTACATCTTTAAAAAAAATTGCTGCCGATGCCTAGCAAAACCAGTATACCCAGCACGCAGAAGATGGCCGCAGCCACATAGCGCACCAGCTTGAACGGGAAATTCGGCGACGCGACCTTGCCCAGGAATACGGCCGGCACATCGGCGATCATCATCCCCAGCGTGGAGCCGGCGACGACCCAGCCTATGCTGGAATATTTTGCCGCCAGTGCAACGGTAGCCAACTGGGTCTTGTCGCCTATCTCGGCCAGGAAAAAAGTCAGGCAGGTAATCAGGAACACGCCATAGCGGCCATTGCCGATAGAGTTGCTTTCTTCCATTTCATCCGGCTTCAGGGTCCAGGCGGCAATCGCGATGAACGACAATCCCAGTGCCCAGCGTAGCACGTCTGCGGAAACATGCGATGCCACCCATTGGCCCAGCAATGCCGCCAATGCATGATTGGCCAGCGTGGCGGCCAGTATGCCCAGGATGATGGGCAGGGGTTTTTTATAGCGGGCGGCCAGCAACAGCGCCAGCAACTGGGTTTTATCGCCGATTTCACCTACGGCGATGGCTAGGGTAGAGACGAGGAAAGCTTCCATGGGATTATGCGGATCGGGCGAATTAACCAATGATACATACGCCTGCCGCCCAATCCCTGGTCGCTGCAAGCGCATATATCAAAGGTCTTGCCAAACCTGTCAGTCGAAAATGCTTGGACTTTCAGGCCAAACGCACCATGACGATCGTCAAGTATGTTGATGCGTTTTCTCCAGTCCGGGACCGAAGAAGGCTACTCCCCAATGAATATGAGAGGCGCATTATACATGAGGGGCAGCTTTGCCCGGCAAATTTATGCCGATAGCGCTGCTATCCGGGGGCATCCCAACCGTCCTTCTGCGGTTCGTCGCGGGCCTGGCGGTCGCGCGCAAACATCTCTTCCAGCTCTTCCCTGGCCTGTTTTGCCAGCGATACCAACTGTTGCTGATCCTTGTAGTGCGGATAGACCGCGTGCATGGTCTTGATATTGTGCGCCCGGAATTTCATCGCGGTCTGCCTGGCCTGGTAGGCGCCAAAGCCCAGTTCCTGCAGCACGCGCCGGCCCAGTTGCAGTGAGGCCTCGAAGGTTTCGCGCTCCAGTATGGTCACGCCGCGGTCCATCAACTGATAGCAGTGGGTGATATTGCGCGCGCGTGCGACGATGCGCAGGTGCGGGAAGCGCCGCCTGGCGACGTCCACCAGCTTCAGGCTGGCCTCCACATCGTCGATGGCGACGACCAGCACCCTGGCCTTACTTGCGCCGGCAGAATGCAACAGGTCGGCGCGCGTCGCATCGCCGTAGAAGATCTTGAAGCCGAATTTGCGCAACAGGTCGATCTGGTCCGGATCGTGATCGAGTACCGTCGCATGGATACGGTTGGCGTACAACAGGCGGCCGATGATCTGGCCGAAGCGGCCGAAGCCGGCGATGATGACCGGATTGTCTTGCGGCGTCATCTCGTCGTCTGGCCGCTTGTCCAGATTTTGCAGCCGTGGTTCCAGCCATTTGTCATATAGCACCAGCAGCAACGGTGTGGCCACCATCGACAGCGCGACCACGACCACCAGCAGCGCCGAGGTATCCGGTGAAAACACCTTGGCCGAGGTGGCGGTGCTGAAGACCACAAACGCAAATTCGCCGCCCTGGGCCAGCAGGAAAGTAAACAGGCTTTGCTGCGAGCGCGGCAATTTGAAGCACTTGCTCAAGCCGTACAGCACAGCCATCTTGGCCGTCAGGAAGACCAGGACCAGGCCGAGGATGTGCCAGGGCTTGGTCAGGAACAGGCCAAAATCCACCGACATGCCGACGGCAATGAAGAACAGGCCCAGCAGCAAGCCCTTGAACGGCTCCAGATCGCTTTCCAGAGCATGCCGGTATTCCGATTCGGCCAGCAGCACGCCCGCCAGGAAGGTGCCCAGTGCCATCGACATATTCACCGATTCCATCAGCAACGCAATGGAAATCACCAGCAGCAAGGCAAACGCGGTAAATATTTCGCGCATGCCGGTCTTGGCGATGATGCGCAGGATGGGGCGGATCAGGTAGCGGCCGCCGACGATCAGCGCGGCGATCACGCCCACTACTTTCAAGCCGCCCAGCCAACCTTCGGTCTCGCCCTGGGTTTCTGCTACGCCCAGCAGCGGGATCAGCGCGATCATCGGGATCGCGGCGATATCCTGGAACAACAGTATTGAAAAGCCGGCATTGCCCGCCGGTGTCGTCATCAGGTTGCGCTCATCCAGTGTCGCCAGTGCAATTGCCGTGGATGACAAGGAGAGTCCCAGCGCCGCGATCAGCGCCGTGCGCCAGTCCGCCCCCAATGCCATGCCCGCCGCAAATAGCGCGGCGCTGCAACCCAGCAC
>DATHMC010000184.1:0-6963 GCA_035487495.1 Undibacterium sp.
CGGGTGCCGGCCCCTGCCAAGGTCAGCACTGCAGAGCAGCTCAGGACTTTCGTGCCCGGCATGGCAATCGCGCAGGCCGAACATTTTGTGGCGACGCCGGACAACATCGATAAACGCACCCAGACCGGCAAGCTGACAAACGGCATGAAGTATGCGCTGCTGCCCAAGACTACCCGCGGCGGCACCGTGGTGATGAATTTCACGCTCAACATGGGCGACCAGGACAACCTGCAAGGCCGGGCCGGTGCGGCGGAGTTGGCAGCGGCCATGCTGACGCGCGGCACGCAAACCCTCAGCCACCAGAAATTTACCGAAGAGCTGGACCAGCTGAAGACCAGGCTGCAAATCGACGGCTCTGCCACCGCCGTCAACATCACGGTGGAAACCGTCAGGGACAGCGTGCCGCGCGTGCTGGAGCTGCTGCATGACGCATTGCGCCAACCCGCGTTTGCCGAGGCGGAGTTCAGCCAGGTGGTGGAGCAGAGCCTGGCGCAACTGGAACAGTCCCGCCAGGACCCGCAGGCGGTCGCCGTGGACATCGCCCGCAAGCAAGTGAATGCCTGGCCCAGCGGCGACCCGCGCTACTACCGCAATACGGAGGAACGCATCGCGGAGTTGAAGGCCGCCACGCTGGAAGACGCGAAGAATTTCTGGGAACAGTTCTACGGCACCGGCCACGCCGAGATCGCCGTCGTCGGCGATTTTGACGCGCCGACCACTGTCCAGAGTTTGCAGAGCAAATTCGGCGACTGGAACGCGCAGCAGGCTTACCAGCGCGTGTCCAAGCCATACCGGGAAACCCGGCCACAGAGCCTGACGCAGGCGACGCCTGACAAGGCCAATGCCTTCTTCTTCGGTACGATGGCCATCCCCGTCGGCGACCATCACCCGGATTATGCCGCGCTCAGCCTCGGCAACTACCTGCTGGGCGGCAGCACCAATTCGCGCATCCTGGAACGCATACGCCAGAAAGACGGCGTCAGCTATGGCGGCGGCTCTTACCTGCATCCGTCCGCGGAGGACGAGACGGCCAACTTCGTGGTGGCCGCCATCTTTGCGCCGCAAAATCGCAGCCGGCTGGAGACCGGCCTGCGCGAAGAAATCGCCCGCGCATTGCAGGACGGTTTCAGCCCTGCCGAAATAGAGGATGCGAAGAAAAGCATGGCCCAGCAATTCCAGCTTGCGCGCAGCCAGGACAGCGAACTGGCGGCAGAAATGAGCAGCAACCTGCACCTGGGCCGAACCATGCAGTTCGACGCCGACTTTGAACAAAAAATCATGGCGCTGACCGCTGGCGAAGTCAAAGCGGCGCTGGACAGATATCTGGATTACGGCAAGCTGGTCACGGTTGCTGCGGGTGATTTCAAGTAATTTTTCCGCCGCCCTCCTTGTCATCAGGCAAGGAATATTGCCTGCAGAAAGCGTATGTAACCGAAATGTTTCCGCCTACTTTGCCCGACACGATATCTGCTAAGCTGAATGAACCAGCTTGGCGGCGGGCGTTTTGGCCGGATGGGCAGACTGATCGCCGACCGGACAAAGCGTTGGCCGGTATCCTGTGTACGCCAGCGAACAGATTGCCTGCCCTGGACTGGCATATTCTAGTGCTGCTATCTATGAATGCGGCACAAGTTTCTTCTGGCCAACAAGTTCAGGAGCAAGTATCTCCATCACAGGGGTTTAATATGAACTATAAAATTATCGTTTCTTCCATCATGGCCATATCCCTCGGTGTGGGAAATGTCGCATACGCTCAAAATGACGAGCACCAGCGTGATCGCGGACGTCAGGATCAGAATAATGAACATCGCCAAGATAACGAACGTCGCGGCAATGACAATCGCGGCGTTCCCGGCAATATCGACTATCGCGGCAATCTTGACAGCCGCGATACGCCTCGCAACAACGACAATCAACGCGTGTATGCAGAAGGCAGCCGCAATGATCGCGCCGACATGCAGCGGCACCGCTTCCAAAGGGGCGATCGCCTGCCGCCGGAATACCGCGAAAGACAGTATGTCGTGGATGACTGGCGCGGCCACCACCTGAGCGCGCCGCCGCGTGGCTACCACTGGGTACAATCCGGCGGCGACTATGTGCTGGCCGCCGTCGCAACCGGCCTGATTCTGCAGGTTTTGCTGAGTAATTGATTAACCCGCTTCGCGCAGCCGGATGACAAACCTGCATCCGGCTGCGGCAGCTTTATGACGCTGCCTTCAGCCAGCCCAATCCTTCCACCGTGCCATTCGCCGGCCGGTACTCGCAACCGACCCAGCCCGCATACCCCAGTTGGTCCAGCAGCTTGAACAAATACGGGTAATTGACCTCCCCATTGTCCGGTTCATGCCGGTCCGGCACTCCGGCGACCTGTATATGCCCTATATGCGGCAGATAGCGGCGCAGCTTCATCGCAATATCGCCCTCCATGATCTGCACATGGTAGAAGTCCATCTGCACTTGCAGGTTGGCCGCCCCCGCCTCTTCGCGTATCGCATGCGCCTGGGTCTGGGTCGTCAGGAAATAACCCGGCATGTCACGCGTGTTGATCGGCTCGATCAGGCACTGTATCCCATGCCCGGCCGCTTCGGCACAGGCGTAACGCAAATTTTCCACGTACGCCGCATGGCACCGTTCCGGCTCCGCACCTGCCGGCAGCAGGCCGGCCATCACGTGTACGCGCGGCGTGCCCAGCGCCTGCGCATAGTCCAGCGCCTGCCGCACACTGTCGCGAAACGCCTGTTGCCGCCCGGGATGGCACGCCATGCCGCGCTCGCCCGCCGCCCAGTCGCCGGCGGACAGGTTGAACAAGACATTCTGCAGCCGGTGCTGCCGTAATTGAGCGGCAATTTCCGCGGCATCAACTTCATACGGGAACAAGAATTCCACCGCCTTGAAACCCGCCTCGGCCGCCGCCTGGAAGCGTTGCATGAAAGGCACTTCATTGAACTGCATGGTCAGGTTGGCGGCGAATTTAGGCATGGTGTAATAGTCTCGCAATAGTGGATGCCGGTTGGATCAACGGTGCTGGATTAGATAGCTCTCGCGCATTTTTCAAGCGGCTAAAACCGGCGAATAAGGTTTCACTGCAATAGAGCGCCTGAAAAATTGGCTCTAGCCTTCTTCCGCCAAAGGCTCCAAGCAACTACGGCCGCAATTACTACGAAACCAGTCCGAGCGGATACCATATATGCAGGTGTCTCCCCCAAAAGCAATCCCGCAGATGTCACTTGCCTGGAAAAAACTCCATTAACAATCATCGCAGTAAAGTCATAGATGAAATGCGCTACTAATGGCGCAAAAAAATCTTCCGTGAGCAACCATAGAGTGGAAAATAATATCGCAGCCGAAATATAAAATATTGCGTGGGGCCAGGTAAATGACTGCGATAGGAAATGAATACCGCCGAAAAGGATGATCTGGACAAGGATAGAAAAACCTACGCCATAGCGAGAATGCATCCATCTCAAAAGCATATCCCGGAAATAAATTTCTTCGAATATGGCAGCGGTCAGAGAAGCAATCGTCGCGGCACAAATTAATTCAATCCTAAAATTCTCCCAGTGAATTTCATTCGAATCTAAAACCAACGCATATGGAATCAACGCAAATAGCAAACCTGCAATTCCCCATGCAAACATGGTCCGTCCTGTTCGTGGGCGTGTAGCGCCTTGTGAACCCTCACCGTATCTCGCCCTCAGCAAGAGGTAGGCAATTAAAGATAAAACGCATGTAATTGCTTGAACGGAGAGCCGTGTTGTCGAGTTATTTGCAGCGCCGGCAACTCGGAAGCAGATAGAGGATGCTACAAAAATAAGAAAGACACAAAGGGAAAAGCTTCCAACAAGAACCGCGCTTTTTTTTGCAATCATCAGGGGAAACTCTCTTGCATATCGGGAAGGAGGGCTTGAGTCAAACAGCTTCATACTCCTCTGGAGCGTAAGATATTTGTTATGATGCAAATCATAACAAAGGCATTGTCTCATAAGGAATTGAAAAAGCGGCATCTGGTGCGGAAGACTTACGAAACTAGAATAGGCCGAGCTGCAAATCCGGGCTGGACTCGTTCACTCTCGCCCCCAGGCCCAGCAAGCGCACCGGTCGCCGGCGGCGCAAGTAGCCGGTTTCCAGCAGTTGCGCAAACACCGCCTCGTCCAGCGCCGAGCCGCGGCATTCCACCGTGGTTTTGCTGAAATCGTCGAAGCGGATTTTGACATACAGCTTTTGGATGAAGGCTTCTGCCCCCACCCGCTTGGTGCGTGCCGCCAGCAACTCGTACAGCGCCGCCATTTCTGCCCGGCAGGCGGCCAGGTCGGGCAGGTCGTGGACATAGGTTTCTTCCACGCTGACCGATTTCCTTTCCTGGTCGGGGCTGACCTGCCTGTGGTCTATGCCGCGGCACAATTGGTACAGGTTGTTGCCGAACTTGCCGAACTGCTGTTGCAAATCATTCAGCGCCCAACTGCGCAAATCCTGGCAGTCATTGACGCCCAGCGCATGCAGCTTGGCGGCGGTGACCTTGCCGACACCGAACAGCTTCTTCACCGGCAGCGCGGCGACAAACGCATCGATCTGCTCGGGCAGTATCACGAACAGGCCATCCGGCTTGTTCCAGTCGCTGGCAATCTTGGCTAAAAATTTATTGGAGGCGACCCCCGCCGACGCGGTAATCCCCACCGTCGCCTTCACCCTGGCCCGGATCTCCTGCGCGATCAGGGTGGCGCTGCCCTTGTGCACGGTGGCCTGGCTGACATCCAGGTAGGCCTCGTCCAGCGACAGCGGCTCCACCGCATCGGTGTAGTCGCGATAGATGGCCAGGATCTGGCGCGACGCTATCCTGTATTTCTCCATCGCCGGCGGCAGCATGACCAGCTCCGGGCAGCGCCTGACCGCCTGCGACATCGGCATCGCCGAGTGGATGCCGAAACGCCGCGCCTCGTAATTGCAGGTCGCCACCACGCCGCGCTGCTCCGGCCTGCCGCCGACGGCCAGCGGCTTGTCGAGCAGGTTGGGATCGTCGCGCATCTCTATCGCCGCGTAAAAGCAGTCGCAATCGCAATGGATGATTTTTCGTACAGGTGGATTCAAGGCTGCGCCGTTCAATGGATGCAGCCGCTATTTTAACGCGACTGGCAAATAAATACTGTATATGCAATCAGCCTGATTTCCCCGGCTTTCCATGCTAGAGTCATTCATACACCGATTTTAATGACAAGAGGATAAGACCATGCTGCCCAGCACCCTGCTCCTGTTTTGCATTTCTTCCATTGCGCTGGCGGTCACGCCCGGCCCCACCATGTTGCTGGCCTTGTCCAATGGCATCAGTTCCGGCACACGGGTGGCCGCATTCGGCATCGCCGGCGCGACCGTTGCCAGCGCCTGCCTGATCAGCGCCGTTGCAGTGGGCCTGGGTTCTCTGCTGCTGGCATCGGAGACCCTGTTCAACCTGCTGCGGGTGCTGGGCGTGCTGTACCTATGCTGGCTGGCCTGGAAATTATGGCGCAGCGAGCCGGCCGCGATCAACACTGGCGACATCGGCAGAACCGCCGGCCTGGTCAACCCAAAGCGGGCATTCCTGCGGTGTGCCACGGTTTCCTTGTCCAACCCCAAGGCCATCCTGTTCTTTTCGGCCTTCCTGCCGCAGTTTGTCGATGCCAGCCGGCCGCTGGCCTTGCAGTACCTGATCCTGGGCGCGGTCTTCCTGGCCATAGATGCGACGGTGATGTTGGCGTATGCGATGGCGGGCAAGCGCGCCGCCCGCCTGCTGTCCGCCGCCGGCCTGAAGATGATCAATCGCGGCTGCGCGCTCGTGATGGCGATGCTGGCGCTGGCGCTGGCAACGTTCCGGCGTGCCTGAGTCCGCGCATGCAGATTTTTCCAGAGCTGGCCACACCGCGGCTGCAATTGCGCGAACTGGGGAACGGCGATGTCGACGCGTTGTTCGCGATCCATTCCAATGCCGCCGCGATGCAATGGTTCGGCGCCGATGCGATGACAGAACGCCGGCAAGCCATGCAATTGGTGGAGACCTTTGCCAACTGGCGGCTGGCGCCCAATCCCGGCATCCGCTGGGGGATACAGCGCCATGACACCGGGCAGCTGATAGGGACTTGCGGCCTGTTCAAATGGAACCGCAGCTGGCACAGCTGCACCGTAGGCTATGAACTGGCGGAACAGGCCTGGGGCCAGGGTTATATGCGCGAGGCCCTGCAGCACATCATCACGTGGGGATTTTCGGAAATGCAATTAAACCGTATCGAAGCGCAGATCAATCCCGAAAACCGGGCCTCGTGGCGCCTGGCCGAAAAGCTGGGCTTCCGGCATGAGGGCACGCTGCTGGAAGCCGGCTACTGGAATGACAAATTCCACGATTTGCGTCACTATGCGCTACTGAAAAAAATATACTATTCTTGTTAATTAGGACTTACATAGAATTATCTCAGGGAGGAAATTCAGAATCACCACGTCATTCCCGCGAAAGCGGGAATCCATTTTTTGCGGGAATCGACAATGGGTCCCCGCTTTCGCGAGGACGACGCTGTGGGGCTTGTGGCTCCTCATATTTGCGTAAGTCCTATTAAGATTTATTTAATTGAAAGAAAATTATGAAGAAATTAGTCACTTTGGGCCTGGCCCTGTGTTTTGCCTCATTTACCTCGGCCAGCTTCGCCGCGGGCGCCCTCCCTTATGACGAAACCGCCGATGCCGGCGCCGACCTGAACAAGGCGCTGGCCGCAGCCACCAGCCAGCACAAGAAAGTGCTGGTGCTGTTCGGCGCCAACTGGTGCACCGACTGCCGCGAGCTGGATAAATCCATCAAGGGCAAGAGCGCGCCTTTGATCGACAGCAAGTTTGTCGTGGTCAAAGTGGACGTGGGCCAGTTTGACAAGAACCAGCCTATCGTCAATGCTTACGGCAATCCCACCAAGAAGGGTATTCCGGCCGCCGTGGTGCTGAGCGCCGACA
>DATHMC010000185.1:0-8395 GCA_035487495.1 Undibacterium sp.
CTATGCGGCCCTGCGCTTTACCGAACCGGCGGAAGACTTCAACCACCAGCATCAGGACGTGCGCACCGAAAACGGCGTGAAGATAGGCGACCTGCCGGAGTATGTGGATTTCGACTATACCGCGCAGGTGGCGCGCGTGAACGCGGCGGCACTGGCTTCGCTGGCCCTGGCGCCGGCGGCGCCCGGCAAGGTGCAGATCCGTACGGACAAACTGGAAAACGATACCAGCCTGGTATGGGCGGCGAACCATGAACCTGATCTGGCCGGCTACCGCATCGTGTGGCGGGATACCACCGCTGCGGATTGGCAGCATGCCCTGTATGTCGGTAACGTGACCGAATACACGGTAAATGTTTCCAAGGATAATGTATTTTTTGGGGTACAGGCGGTGGATAAAGATGGGAATGTAAGTGTGGCGACTTACCCGACGCCTTTGAGGTGATCGGCTTTGCGATCACTTTGCGTTGGCAAACTTTATTAGCTTGATAATTAGAGTTTACTTCGTGGGTACAGGTCGGGGGTGGCCCGACAGCCACTTACCTTCTTTGCTTCGCCAAAGAAGGTAAGCCAAGAAAGGCGACCGCAAAGCCTCGCCCCTTCGGGGTGCCCGATTGTGCGGTACAAAAAATGGGAAATAGACGAAACTCGCTCCGCTCAAACAACGTCTATTTCTGATCCATTTTCTGTACCGCACAATCGGCGAGGCTCCAAGCGGTTGAAGGTCAAAGACAAAGTCAAAACCAGCGGCAACCAGATTCTCCAATATTGAATAGAACTTGCCCCGTTAAATTGGGTTGGCTTGGTTTGGGTGTTGGGGTTGTTTTTGACGTTGCTTTTGACTTTAATCCGCTGGGGACGCTGCATTTTGTGCGTGATAGAAAATGGATCAGAAACAGACGTTGTCTGAGCGCAGCGAGTTTCGTCTGTTTCCCATTTTTTGTCACGCACAAAATGTGATGGCGCTTTGCGCCATCACCCGAAGGGCAAGTCTGCGGTCGCCTTTCTTTGCTTACTCTTCTTTGGCGAAGCAAAGAAAGTAAGTAGCCGCCGGGCTACCCCCGGCCAGCAATCTGAAAAAACAAAAACATCAATCAAGTAACACAAACACTTCGCAATCTCGGCTATCAGCTCTGAAGGCTGCACGCCAAATTCTAATCAGCAAACTTCTTACCGGGAACTCTTTGCCTGGAGCACTAAAGCCTTGTAATTCTGTCACATCTGACAGTCGTATCCCGGATCAAATAAGCACAGAATCAATTCGCCGTTGAGGCTTCGGCGCTCTATCCATTGGCGCCGGATGAGTATCAATTTAAGGAGATAAACATGAATCTCAAAGAAATCGTTTCCTTTGTGGAAGATGGTCCCTGGTGCGGCACGCGTCCGCCTGGCCATCCTCCGCGTCCGCGCCCGCACGCGGATGTCTACCAACTGTTAAGCACAGGCGAAACTTCACACGCGCGCCAAGTTGTCCCTGAGCTGGTCGCGAGTTTATGGCAGTCGGTGCAACTGTACCAATCCGGCAAGCGCCTCGAAAAGCTGGGCGGCGCCAACGGCGAACTTGGCGGAGCAACGGTCAATGCCGCTGAAGCTTTTTTCGACGATACCTGCGGCTCCGTTCCCTGGTCGGTCATTTTGTACTGGCTCCTGCATCACCCGCCTCATCCCTATCCGCAATGGCTGGGACAGCTGGTCAACGCGGTAGATACGGCCACGCTGGGCAGCAAGATAGGCGGCGAACTGGGTGGTCAACTCCAAACTGCTTCACGCGCCATCATCAAGGAAAATCTGCCGACCTTTTCGGCTAATGCCGCCAATATTAGGTAGCCGTCCTAGCCGTTCAATAACCAGCCGCCATCCGCTATAAGGAAGCGGTTTACGGCGCGGACAGGTTCGGTCAATTCACCAGAGATCGCCGGTCACAGGCCGCGAAATCTGGTGAAGCCGCTTTCCCGGCATCCAGCGTCGCCGGACCCTGATGCTCTGATTCAGGGCAGGGGATTCAGCACATTCCTCGGCGTGCCCGCCGCAAAATCCACCACATTCTGAAACGCCGCCCGGAAATACAGCTCATAGCTATCCTGCTCCACGTAGCCCAGGTGCGGCGTGGCCAGCACGTTCTCCATCCGCAGCAGCGGGTTATCCACAGGCAAGGGCTCGGTCTTGAATACATCCAGCGCCGCGAAGCCCGGATGCCCCTTGGGCAGCGCAGCTTCCAGCGCGCCGGGCTGTACCAGCTCCGCGCGGCTGGTGTTCACAAACAGCGCACTGGCTTTCATCAGCGCCAGGTCGGTCGCGCCAACGATGCCGCGCGTCGCGTCATTTAAACGAAGATGCAGAGTAATAACATCGCTTTCGGCAAAGAAAGCCTCTTTTGATGCAGCGGCCTGGTAGCCGTCGGCGATTGCCTGGGCCCGGCTGGGCTTGCGGCCCCAGATCACCACTTGCATGCCGAAGGCCTTGCCGTAGGCGGCGATCATCCTGCCTATCTTGCCGTAGCCCCAGATGCCGAGCGTCTTGCGTTTCAGCACCCAGCCCAGCGTATTGTGCTCGGCGCGCAGCGACGCGGTTTGCCATACGCCATCTTGCAGCAAACCCGCATACTGCGGGATCTTGCGGGCGGCGGCCATGATCAGGGCCCAGGTCAGCTCGGCGGGAGCAGTGGGGTCGCCGGTGCCTTCCACTATCGTGATGCCGCGCTCGGTCGCGGCGGCGACGTCGATGTGGCCGGCGACCTTGCCGGTTTGCGACAACAGCTTTAGATTGGTCAGTTTTTGCAGCAGCGCTTTCGGGAAGGCGGTGCGTTCGCGGATCAGCACCAGCGCGTCATACGGCGCCAGCCGTATCGCCAACTGGCCGACGCCGACCGCCGAACTGTTGAACACCTTGACCTCGTGCCCCTGCAACAGCTCAAAACATGGTAGATGGCGCACTACATCCTGGTAATCGTCCAGTATGGCAATTTTCATTTATTTTTCCTTCATCAACAGGCTGTGGATAAGCTGCCGGACTTTCATAAACAGTATATTAATAACAATATTTCTGACGTAGGATTAGCGTTGGCTTGCGCTCAAGTGTACAATGCTTCGTTACGTAGCTTTTTGATGCTTACGCTCCGCTAACAAACCATCCGGCGGGGTGCAAGTCTGGAATGCAATACCATTGCCTTCCTATTATCCGACAGAACCGCCGTCATCGTGACCATGGCGGGTACTTGAGCCAGCGCATGCGTGTGCTCGTACCGCCAGATACCCCTAACGACGATCCTGCCGTGCCGCTACACAGCGCAGTCGGGGAAACATCGCGAGCAGGGCCAATTGAATCGAGCACCGTTACTTAGAGCAGTCGCAGGCATGCGCGCCGGAATTTTGCCGGCATGCTACTGCCGGCTTTCAAGCAACGCAGTTTCATAGAGGCTGATGCCGCAGTTTTCCAGACTCCAAAGGTTTCTTTTTGGCATTGGAGGTAATATCGTGAATCAACCCATCATGGGAGGCGTGGCTGCATTGAATGTACCCGCTCACGTTAAGCAACAAAAATTGATCAACTGGGTCGCCGACATCGCAGCGCTGACCAAACCGGACAGCATCTACTGGTGCGACGGTTCACAGGAAGAGTACGACCGCCTGTGCGCGCAGATGGTGGCTGCCGGCACCATGAAAAAGCTGAACCAGGCCAAGCGCCCGAACAGCTACCTGGCCTGCTCCGACCCTACCGACGTGGCCAGGGTGGAAGACCGCACTTTCATCTGCTCGCAGAACAAGGAAGACGCCGGCCCGACCAATAACTGGATGGCCCCGGCCGACATGCGCGACACGCTGAACGGCCTGTTCGACGGCTGCATGAAAGGCCGCGTGATGTATGTCGTGCCTTTCTCGATGGGCCCGCTGGGTTCGCCAATCGCCCACATCGGCGTGGAACTGTCCGACTCTCCTTATGTCGCCGTCAACATGCGCATCATGACGCGCATGGGCAAGGCCGTCTATGACGTGCTAGGCACCGACGGCGAGTTCGTCCCCTGCGTGCATACTGTAGGCGCACCGTTGCAGCCGGGTCAGCAAGACGTGGCATGGCCTTGCAACGCCACCAAGTACATCGTGCACTACCCCGAAACCCGCGAGATCTGGTCTTACGGCTCCGGCTACGGCGGCAATGCGCTGCTGGGCAAGAAATGCTTTGCGCTGCGTATCGCATCGACGATGGGCCGCGACCAGGGCTGGCTGGCTGAACACATGCTGATCCTGGGCGTGGAATCGCCGGCCGGCAAGAAACACTATGTCGCGGCGGCTTTCCCTTCCGCCTGCGGCAAGACCAATTTTGCGATGCTGATCCCGCCCAAGACTTTCGGCGGCTGGAAAGTGACCACCATCGGCGACGACATCGCCTGGATCAAGCCGGGCGCCGACGGCCGCCTGTACGCGATCAATCCGGAAGCGGGCTACTTCGGCGTCGCCCCCGGCACCAATACCGCAACCAATTCCAACTGCATGGCTTCGCTGGGCGAGAACACCATCTTCACCAACGTGGCCCTGACCGACGACGGCGATATCTGGTGGGAAGGCCTGACCAAGGAAACGCCTGCGCACCTGATCGACTGGCAGGGCAAGGACTGGACCCCGGAAATCGCCAAGGAAACCGGCCGCAAGGCCGCCCATCCTAATGCGCGCTTTACCGTAGCGGCCACCCAGAATCCGGTGATCGACGCCGCCTGGGACGATCCTGCCGGCGTGCCTATCTCGGCCTTCATCTTCGGCGGCCGCCGCTCCACCACCGTGCCGCTGGTCACCGAAGCCCGCAACTGGGTGGAAGGCGTGTACATGGCGGCGACCATGGGTTCCGAAACCACCGCAGCAGCAGCCGGCCAGCAGGGCGTGGTGCGCCGCGATCCGTTCGCGATGCTGCCTTTCATCGGCTACAACATGAGCGACTACTTCCAGCACTGGTTGAACCTGGGCCAGAAGATCGCCGCCAGCGGCGCCAAGGTGCCGGGCATTTTCTGCGTCAACTGGTTCCGCACCGACGACAACGGCAAGTTCGTCTGGCCCGGCTTCGGCGACAATATGCGCGTGCTGAAATGGATGCTGGATCGCCTGGAAGGCACGGGCGGCGGTGTGGAAAACGTGTTCGGCACCACGCCGGAATTCAACGACCTGCAGTGGGACGGCCTGGAATTCACGCAGCAGCAATTCGACACCATTACGTCGATAGACAAGGCGGCGTGGGCAGCGGAACTGAAGCTGCATACCGAGTTGTTCGACAAGCTGAAGCATCATCTGCCGGCCGAACTGGAAGCGACCCGGGCTAGCCTGGAAAAACGCCTGGCAGCCTGATATAGGCTAAATCTGTGACTGTTGTTTAAGAAACGCGGCCTGGCGCCGCAATACTGCTCAGTTAAGCATCAATTTTCTAGTTTGTCGTCCCCGCGCAGGCGGTGAAGCAGGGGTTGCGAGCAGCATGCTGCTCGCCTGCGTAACGGCGCTCCCTTGCTAGGGAACGCCCATTCCCTATAGGAACACAGGGGGACCCAGTGGCTTTCGTCGAACGACGCTAGGTTCCCGCCTGCGCGGGAACGACAGATTTAGGGGATTTTGTTTTTAACTGAACCGCATTGGGCCCGATGCCGCGTTTTTTTCTCCCAGGCAAAAGGCGCAGACCGCATATGGCCGCCATCCTCCAACCCCGGCCGGGGCAATGATCAGGAATTAAATTATCCACAAGCGCGGACGCGCACTTATCCCCAGGCTGGAAACGGCATGCGGCGGGCGGGGCGCCGTCAAAAGGACGCAGGTAGAGGGGGGAGGCTGTATGGAGCGCTGCAACCGGTAGCCAGAACGGCATTAGCCCCTCTGGAAAGCGGAGAACTGAAACCAGCCGCGCCTAAATGAAAAAACCCGCAAAAACAAAGTTTTGCGGGTTGAAATCCTGCCTTGGAGGAAAGCAAGAGGAGACAAACTTGGCGGCTGCTAATGGGCAGCGGCGGAGCGGCGCACGCTCAGGCGGTTCTTGGCAGTAGCCTGTATCGAGGCGCTGGTGATGTCGGCAAAACTCAGGCCCGGCGATGGCTTGGTCCTCGCAGCGTACGAGTTAGCCACAGACATATCTACAGCCTTGTCCACAGCATTATCCACAGACGCGTACGTCGCGGAACCGAGTCCGTTCAGGCGGCGCGACAATTTGCGGATCAGCGGCGCCGCCATATACGCGACCGGGAAGGCGATAGGCCAGCAAGTCAGCCATGCTTCCATCCACGCAGCAAAGAATTCGTTACTGAATCCAGCCCAGACCAGACGCATGACCGCGGTCGCCACCAGCGTGACCACGCCGGTCATCAACATCGCCGGCAGCATCGACGCCAGGCTCTTGGAGCCGGCCACCGAACGCCCGGAGGCGTCAGTCTCGCGATAAGTACCCGAACCTGCTTCTGCGTAGAGAGAAGAATGTTGCATCAATACTCCGTGTTTAATCTCAGCAAGAGCGGCAAATTAACCGCGGGAAGCCAAAGCGCGCAATTCCGCCGCCATGCTTGGCGAGGTAGAATCCAGGTCGCGGGCCACGCTGTTGATAGCCATGACATTGCGCAGATTGCGGCTTGCCACTTTTTCATCTTTGGTTTGCCTTGGGCTGATGATCAGCAAGGCTGCGCGCAGCACGCCAGTGATCAAAGGCTTGAACACCACCAGCATCGTTGCCAGAATACCCATGCCCAATAAAGGACGGGCGGCGCCCACGACGCTGCTGACAGCCATTTCTGCGGCTGGAATGGCACTTTGCAAAGGAAAGGCTAAGGTTAAGAAGGTCATAATAATTCTCCACATTTCTATCTAATTCGGTGATGATGCTACTATATTGCAGTGCAATATATAAATCCAATTACGTTTTTCCATACCTGTTATATAGTTTCTGAATATCAATAACAATCCATACAGAATCGACGAGAGTTCTACGGAGACCTTTTAGATGAGCTTCCTTACCCTGGATTTGAACCTGTTGCGCGTGTTTGACACCGTGATGGTCGAACAAAACCTGACCCGCGCCGCCGACAAGCTGGCCATGACGCAGCCGGCGGTATCCAATGCGCTGAAGCGCTTGCGCTCTTCGCTGGACGACGAGCTATTGATCCGCACCGCCTACGGCGTCAAACCGACGCCGCGCGCCGAGGCGCTGTGGCCGGCGGTGCGCCAGGCGCTCTCCACGCTGGAAGCGGCGATCGCCCCGGCCAGCTTCGACGTCTCCAAGGCGCAGGCGACTTTCCGCATGGCAATGGCAGACGCCACCGCAGCGCTGTGGATGCCGACCCTGGTGCGCGCGATAGAAAAAGATGCGCCCGGCGTGAATGCGCGCATGGTGCCGCTGACCACGCGCGAACCGAGGCCGATGCTGCTGCGCGGCGATATCGATATCGCGGTCGGCTACTTCCCCGGCGTCGTGGCGCAACTCGCCGCCGGCCAGGGCGCCGGCAGCCCGATCCGCCACGACCGCCTGTACTCCGGCCACTACGTGTGTGTGATGCGGCAAGACCATCCGCTGGCAAAAGGAGACCTGACGCTGGACGACTATTGCAATGCCAACCACCTGCTGGTCAGCTTTTCCGGCCGCGCGCACGGCCTGGTGGACGACGTGCTGGCGCAGATGGGCCGCGAGCGGCACATCCTGCTAACGGTCAACCAGTTCTTCACCGGTGGCCGCGTGGTCGCCAACTCCGACCTGCTGACCGTGCTGCCGCACCACCTGATGTCGTCCACCGGCATGACCGACGCGCTGATCTGGAAAAAACTGCCGTTCGACATGCCGGACGTGCACATAGACATGCTGTGGCACGAACGCGATGCGCGCAATCCGGCGCACAAGTGGCTAAGGGATAACCTGGTCAATATGACCAATGAGACGATTATTCCGGAGTTGGGGAAGGATAGGCAGTTGGCGGATACTTGAGCAGGGTAAATGGTAAGGATTAGGACGACCCCTCTTAATCTTTGTAGGTGAAAAGAAGGGGGCGATAGGCTTTTCTCGACCACAAGCCGATAGTCAAATGCATCTACCGCACATAAAGATAGCAGTCATGAAAATTACGAAATTGAATGTTGCGACGATTCAGCTTAATGCCGCGATTCAGTTGTTCTTGAATGGAGACTATCTGTCTTCACTGACACTATCCGGTGCTGCTGAAGAAATACTTGGTAAGTTATCTGAACGCGTAGGAAAACCCGTGGCCGTTGACCACATTGCCGATTTCCACCTTAAGGATACCGACACCTCCCTTTCTGATAAGAAGCGAAAGGATGTCATACTAGGAATTTTGAATCGAGGCCGGAATCAAGCAAAGCATGCAAACGATCCAGCCGAAACGCATTTCGATGTCGAGCAAATATGGCCTCTTCAGATGATCATGCGCGCATTG
>DATHMC010000186.1:0-15598 GCA_035487495.1 Undibacterium sp.
TTACTGCGCGGACGTGATCGGGGCTCATGCGCTGCTCACAATGCTCACGTACCTCTAGTACGTTCCGCTTGTTGCGCTGCTCTTCACCCCGCTGACGCCGGCTCGCTACAGATCGTGACAAGTTCTTACACCTGTACCGAACGCCCCAAAAAACTCCTGTGCATCCTGACGATCTGCTCGCCGGTGCCGCCGCTGGCGATATCGGCCAGCGTATACCGGTTCATCGCGGCATAGAAAGCCTGCATGCCGCTGCGCAAGGCGTGGCGCAAGCCGCAATCGGCCGCCAGCTGGCAGCCCAGGCCGTCGCAATCGATGGCTTCGCCGCTCCCCTCCAGCGCCTGCAGCACATCGCCGATGCGCAGTGATTTGGCAGGAACCGCCAGGCTGATCCCGCCGTTGCGGCCGCGCAGCGCGTCTATCCACCCCAGCTTGGCCATGGCGCCCACCACCTTGACCAGGTGGTTGTGCGGAATATCAAACTGGCCGGACACTTCGCCGACAGTCACCGCGGGCGTCCGCGATTCGCGCGCCAGATACATCAGCACCCGCAAACCTATGTCTGAATAACGTGTCAATCGCATGCAATAGCTCCTGTGTGATCGCATTTTACTTAATATGCATATTAAATGCAACATATACTCAGCACCGCAACCCGGACGCAATCGCAGCGCTAGAATTCGTGGGGAACGTAGTGTTTTATCCAATCCACCAGGATGGGCGCTGGGACAGGGCGGCTGAAGTAATAGCCTTGGGCGATATCGCAGCCGTTGAGGTGCAAAAACTCCAGCTGCTCTTTGGTTTCCACCCCTTCAGCAACGATCTTCATGCCCAGTTCATGACCTATTTCTATGGTCTTGCGCACAACGACCCTGGCGCTGTTCAGCTGATGCATGTCCTGCACAAAGGATTTGTCTATTTTCAGCTCGGTCGCCGGCACATGGCGCAATTGCTGCATCATCGCGTAGCCGGTGCCGAAATCGTCGATAGACAGATGCACCCGCTTCATGCGCAGGCGGGTCAGGATGTCCAGCGCGCTGGCCAGCTCCTTGATCAGGCCGCTCTCGGTAATTTCCAGCACCACATTCTCGGGCGCCACGCCATATTGCCTGGCCAGCGCGATAAAGGTGTCCGGCAGCCGCAAGTCGTGCAGGGATTGCGACGACACATTCAGCGACAGCTTCAGCTGCGTGCCTTCCCGACTGACGAACTGCCGGATCTCGCTTAATCCCAATCGCGCAACATACCAACCCAGTTCGTCGATCACCCCCAGCGCTTCTGCCTGCGGGATAAAATCGTCGGGAAAAACCAGCCCGCGCTCGGGGTGCTGCCAGCGCACCAGCGCTTCCACGCCCACCACTTCCCCGGAGGCGATGTGCAATTGGGGCTGGTAATGCAGCACCAACTCCTCGCGCACCATCGCGCGCTGCAACTCTTCCTTGGTAACCGCCCTGCTCGCCTGCTTTGCCACCGGGGCCACCACGTTCAGCAACGCATAGCCCTTCAGCAATTTTTGCAATTCCGGCAGCTTGAAGGGTTTCTGCAAATGCCCGGCCACCGACAAGCCCAGGGTCTGGGCCAACTCCTCGGCAGTCTCCAATACCCGCTTGTCATAGCCGCTCATCAGGATCAACGTGGTCTTGCACTTGCGCTGCCCCAATAGCCGCAACAACTCAATGCCGTCCATGTCCGGCATCATCAGGTCCATCAGGATCAGGGTCACGTCCTCATCCAGCGCCGCCAGGAAATCGCCGGCGTTGGTAGTGGATGTATATGCAAAACCGAGCGATTGAGCAACTATGCCGGTGAATTCCCCCACTTCCTTTTCATCGTCGATGATCAGCAGATGGGGTAATTGTATGGTTTCGTCAATTTTAGCGGATGTCATAGGATGGTCGTCAAAGTCGAATAATCGGCATACGAAACATCTTCTACTAAAGCACGTTTGGCGCGCTGCGCAGGCAAATTCACGTCCTCGCCTGGCAGATATTACAGAACCGTCGAACCCGTCCGGGCTTAACGCTTTTACATTGAAGACTCTACAATACTCGATACCTTATATTGCATTCAAACGCAACTGGTATTTTTGACAGTCACGCAATAGCGTGCATGGTGCAAGATTCAGATAAATTCGGTCTTCCCACTCCAGGAATTTCGATTTTTCCAGGCTGGCCCGCCTATCTAAAAAAAGGCCAGAGCTTCAAGTATGACTCGATTCAGGTATCCGTGCCGACCAGGTCCCAATCGTTTTCATCGTCATAGCCTATCACCCAGTTTACCGCCTGATGCCACTGCTGCACCATGACCGCATCCAGGTTGCCGGGCACGGGTTTGCCGATCAGGTTGGCGTGGCGTACGGCCCAGTGCAGACGGTACAACAGGTCGGCCCAGCCCAGGATTTCGCGCTTGGAGCGCAACTTGACCGCAGCTTGCAGCTTGCCTGGAGCCTCGTCCTGCTGCGGCAGCAGGGACAATACGGCTTTCAGGCTGGATGCGGAACCGGGCAGGTCTATCTTCCTGACCAGCCCGGCGCACCAGGCCAGGAAAAACAGGCTCTCCTTGCGTTGCATGAAAGAGGCGCGCAGCACTTCATCGGCGGCGGGATAGCCTGCATCGTGCAACAGGAAGCCGCGCTCTGCGGCGGAGAGCCAGTCGGCAATGCCATGCTGCCCGACATAGGCGCGAAAACGCTGGAACTGGACGGCATCGGCAGCCGCACCGGAGACGCACCACAGGGCTACCATGCGGCGCAGCACTTCCTCATTGGAGCGCAGGCGCACTTCCTCGTCGCTCTCGGTGAGCGGCAACTGGAGGTTGATGCGGATGCCGCGCTTATGCAGCAGCGTTTCGGAAGTGGTTTTACGGTTTTCTGGGGTCATGGTCTTGATGCAGGAACTGGAGGTGAGAGCCGTCGAATTATACATGCCGCGCTCACCGCTCGCTCCGCCGGCGTGGCCGGCCCTATTCAATCGTAATCGGCAAGTCGCGCCCGGATTTTGCCTGGTTGCCGGCAAAATCGGCGGCAAAAATCCGCACCACATAATCGCCGGCCGGTAAATCCGCTGTTCGCCATGCGCCGGCCTTGGCCCGGCCGTCGCGTACCGTGTTGGTGGCCACATATAAAAACCGGGTGGCAGCGCTGCCGTACACGGTAATGCCGCTGCTGTCGGCATAGGCGATCTTGACCGCTTCCCGGTCCCGCGGCAGGCGATTGAACTCCAGGTTGACCAGCGGCTGCTCAAAGCCGCTGACGGGCGAGCCGTCGGCGTGCAGTATCTGGTAACCCAGCTTGTACAGGCCCAGCCGGCGACGCGCCAGATTGTCGTCCATCTGGTCATACGCGTCGACCACAATGCTGGCGCCGGCGGGGTCCCGGGGCACCAGCACCCGGCCATTGCGCTTTTTGCTGTAGCGCCGGCCGGCCTGGTCAAACAGCTGGATGCCGTCTATATGCGGCGCGACACTGTCGGCAAAATCGATGAAGCGCAAGGCCAGCGCATTCTCGGCCACGCCATACGGGCTGTAGTCCAGGTGCACGTGGAACATGCGATTGACGGTACCCAGGGTATCGCCGATCTTGAAGCGGGTGCCGCGCTTGACGCGTACCCGCGCCGGCCGGCCCTTGTCGTCGTCCAGCATCTGGAAACGCACCGGATCGATCGCCTGGTTTTTTACCGTGCGCCCTACCCGCATATGGATATAGCTCAAGGTATCCAGGCTGATGCCCTCGCTCAGGCTGCCAAAGCCCCAGTTCGGCAATGGGCTGCTGACTTTTTCAGCGGCCACCGCCAGTACCGGCTCGCCCATGTCTGCCTGCACGTCCACCCCGGCATGAAAATGATCGCGGCTCTCGCCGTCATAATTGCCGCGCACCTCCCCTACCGTGCCGACGATTTCATGCCAGGCGTTCTGCGGCTTCACCGGCCACAGGAATTCGGCCTTGCCGGCCTGCTGCGGCATCGGAGGAATAGCGGATTGCTCAGCCGCCTGTTGCGCCAGTTCTTGCGCGGTCAGCTGGCTCGCCTCATGCGGGCTGACCCTGCGCACCATGCGCCTTGCGGCGTCGGCCACGTACAGGCTGCCGTCACGCCCCAATGCGATCCCGGCCGGTGCGCGCAGCCGTACCGCGGCGTCCGTGCTGTAGGCGCTATCGGCGCCCAGGTCTTTCAGGCTGGACAATTCGCCGCCGGGCGCAAGCTGGATGATGCGGCCGCGCGCGCCTTCCGTCACATACAAATAGCCGTCATGCGTCAGCGCCAGCCCCATCGGCCGCCTGAGCAGCTCGCTACGCTCATCGGTCGCGGCCCGCGCCAGCGTCGTTACTTGGCCGTCGCTGGAGAGCTTGCGGATCGCGTTATTCTTGGTATCGGCGACAAACACTTCGCCGTTTCCATCCACCGCCACCGCGCAGGGCGTATCGAACAGGGCGCTCAATGCCGGTCCATCCTGGTAGCCGGGCGCAGCGCCGCCGGCCAGCGTCTTCACCTGGCCGTCAACCGTGACCAAGCGTATGCGGTCGTTATAGGTATCGGCGACATACACATTGCCCTGCTTATCCACAGCCACGCCTACCGGGCCGTTGAATTGCGCCTGGCCGGCTGCGCCGTCGCGATACCCTGCGCTGCCGTTGCCCGCCAGCGTAGTCACCAGCCCCTGCGGATTGATCTTGCGAATCGCATTATTGCCGGTATCGGCGACATACACATTGCCGGCGCCGTCTATCGCCAGGCCGGAGGGTGTATTGAAAGAGGCTGCCGTTGCCTGCCCATCGGCAAAACCCTCGGCGGAACCGGCAAAGCTGCTGACGATGCCGTCCGGGGTAATCCTACGTATGCGGTTATTGTCGCCCGCATCCGCTACATACAGGTTGCCGACAGGGTCAAGCGCCAGCCCGAAGGGGTCGGCAAAGCGTGCCTGACCGGCGGCGCCGTCGGCATAGCCGATGCGGCCATCCCCGGCAAGAGTGGTCACCAGCGCCGGCCAGCCCATCACAGTCGGCCTGGGACCGGCCTTGCTCACGACCCTGGAGACCCAGCCGTGAAGCCCGGGGCCGGCAGCCCCCCTGAAGCTAAAATAATACGCCAGCGAGCCGGCAGCGACGACAGCTGCCATGGCAGCCAGGCTTAACCTGATAAAGCGTTGAGACACGTTCTTCAACCTGTAGTGCTTGTGAAAGGAAGGCGCATCTTAAACGACTTTGACAGCCTTGTGCTCGACCTGCACCCGGCAAATCACTGACCAGGGCCAATATCCACATGGGAAATACCGCAGGAGCGGGCCTGCTACCCGGAAACGGCAATCCGGGGCAAAATAATCCGCGACTTGTGCACGCTTTGGCGCCGCCAGCAACAATTGTTCAAACTTTTCAGTTGAAACTCTGATACTCTTTTATGGTGCTTAGGCAAAATAAAAAAAGCACGACAGGGAAGGTGTAAGCCGGCTCCCGGAAAATCTTGCCGCAAGCCCGGAGAACCTGCTGATCAACGCACCTGCAGCATCGAAGTAAGAAGTCTCACTCAATCTGCTTTGTACCAAGTGTTTTCAACTGACAGGGGAAGATAATGATGCATTATATTTGGATGTTCGTAATCGGTATCGTGGTCGGCGCTATTGCTCGTCTCATCGTTCCAGGCAGCGAACATTTAGGCTTGCTGCTCACCGGGGTGCTGGGCATAATAGGTTCGTTTGTCGGCGGCTTTATCAGCCGCCTGTTCAGCCAGCCGGCGGACGGCGCCTTGGTTCACCCGGCCGGCATCATCCTGTCCATCATCGGCGCCATCATTGTATTGGTCCTGTACAACCACTTCGTACGTTAATCCACGCGGTTTTGCTTATTCAGGGGGGCGTATGCCAATAGTGCTGCCCCCTAGATCTGTTGTTCCTGCGCAGGCGGGAACAACAGCATTGCTCTTAAAGACCTCTGCAGCTCAGTCGGCACCCGGCCCGCCCGGCGCTGCATCCTTAGCCGTTTTCGTCGTCACTTGCGGCGCCCACCAAGCCGGCAACAGCGCCCGCACTTCAGCCCGCCCGAACCTGTCGTCCATCAGGTAAACAAAGCCTGTATCCGACTGCGTGCGTATCACGCGCCCCGCAGCCTGCACCACCTTCTGTATGCCCGGATACAGATAGGTATAATCGTATCCCTTGCCAAACACCGCGTTCATGCGCTGCATGATCTGCTCGTTGACGGGATTCAGCTGCGGCAGGCCCAGGGTCGCGATGAAGGCGCCTATCAGGCGGCTGCCGGGCAAGTCTATGCCCTCGGCGAAGGCGCCGCCCAGCACCGCAAAGCCTACGCCTTCGCTAGCGGCGGTGAAGCGCGCCAGGAACTCTTCGCGCGCGGCTTCCTCCATGCCGCGCGACTGCTCCCAGATCGCGATGCGCGGGTAGCGCTCCTGGAACAGGCCGCTGACTTTTTGCAGATATTCAAAACTGCTGAAGAAGGCCAGGTAATTGCCGGGGCGGCGCTGATACTGCGCCGCTATCAGGTCCGCTATCGGCGCCAGGGACTCGTCGCGATGCCGATAGCGGGTGGAAATATCGCGAACGATCCTCACCTGCAGTTGTGCCGCACTGAACGGCGACTCCACATCGATCCACGGTGTATCTTCCGGCAAGCCCAGCATGTCGGCATAAAAATGCCATGGGCTCAGGGTGGCGGAGAACAGCACCGCAGAGCGCGCGGCGGCAAAACGCGGCGCCAGGAAAGGCGCGGGCACGATATTGCGGATGCAGAGCAGCGCGTTCTTGCGATACGCCGCGCCAGTGCCGGCATCGACATCCTTGATCACGTCGAACAGGGAGTGCTCGGCCAGCGCTTCGGCCAACTGCGCGAACAGCAGCGCATCAAAGTAAAAGCGCAGCAGCTTGCTGTCCTGCGCAATCACATGATGGACAGGCGGCTGCGGCGCACCGCCCAAATCCGCCGGAGCGTTATCCTCATCAATCTCTGCGGAGCCGCCGGCCATGTAGTCGCTGATTGCAGTTGTTGCCTGCTGCAAGGCCTGCAGGAATTTTTCCGCGATCTGCGGATACACCTGGTAGCGCGCGCCCTGCTCCTTGTGCAAGGCATTCCACTGGCGGCCGACCCGGTCCAGGGATTTTTTCAGCGCTACCGGCGCGGAACGGCGCATGATATTGAACTCGGCCTGGTCCAGCTCGGCGCTGTACATCTTGCGCCCGCGCTCGATCAGGTTGTGCGCCTCATCCACCAGCACGCCGACCTTCCACTGATGGAGCTGCGTCATCGCATGCAGCATGGCGCTGATGTCGAAATAATAGTTATAGTCGCCGACGATCACGTCCGCCCAGCGCGCCAGATCCTGGCTCAGGTAATAGGGACAGACCTGGTGTTCGCGCGCGACCGCCTTCAGGCCGGCCTGATCCAGCATGCTTGCCGCGCCCGCCGGCTGCGCCAGCGGCGGAGCGGCCAGCTCAATCGCCGCCTGCCGCGCCTGCGGCAGCCTGTCGTAGAAACCGCGCGCCAATGGACAGGAATCGCCGTGGCATGCCTTGTCCGGATGTTCGCAAGCCTTGTCGCGGGCGACCAGTTCCAGCACCCGCAGCGGCAACGCCGGCGCATCGGCGCGGCTCTGCCGCAAGGTAGCCAGCGCATCCAGCGCCAGCCTGCGCCCCGGCGTCTTGGCGGACAGGAAGAATATCTTGTCCAGCCCCTGCCTGGGCATGGTCCTCAGCAGCGGATACAAAGTGCCTATGGTCTTGCCTATGCCGGTGGGGGCCTGCACCATCAGGCAGCGGCCGGCGCTGGTCGCCTTATAGGCGGCTTCCGCCAGATGGCGCTGGCCGGTGCGAAACGACGCGTACGGAAAATGCAGCACGTTCAATGCCTGATCGCGCGCCTTGAGGTGCGCCAGCTCCTGCCCGGCCCAGGCCAGGAAGCGCTCGCACTGCTCTTCAAAATAATTTTTCAGGCCGGCCGCAGAATGCTGCTCCGTCAATACCGTCTCTTTCTGGCTGCCGATGTCGTAATAGACCAGCGCCAGGCTCACCTCGGCCAGGCCCATTTGCAGGCACAGCAGGTGGCCATATATCTTCACCTGGGCCCAGTGTAGATGCCGGTGGTTGGCCGGCATCTTTTTCAGGTCGCCGCGATAGGTCTTGATCTCTTCCAGCTGCTGCTTCACCGGGTCGTAGCCGTCCGCCCTGCCGCGCACCGCCAGGTTCTTGTATTCGCCGGCCAGGCTCAGCTCTTTCAGGTAGCCAGCGGCGCGCCGTGCGCTCACCGCCGCATGCCCGGCGATGCCCTCCTGCGCGCTCGGCGCAGGGGTAAAGCGCAGATCCAGGTCGCCCAGCTTGGCAGTGAATTCGCACAGGGCGCGCACCGCAACCGTATACTGTGCAGGCTTCAGCTCCCCCAAGGATGCTCCTTCATGCGCACTCATCTTCCGTCCATTGCACATAGCAGACGGCGACCGGCATAGCGTGCGCGACGCAATAGTCCAGCCAGCGTATCTGGTTGTCCTGCAGGCGGTCGCCCGGCCCTTTCACCTCGATCAGCTGATAGCGCTGTTCCTGCGGCCAGAACTGGATCAGGTCGGGCAAGCCGGAGCGGTTGGACTTGACGTCTTGCAAAATCCGCTCAAACCATTTCTTCAGATGCAGGGCCGGGATGCACGCCAGCGCCTGCTCCAGCAACTCTTCCGTCAGGCTGTCCCAGAACACGAACGGGGACTGCAGGCCGGCCTTGGCCACAAAGCGCTGCCGTATGGTGTGCTTATACCGATCCGACTCCAGCTGCGCCAGGCACAATCCGAATTCATGCTCGCGCCGGCGATAGAAGTCGGCGCTATGCAGATCCGCCGGGCCGGTATGGAAGGGATGGAAGAACGCACCCGGCAACGCCATGAAGACCACGTCCCAGCACAGCAGGCCGAACAGGGAATTGATCAGCGTGTTTTCCACATAGTGCACCGATGCGCCGGCGTGCGCCTGCGCCAGATGATCCCTGACCACGCCTTCGACATGGAACTCCGCCTGCGGCCTGGGCAAGCTCAACTCCACACTGCTCAGCGTTACCGGCGCAGGTACAGCAAGCCGGGGCTGTCCGACCTTGCGCCTTAGCCTGGGCAGCATGCGGGACAATTGCTGCTGCTCCGCCTCGCTCTCGGGCGTCTGCTGCGCGATTTCGGCCAGTGCAAACGCGGCGGCAAATTCTTCCAGCCGTTCCAGCACGCGGATCGCGCGCACCCGCGAACCCGGATAGCCGCAGCTGCGGTAGATCGCCAGCGCCGGCTGCCAGTCCTGCAATTTTTCATATTGCTGCGCAATCTGGAACAAGAGTTTGGAGCGCCGCCCTTCCAGCCAGGGATTATCCAGGACGCCGCCAATATCGGCGACGATCTCCGGCAACGGATCTTCCAGCTGGAAACGCTCCCGGCACTGCTGCAGGCGCAGATAGGTATCGACGTCGGCGCGCGTGCGGAAACCGCGCGCAGCGGCTGAAAATTCTACCCTTTCATAGCGGTAAATGCCCAGGTCGGCCAGCACGAACTCCGACCAGTCCTGGTACAGGTTGCCGAAGAACATCAGGCGCAGACGGTCGCACAGAGGGCCGATCTGCACATGGTAGACGCAGTCTTCGCACGCCGGATACCAGTCCCGCAGGCTGCGCGCCTCGTCGCCGTACTGGTCGCGCAAGGTCTCCAGTTGCTGCGCCTTTTTACTGGCGGCCAGCGCTGGCGGCAACCCCAATGCGCTGGCGATTTCATCCTTCTTCAGCAGCACAAACAGATGTTCCAGGTACAACAGCGGCTCATCATCCACCCAGCCCGCCGCCACCAGCAACGCAGCGGCTCCACGGGGTTCGCCGATTTCGGCATAGTTCAATTTGCTGGCGCGGAATAATTCTCCCTTGCGCATCACCATCCTGACCAGCAAGGCCTGCGATGCCTGCGGCAGGCCGGCAAACCGGCGGATAAAATCGCGCTCTTCGTCGATCAGCAGGTCGCCATAGCGCTCGCCGATCCAGTCCAGCACCATGCGGAAATTTTCCAGGTAGTAGTAAGGGTTTTCCAGCACGGGAATCATTGCTGTCGGCACCGAGGGAATAGGGATAGCGATTTACTGTACATAAGCACAGTATATCATTGCTCCCGCACGCCATCGAGTTTGTTGCTGGCCGAACCGCCGGGCCAAGCGCGATAAATTTAATCCAGCAGGATCGCGCTGTCGCCCACTGCGCGGCCGGCCGGCAGTATTTTTGCCAGTGCTTCGCGCAAATCCCGCAGCTTGGGCGGCTTGCCGAGCACGAAGTCCACATGCATGGGGCTATCGCCGTCCGCAGCCAGGCGCTGCCCCCATCCGGTCAGCAATATCACTGGCGTGGACGGCGACATTTGCTTGATCGCGGCGGCGACTTTACGCCCGTCGATATACGGCATCCCCAGGTCGGAGATGACGACCGAGAACGGTTCGCTTTTCCCCTGCTCGCTGCGGAACCGGTCAATACCGGCCTGGCCGCCATCGGCCGCCACCACCACGTGGCCGTCGATTTCCAGGATGTCGCGCATGGACTTGAGCACCAGGGGATCGTCATCGACGACCAGGATGCGCAGGTTGGTCGGGACGATATACGCTGCGGCGGACGGCGCGGCCCCGGCGCCCAGGTCCGGCACCAGAAAACCCAGACGCATCGTCGTGCCCTTGTTGGGTGCGGTATCGATCTCTATGCTGGCGCTGTGCCGCCCTATCATTCCGTACACCATCGCCAGCCCTAGCCCTGTCCCGCGCTCGCCCTTGGTCGTAAAAAACGGTTCCAGGCAGCGCCGCCGGGTATCCTCGCCCATGCCGACCCCGCTATCTGCCACCTCGATCTGGACCTGCCGCACAGCCGCCCCGCTGGCCTCATCCATCGAGCCGGGCGCCCCTTCTGCAACCTTGGTGCGCAGCGTCAGCGTGCCGCCTTCCGGCATGGCATCCACCGCATTGAAAATGAGGTTGGTCAGCGCTTCCCGGATTTCTCCTTCGACCCCCATGATGGCCGGCAAGTCCGGTGCGAGCTCGGTGTGCAAGGCTATCACTACGCCGCGCTGCAACGGCATGTCGCTCCAGCGCGCGCGCGTCAGGTCGATGACCTGCTGTATCAGGCGGTTGGCATTCACCGGCATCAGTGTCAGTTGCGGCTCTCGCTGGCGGTAGAACTCCCTCATCCTGGCGACGGTCGCCGCCACGTCGTCAACGGCGCGCTTGATCACTTCCAGCCTGTCCCTGACATGCTGGCTCAGATTAGGTTCCGTCTCCAGCAAAGACTCGGTATACAGGGCGACCGGGGAGATGGCATTGTTGATGTCGTGCGCAATGCCGCTCGCCATCTGGCCGAGCGCCCGCAAGCGCTCCTGCTGCATGACCGATTGCTGGGTCTGCCGTATGTCGTCGTAGGCTTGCTGCAACGCCCCGTACAACTGCGCCTGGTTGGCCGCCAGCGCGACGTGCTCGCTTAATTGCCGCAGAAACTCGCACTCGCCGCTACTGAAGCTGTGCGCCTGCCGCCGGGCCACAACCAGCACGCCGAACACCGTGCTCTCGGCCAGCAGCGGCGCCATCACCAGCGCCCGCAACTCCCCGCGCGCCAGCCGTTGCGGGAAGGGAAATGCCACTTCGCTGATATCCGCCTCGTACACCAGCTGTCCGCGCACGCAGCGCGACAGCCCGTTCTCATCGATGGGGATATCGGAGTGCTCGGTCATGGAAAATTCCTGCGCCAGCGCCTCGCTTTGCAAGCCGACACAGGTAACCTCAAGCTGGTTTTTCGACCGCTCGTACAGGCAAATGCAGCCAAAATCAACCGGGAGCTGGTCCTCCAGGCTACGGATGACGACCTGGAAAATACTGCGCAAATCCTGCCGCTCGCCGATGGAGCGCGTAATTTGATGCAGCAGGTTCAAGCGTCCCAGCTGGGCGTGAACCTTTTGCTCCGCCTGCTGGCGCACGATGATTTCAGTCTGCAGGGCCTCATTGGTCTTGACCATCTCGTCGCGCGAGACGGTGGTTCGCTTCAGCTTTTCCGTCATTCCGTCAAATGCGTGCGCCAGCTCCCCGATTTCATCCTTGCTGCTCAGGCCCAGCGAAAAATCGAGATTGCCCGCACCGACAATCGCCGTGCCTTCGCGCAGCTTTTCCAGCGGCCGGGTGACGCTCCTGAGCATGATGAATATGGTCATCGCGACGACCAGCATGACGACGCAGCCGAACGCCACTACCGCAATATTGGCCTGCTGCTGCGCCGCCAGGACTCCGCTGCGGCTTTGCTCGGACAGGCTCAATGCGTCGGAGATCATCGCTTGCGTCTTGTTCGTGATCTGCCCGGACAAGCGGGATTCCAGCTCTTCCAGCACCTCCCTGCGCTGCAAGTCGCGCCCCAGTTCCTCGTGGTTGGCAACCAGCATGGTGAATAATTTATCGACGCTTTGGTGGATATGCCGGAGGCCGACGATGATTTCTTCGTCCTCGGTGCCGGTGAACTCGGTGGTGCCGGTCAGCAGCCCGGACAGCGAAGCGCTCCTCAATTGCCACTGGGCCCGGGTACGCTCCTCATGCCGTAGCGCGTATTCCAGCGTCAGGTACCGGAGCGAGGTGACCGCCTGCAACACTTCGCCGGCCTCCTCGTTCTTTGCGACTTCCCGCCTCATCTGCAGCGTCGTGGACAGCAGCACGGCGACGATGACCACGACGACCGCGACTGAGAACAGTCCGGCGAGCTTGAGCCTGGTAGCAATTTTCACGTTGGCATTCTCAATGTATGATCGTCACCGCCGATGGCATCACCGCCTTCATTCCGTCAAGGTAGACGTAGTTCAGGTAGTTTGGCATATCGGTCCTGCCCGCGGCGAGCTTGTTCTTGATGGCCCAGCGCCCCTCGTCCTCCAGCGCCAGTAGCAAACCCTGGTCCAGCACAATGTTGAAGCGGTACATAGGCCACGAGGCTTTCAGTTTCGCGGCATCGGACTTGATGCCTGCCGCGAGCAGCATGCTTGCCGCCTCGGGAGAGTCGCTGCAGAATTGCTCGCCCTGTACCAGCGCGCGCAGTATCTTCTTGATGGTCTCCGGGTGGCTGGCAACGTAGTCCCGCATTCCGGCCACGTTGTACAGGCTTTCATAGACATCCTGTCCGTAAAAGACCACGCCGTTGCTGCCGAGCTCGGTCAGCGTCGTGTCCAGCAGCGGCTCCCAGGTTGCGATGGCGTCTACCTCGCCCTGCGCGAGCGCCGCGGCGAGTTCCTCCGGCTTATAGTTGCGCATCGTCACCTCTTTCGGCGACAGCTTTTGCAGGTTAAGGAAGGCGTCCAGAGTGAAATGCCCCGACGTGTTCAGCGTGACCCCTATGCGCTTCCCCTTCAGGCTCACAGGCGTGACGATGCCCTTGTCCCTGCGCCCGACTATCCCATGGTCTTTTTCCGCCTTGAATATGGTGGCGATGACGGATATCGGCTGGTTGCCCATCCCTGCAAACATGACGGGAATATCGGCGACGGTCGCCAGATTGGCTTGTCCCTGCAGCACGGCATCCATAGCGGCCTTGCCGCTGGAGTAAGCTTGAACAACGGCAAGGATTCCCTCGCTCGCAAAATAGCCTTTATCGCGCGCCGCGATGATGGGGCAGGTTCCTACATATTCGGTATTTGTCGCAATGCTTATTTGTTCCATCGACTTCGCCGGGGAGACAGGCGAAGCCCGCGTCAGCCATGCATAGCCTGCGCCCAGCAAGCCGGCTGCAATCAGCACGCCCGCGATCAAGGACAGCGAAGCCCTGCCAAAGGCCCCTCTCTCCGACTTGATTGCCATCATGAACTCCTTTCAAGCCGCCAGTGTGCTCGCAGCCCTCAACAGGAAGCACCACCGTAAGTACTACAGCACTACAAAAGGACAAAGTTGCTGAAACTCAAGATACAGGTCGTTGACGCAGGGTTTCCAATAGCATGGAAAGTAAAAGAAGGCTCAGGCTCCAGTACCACGGAGCAGATTCTCAAAACAGGGGGACTTGCGTTTTATTCTAGTTCTTTTAGCAATGCCATACAAGCAATCGCCGCCTTATTTTCCAGATCTTTTTCCTCATGCCACGCAGAAACAGAAACGGCGATGATGTTTTTATTTCGCAGGGACTGGAACAGGGTAGCCATTTCCGAATAGGTCGGCCCCTGCTTCACATGATATTTGAGGGCGGGCAGTTCCGCCTCGGCATCTATGACGTCGGTATCGAAGTGAAGATACAGGCTCTCTCCCGGCACCAGGTGCCGGGAAACATCCGAAATACTGCATATGACCACCTTTGAATTCAGGATCGCCTCCCTTTCGCCTGGATCAAGATCACGCGCGTCCGATAAAATCACTTGCTCCTCCGGATAAGGCTGGACCCCTACCGCCGCCAGGAAAGACGCGACGGCATCCCTCTCTTTCATGCGCCGATCGCCCCGCCCCACCAGCATGGCCAGCGGCATGCCGCCGAGATATTTCGTCTGCGTGGTCTGCCAGGTATGAAAATCGCCATGGGCATCCAGCCAAAGTATGCGATCCGGCGGCTTCCCGGCCCTTTGCAATCCGCCCAGCACACCCAGCGTAGAAATACAGTCTCCCGCAATGCTCACCGGCACCTGCCCCTGGCTCACCGCTTCTTTCACGGCCTCCGACAGGAGCGCGTAGACCTGGCCCATTCTGCGCAATTTTTCATTCGCATCCGCGATGTCTGTCTCAGTGAAATCGGCAACCGCCAGGATTTCCCAGGCGTGATCATCTATATCGCGGACACGGCCGAGGCCCTGGCGCCGTTGCCCCATCAAAAACGGAACCAGCAGATGCTTCTTATTTATAGCCATGTCATAACCATGTCTCGGGATTCATTTCGTAGCCTAGCGCTTCCATCATCGCGCCGACTTCCCTCCTCTTTCCGATGGCGAGCAACTGGTCCGCCCTCTTTTTCCAGCGCCTCAGTTTCGGTGTTTCAGTAGCCATCATCACGGGCAGGGATGACGGCAATTTCATTTCCTGCAAACCGAGGTGCTGCGTCAGCTTTCTGGCTACCGTCATCGGTTCCGCCAGGAACTCTTCAAAGGAAACCCGCAACGTATGTACTCCGCTGGCGAAAATAGCCTGATGCGTAGAAAGCCATTGATTAAGGCAGACGTCTTCCAGACTCGCGCCGATGAATTCCCGCCAGTTGGGCGGCAAATCGAATTTCCACCAGCCTTTGCCAAATTTGACCAGGTCAGAGTAACCCTTGATATCCAGGCTCACGCCGGCCCGCCTCAGGTCATGCGAAAAAAATCCTACCGGCGACAGCCAGCCGTCCATCAATCCGTTTACTGTTTGCGCATACCCCCTGCTCAGGTGCAGGTACTGGATGTCGGCGTTGGGGAAAAGCTGCTCATACATGCCGATGCGATAGGCATCGGGCGGCGTCTTGAAAAGCAGCGTCTTATTTTCCGCATCATTCTCGTTAAATTGCCTTCTGTAGTGCCTGGGAAGCACAAATGGCGGCTCTTCGATTTTCAAGATTTCGTCAAAAATGTTGCTGGCGCCTGAAGCCCGCTTCCCATCGTAGTAGTTCATCCTCCACGGCTCGTCATTGAACAATTTCGACAGGATAAAC
>DATHMC010000187.1:0-29896 GCA_035487495.1 Undibacterium sp.
GGCTGGGTGCGCACCGAGATGGGCGGCGAAGATGCCGACATTTCGGTCCAGGAAAGCGCGGAGGGCATACGCAGCACGATCGCCAGCCGCAAGGCCGGCGACAACGGCAAATTTTTCAATTACGACGGCACCGCATTAAGCTGGTAGCTGCAGGCTTTAGGGCAATTTTAGAGATCCCATCACTATGTTACTTACACCAGAACACGAAATGATACGCGACGCGGTGCGCGCCTTTGCCCAGGAACGCCTGGTGCCGAATGCCGCGCGCTGGGACAAGGAGCACCATTTCCCGCAGCAGGAATTGAAAGAGCTGGCGCAGATGGGGGCCTACGGCGTCGCCGTGCCGGAAGAGCTGGGCGGGGCCGGCATGGACTACCTGTCGCTGGCGCTGGTGCTGGAAGAGGTGGCGGCCGGCGACGGCGGCACTTCCACCGTGATCTCGGTGAATAACTGCCCGGTATGCAGCATCGCCATGATGTACGCGAACGAAGCGCAGAAAAAGCAGTGGCTGGCGCCGCTGGCCAAGGGCGACATGCTGGGCGCGTTCTGCCTGACCGAACCGCACGTAGGCAGCGATGCCTCTGCGCTACGCACCACCGCGACCCGCGACGGCGGCGACTACGTGATCAACGGCGTCAAGCAATTCATCACCAGCGGCAAATATGCCGACGTGGCGATCGTGTTGGCAGTCACCGACAAGGAAGCCGGCAAGAAGGGCATCAGCGCCTTCTGGGTGCCGACCAATGCGCCCGGCTATATCGTCGCCAGGCTGGAGGAGAAACTGGGCCAGCACTCATCCGATACCGCGCAAATCCTGTTCGAGAATTGCCGCATCCCAGCCGAGAATCTGATCGGCGAGGAAGGCCAGGGCTACAAGATTGCGCTGTCCGGGCTGGAGGGCGGCCGCATCGGCATCGCCGCGCAATCGGTGGGCATGGCGCGCGCGGCATTTGAGGCTGCGCTGGCCTATGCCAAAGAGCGCACCAGCTTCGGCAAGCCCATCTTTGAACACCAGTCGGTGCAATTCAAGCTGGCCGACATGGCGACCCAGATAGAAGCGGCGCGCCAGTTGATCTGGCATGCGGCCAGCATGAAAGACGCCGGCAAGCCCTGCCTGAAAGAGGCGGCGATGGCCAAGCTGTTCGCGTCCGAGATGGCGGAAAAAGTATGTTCGGACGCGATCCAGATCCACGGCGGCTACGGCTATGTCAGCGACTTCCCGGTAGAGCGCATTTACCGCGACGTGCGGGTATGCCAGATCTATGAAGGCACGTCCGATATCCAGAAGATACTGATAGGGCGGGCGCTGGCGTAAGCCTTCCTGCGATGGGGGAAATAATGCTGAAGAAGGGTTATAAGGCTTTGGTGGATGAAGCGATGGCCGAGGTGAAAACCTATACGGTGCAGGAAGCCGCGGCCAAGCTGGACGACCCCAGGGTGCAATTCATCGACGTGCGCGATGTGCGGGAGCTGGAGCGCGAGGGGGTGATACCCGGCGCCTTCCATGCGCCACGCGGCATGATCGAATTCTGGGTGGATCCGGAGTCGCCGTATTTCAAGCCGGTGTTCGGCGAAGCGAAAGAATTTGTGCTGTTCTGCGCGGCGGGCTGGCGCAGCGCGCTGACGGCCAAGACCATACAGGATATGGGCATGGAGTCGGTGGCGCATATTGCCGGCGGTTTCACCGCATGGAAGGCGGCGGGCGCGCCGACGCAAGACAAAGCGGAAAAAAACAAGCCGGCAGGGCCGGAAAAGGGCAGAGAATAAACATGTCTCGTTTTGACTTGGTCGCATTCGATTGCGACGGCGTACTGGTGGATAGCGAGCCGATCACGATAGGCGTGCTGGCGGACTTGCTGAATGAGCTGGGCTGGAGCATCTCTAATGAAGAGGCGATGCACACTTTCGTCGGGCGTTCGGTCAGGGATGAATTTGCCCTCATCGAGGCGAACATAGGCAGGCCGCTGCCGCCCGGATTCATGGCGGACTTCATTCTCAGGCGCGACCGCAGCCTGACCGAGAATATCCAGCCGATCGCCGGCATCGGCGACGCGGTGCAACTCTTGCACAGCAGGCAAATGCCTTTCTGCGTGGCTTCCGGCGCCGACCGCGCCAAGATGCATATCACACTGGGGCGTACGGGATTACTGCCGCATTTTGAGGGGAAAATGTTCAGCGGCATGGAGGTGGCACGCACCAAGCCGGCGCCGGACGTGTATTTGCTGGCGGCGCAGACCATGGGCGTGGCGCCGGCGCGGTGCGTGGTGATCGAGGACACGCCCACCGGCGTCGCTGCCGGCGTGGCCGCCGGCATGACGGTGTACGGCTATGCCGGCATCGCCGACCCGCGGCTGTTGCTGGCGGCCGGCGCTACCTGCGTCTTCAGCGATATGCAGGCGCTGCCCGGACTGGTGCTGTGATGAAAGCTGCGATGCAAAGTGTGATGCCAAATGCTTGCCCCTGCGGCGCGGCGAAATATGCGGATTGCTGCGGCCGGTTTATCGCCGGCGGCATGTTGCCGGCGACCGCAGAACAATTGATGCGCTCGCGCTACAGCGCCTACGCGCTGGGTAATGAAGCCTATCTGCGGGCGACCTGGCACGCCGGCACGTGCCCGCCGGATGCGATCGTGCAGGATGACGCGGCCAAATGGCTGGGCCTGGAAGTGAAGAAACATCAGCAGCAAGGCGACGCGGCCACAGTGGAATTCGTCGCGCGCTACAAGGTAGACGGGCGGGCGCACCGCCTGCACGAGGTGAGCCGCTTCGTCAGGGAAGACGGCCAATGGTTATATGTAGATGGAACATTTCCGGAAAAGAGTAAATAACAATGACAATATTGGACAGCAAGCTGAACAGCCGCTCGGAAGACTTCAAGGCCAATGCCGCGGCAATGCAGGTCGTGGTGGATGACCTGAAGGAAAAGATCGCCAAGATCGCCCTGGGCGGCGGCGATGAAGCCCGCAAGAAGCACCTGGCGCGCGGCAAACTGCTGCCGCGCGACCGCGTGCAGATGCTGCTGGATGCCGGCACGCCTTTCCTGGAATTTTCGCAACTGGCTGCGTTCGACATGTACAAGGAAAAGCATCACGTGGATGCGGCGCCGTCTGCCGGCGTGATCACCGGCATAGGCCGGGTGGCAGGACAGGAATGCGTGATCGTCTGCAATGACGCGACGGTCAAGGGCGGCACCTACTACCCGATGACGGTGAAGAAGCACTTGCGCGCTCAGGAGATCGCCGAGCAAAACAACCTGCCGTGCATCTACCTGGTGGACAGCGGCGGCGCCAACCTGCCGAACCAGGACGACGTGTTCCCGGACCGCGACCATTTCGGCCGCATCTTCTACAACCAGGCCAATATGTCGGCCAAGGGCATACCGCAGATCGCAGTGGTGATGGGCTCCTGCACCGCGGGCGGCGCCTATGTGCCGGCGATGAGCGACGAATCGATCATCGTGAAGAACCAGGGCACGATCTTCCTGGGCGGACCGCCTTTGGTGAAGGCGGCGACCGGCGAAGTGGTCAGCGCCGAGGACCTGGGCGGCGGTGACGTGCACACCCGCTTGTCCGGCGTGGTCGACCACCTGGCGCAGAACGACATGCACGCGCTGTCGCTGGCGCGCACCATCGTCTCCAACCTGAACCGGCAAAAGCCGCAGCAAGTGGCGCTGAAAGAGGTCGCGGAACCGAAGTTCCCGGCGCAGGAACTGTATGGGGTGATCCCGGCGGATACCCGCAAGCCTTTCGACGTGCGCGAAGTGATTGCGCGCGTGGTCGACGGCAGCGTGTTCGATGAGTTCAAGGCGCGCTACGGCACCACGCTGGTATGCGGCTTTGCGCATATCTACGGCATGCCGGTCGGCATCATCGCTAATAACGGCATCCTGTTTTCCGAATCGGCATTGAAGGGCGCGCACTTTATCGAGCTATGCTGCCAGCGCAAGATACCGCTGGTGTTCCTGCAAAACATCACCGGCTTCATGGTGGGGCGCAAGTATGAAAACGAGGGTATCGCGCGCAATGGCGCCAAGATGGTGACCGCGGTGGCAACCGCCAACGTCCCCAAGTTCACGGTGATCATAGGCGGCAGCTTCGGCGCCGGCAACTACGGCATGTGCGGGCGCGCCTATTCGCCGCGCTTCATGTGGATGTGGCCGAATGCGCGCATCTCGGTGATGGGCGGCGAACAGGCCGCCAGCGTGCTGGCGACCGTCAAGCGCGACGGCATAGAGGCGAAAGGCGGCAGCTGGTCGGTTGAAGAGGAAGACGCCTTCAAGCAGCCGATCAAGGACCAGTACGAACACCAGGGCCACCCTTACTACGCCAGCGCGCGCCTGTGGGACGACGGCGTGATCGATCCGGCGGACACCCGCATGGTGCTGGGGCTGGGCCTATCGGCGGCTTTGAATGCGCCGATTCCGGATGTGAAGTTTGGCGTGTTCAGGATGTAAAGCCGACCATGCGCCATGCCGATTATGGAAGAGCAATTTTTGCCGGTCTGGCTGGCGGGCAGGCGGAATTCAAACTATGGCCGCCCTTTGGCAAAGACGGCCATAGCTTGTTCACAAGAGGAAACAAGGTGTGGAAGCCCATCGTGGCCGAATTTTTGGAAAAACATGGTTTTCCGGCAACCAGGCCAAGTATGCAAGAGCAAGTATCGATGAAAGTTGAATAAAATGAACAGTCTGAGCGTTTCTGTCACTGATCAGGTGGGCGTCGTCACGCTGAACCGCCCCGAGGTCCGCAATGCCTTTAATGAAACCACCATCGCCGAACTGACCCAGGTCTTCCACGATCTGGGAGCCGATCCGCGCATTCGTGTTATTGTACTGGCCGCCAATGGTCCGGCCTTCTGCGCCGGAGCGGACCTGAACTGGATGAAGAAGATGGCCGGCTATACGCATGAGGAAAATCTGGCGGATGCCGGGCAACTGGCGGAGATGCTGCGTGTGATTTATCGCTGCCCCAAACCGGTCATCGCCAAGATCCAGGGTGATTGCTATGCCGGCGGCATGGGGCTGGCGGCCGCTTGCGACATTGCGGTGACGGCCGATACTGCCAATTTTTGCTTGAGCGAGGTCAGGCTGGGCTTGATACCGGCCACGATTTCCCCGTATGTCATCAAGGCCATGGGCGAGAGTGCGGCACGCCGCTATTTCCTGACGGCAGAACGGTTTTCCGCCGCGGAGGCCCTGCGCATAGGTTTTGTGCAGGAAGTTGTCGGTGCCGACGGCCTGGATGCAAAGGTAGATGAGATTGCCAAGGCGCTGGCCGCCAATAGCCCGAATGCCGTGAAGCAGGCCAAGCAGTTGGTGCAAGATGTAGGAAGCCGCGAAATTACGCCGGAATTGATCGCTGCAACGGTGCAGGGCATTGCACAGATACGCGCGTCGGCTGAGGGGCGTGAAGGCGTGCGCTCTTTCCTGGAGAAGCGCAAGCCCTCGTGGTTGCAGTAGAAGCAGATAAGCGGCAAAACATGCTGCCCAGCCAGATCGCTTGGCAGGGGCGTGTCAAAAAGAATTTGGAGTTGGTTTGGAATCAAGTAAGCAAAATGCTCTGGTAGCACGCAGCCTGCGCAGCGTCTGGCATCCGTGCACCCAGATGCAGCATCATGAAAACATGCCGCTGATCCCGGTCAGCCATGGCCGCGGCGCCTGGCTGTACGACGTCGACGGCAAGCGCTACCTAGACGCGATCAGTTCGTGGTGGGTCAACCTGTTCGGCCACGCCAATCCGCGCATCAATGCGGCATTGAAGGATCAGCTGGACCAGCTGGAACATGCGATGCTGGCCGGCTTTACCCACGAGCCGGTGGTTAGCTTGTCGGAGAAATTGTCGGCGCTGACCGGCGGCGTGCTCGGGCACTGTTTTTATGCGTCCGACGGCGCGTCGGCGGTAGAGATTGCATTGAAAATGAGTTTCCACGCCTGGCGCAACGCGGGACACAGCGACAAGCAGGAATTCGTCTGCCTGCAGGGCAGCTATCACGGCGAAACGATAGGTGCGCTGGCGGTAACCGATGTGGCGCTGTTCCGCGATGCCTACGGGCCTCTGCTGAAGCAGGCGCACGTGGTCGCCAGCCCGGATGCGCGGCAGGCAGAGGCCGGAGAGACCGCCGTAGATGTCGCGCGCCGCGCGGCGGCAGGCCTGGAGCGCCTGCTGCAGCAGCGCGCCGCCAACATTGCCGCGGTGATCGTGGAGCCGCTGGTGCAGTGCGCCACCGGCATCGCGATGCATGACCCTGAATACCTGAAGCTGGTGCGGGCGCTATGCGACCGTTACCAGGTGCACATGATCGCCGATGAGATTGCGGTAGGCTGCGGCCGCACCGGCACGTTCTTCGCCTGCGAACAGGCCGCTATCTGGCCCGATTTTGTCTGCCTGTCCAAGGGCATCAGCGGCGGTTATCTGCCGCTGTCGCTGGTGATGACGCGCGAGGAAATTTACCAGGCTTTTTATCACAGCGATATCAGCCGCGGCTTCCTGCATTCGCATTCGTACACCGGCAATCCGCTGGCTTGCCGCGCGGCGCTGGCGACCCTGGAAATTTTTGAGCAGGATGACATCCTGAATCGCAATCGCCGCACGGCGCAGAAGCTCAATGACGCCTTCGCGCCTGTGGCCGCTCATCAAAAAGTAAGGCACTTCCGCCAGCGCGGCATGATACTGGCGTTCGACGCAGTGGTGGACGATGCTGCGAAAGCGGCCACGTTCTCGCGCCGCTTTTTTAGCGCGGCTCTGGACAACGAATTGCTGCTGCGCCCGATAGGCCGCAGCGTATACCTGATGCCGCCGTATATTATTAATGATGAAGAGGTCGCCGGCCTTGCCGAGCGCACCCTCAAAGTATTTGAGCAGGTGATCGCATGAGCATGACTTTATTGAACAAGCTGGAAGTGGAACTCGATGCGCTGAACGCAAAGAGCCTGCGCCGCCGCCGCCGCACCGCAGACAGCGGCTGCGCGCCGCGGGTCCAGGTGGACGGCAAGCCTGTGCTGGCCTTTTGCAGCAATGACTATCTGGGCCTGGCATCGCACCCGCGCATAACGGAGGCTTTGCGCGAAGGCGCGAGCCTGTACGGCGCCGGCAGCGGCGCCTCGCACCTGATCAGCGGCCACTCCCGCGCGCATGCGCAACTGGAAGAGAGGCTGGCGGACTTCATGTCGCCGCATCTGGAATCCGCGCGCGCGCTGTATTTCTGCACCGGCTATATGGCCAACCTGGCCGTGATTACCGCGCTGGCTGCGGGCAACGGCAGTGCGGGTGCCGCCGGCAGCACCGAGATATTTTCGGAGGCCCTGAACCACGCGTCCTTGATAGACGGCGCCCGCCTGTCCCGCAGCAAGGTGCATGTGTATCCGCACGGCGATGTCGCCGCGCTGGAGCAGATGCTGCTGGCCAGCAGCGCAGAAACTAAGCTGGTGGTCACCGACAGCGTGTTCAGCATGGACGGCAACCTGGCGCCGCTGCCGCAATTGCTGGCGCTGTGCGAAAAATATCAAGCCTGGCTGGTGGTGGACGATGCGCACGGCTTTGGCATGCTGGGCGAACACGGCCGCGGTGCTTTGGAACATTTTGATTTGCGCTCGCCCTACCTGGTGTATATGGGGACCCTGAGCAAGGCGGCCGGCGTCGGCGGCGCGTTTGTCGCCGCGCATGCCACGGTGATCGACTGGCTGGTGCAAAAGGCCCGCCCTTACATCTACACGACGGCCGCAGCTCCGGCGCTGGCGCATGCGCTATTGACCAGCGTGGAGATCATCAGCGGCCACGAAGGCCACCAGCGGCGCATCCAGGTACAGCGCCTGATCGGTCGCCTGCAACAGGGTTTGCGCCTGGCGCGCTGGCAACTGATGCCGTCGGCCACCGCGATACAGCCGCTGCTGATCGGCGACAATGCGGAAGCGATGCGCGCGGCAGCCAGCCTGTATGAGCAGGGACTGTGGGTGCCGGCGATCAGGCCGCCTACCGTACCCGTCGGTACCGCAAGATTGCGCGTCACCTTGTCGGCTGCGCACACGACGCTGGACGTGGACCAGCTGATCGGCGCGCTCAATGCGCTGGAGGCAAGCGCATGACACAAGAACCTGAAGCGCGCAGCATGCTGCGGTTTTCCTGCTTCGTGACCGGCACCGACACCGAAATAGGCAAGACCCTGGTCTCGTCGGCCTTGCTGCACGCGCTGGCGCAGCGGGGCTTGCGCAGCGCCGGCATGAAGCCGGTAGCCGCCGGCGCCAGCTGGCGGGACGGCGCATGGCATAATGAAGACGTCGACATGCTGGCCGCCGCATCCAGCGTAAAATTGCCGATTGCCTTGATTTCGCCTTACCTGATGCGCGAACCGGCGGCGCCGCATATCGTCGCGCTGCATGAGCAGGTCAACATTTCCGCTGCGCACATCCTGGAGTGCTACGGGCAATTGGCGCAACAGGCGGAAGCCGTGGTGGTGGAGGGCGTAGGCGGATTTTGCGTGCCGCTGAACGATGAACTGGACACCGCAGACCTGGCGCAACAACTGGCGCTGCCGGTGATCCTGGTGGTCGGCATGCGGCTGGGTTGCCTGAGCCATGCATTGCTGACGGTGCAGGCGATTGCTGCGCGCGGCCTGCGCCTGGCTGGCTGGGTGGCCAACACCGTGGATGCCGACATGCGTTACGCCGAAGAGAATTTGCAAGCGCTGTCGCGCCGTATCGCTGCACCCTTGCTGGGCCATATTCCCCGCTTGCCGGAGCCGACCTGTGCGGCTGCAGCACCCTATCTGAATTTAAATTTGTTGATGTAAAGGAAGCTAACCATGTTACAACCCGTCTCTTTCCAGCCGCCAGTCAAAGCTGTCCACGCCGAAACCTGGCCGGTGGATGAAGTGCTGGCCTTGTTTGATTTGCCGTTCAATGACCTGATGTTCAAGGCGCAGCAGGTGCACCGGACGAACTTCGATGCCGGCGACGTGGAACTGGCGACGCTGCTGTCGATCAAGACCGGCGGTTGCGAAGAGGATTGCGGCTATTGCCCGCAAGCCGCGCGCTACGATACCGGCGTCGAGGCCAAGAAAATCCTGGGCATAGAAGAAGTGCTGGATGCGGCGCGCGCCGCCAAGGACAATGGCGCGACCCGTTTCTGCATGGGCGCCGCCTGGCGGTCGCCGAAAGACCGCGACATGGACAAGGTGGAAGAGATGGTGCGCGAAGTGAAGGCCCTGGGCCTGGAGACCTGCGCGACGCTGGGCATGCTGAAAGAGGAACAGGCGGAACGCCTGAAGGAAGCAGGACTGGACTATTACAACCACAACCTGGATACAGCGCCCGAGTTTTACAGCAATGTGATTTCCACCCGCGAATACCAGGACCGGCTGGATACCCTGGGCCATGTGCGCAACGCCGGCCTGAAAGTATGCTGCGGCGGCATCGTCGGCATGGGCGAATCGCGCCGTCAGCGCGCCGGCCTGATCGCGCAACTGGCCAACCTGAACCCGTATCCTGAATCGGTGCCGGTGAACCACTTGGTGCAGGTGGAGGGCACGCCCTTGCACGGTCTCGATCCGCTCGATCCGCTGGAGTTCGTCAGGACTATTGCCGTGGCGCGCATCACGATGCCGAAAGCGCGCGTGCGCCTGTCCGCGGGCCGCCGCCAGATGGGCGAAGCTGTACAGGCGATGTGCTTCCTGGCCGGCGCCAATTCGATTTTCTACGGCGACAAGCTGCTGACGACCGGCAACCCGGACGCCGAGGACGACCGGGTATTGCTGGCCAAGCTGGGCTTGAAGACGCGCGGCGTAGCCGAAGCCGGCGGCTGCAAGTGATAAAAGAGGCCGTTGAAAAATCGCCCTGACCTTGTTGCGCCTGCTAGCCGTGCTAAAGCACGGTCTTCGTCGGCGACGGCTGGTGGGGCGTCGAGTCCAGGCCAATTTTGCAGCAGCCTCTGAAGCTAACGAGAAGCACAGCGTCGATATGGATCGGCGCCTGGATAATAAAATTTTTGTGAGAGACCAAAGCCATGTTCAGCAAAATCCTGATCGCCAATCGCGGTGAAATTGCCTGCCGTGTAGCAGCTACAGCGCACCGCCTCGGCATCAAGACCGTGGCCGTATATTCGGAAGCCGATGCCGATGCAAAACACGTGGCGGTGTGCGACGAAGCGGTATTGATAGGGCCGGCATCGGCCAAGGAAAGCTATCTGCGCGCCGACAAGATCATCGAGGTGGCGCTGGCGACGGGTGCGCAGGCAATCCATCCCGGCTACGGCTTCCTGTCCGAGAACAGCGAGTTTGCCGATGCCTGCGCCAAGGCCGGCCTGGTGTTCATTGGACCTCCGGCTTCGGCAATCCGCGCGATGGGCAGCAAGTCGGCGGCGAAATCGCTGATGGAAAAGGCCAACGTGCCGCTGGTGCCCGGCTACCACGGCGATAACCAGGATGCGGACTTCCTGCAAGGCGAGGCCGACCGCATCGGCTACCCGGTGCTGCTGAAGGCCAGCGCCGGCGGCGGCGGCAAGGGCATGCGCGTGATAGAACACAGCGCCGACTTCAAGGCGGCGCTGGCTTCCTGCAAACGCGAGGCGATTTCCTCCTTCGGCGACGACAAGGTGCTGGCGGAAAAATACCTGACCCGTCCGCGCCATATCGAAATCCAGGTGTTTGCCGATACTCACGGCAATTGCGTCTACCTGTTTGAACGCGATTGCTCGGTGCAGCGCCGCCATCAGAAAGTACTGGAAGAAGCGCCGGCCCCCGGCATGACGGCCGAGCGCCGCGCCGCGATGGGCGAAGCCGCCGTTGCCGCCGCCAAGGCGGTCGGCTACGTCGGCGCCGGCACCGTGGAATTCATCGCCAACCAGGACGGCTCTTTCTATTTCATGGAAATGAATACCCGCCTGCAGGTGGAGCATCCGGTCACGGAAATGATCAGCGGCACCGACCTGGTGGAGTGGCAATTGCGCGTGGCCGCCGGCCAGGCGCTGCCTTTGCAGCAGGCGCAACTGAGCATCAACGGCCATGCGATCGAAGCCAGGATTTATGCAGAGAATCCGGAAAAGGGTTTCCTGCCGTCGATAGGCACGCTGCGCCATAACCGCACGCCGCAGGCGGTGTCGTTTGAACTGGGCGGAGTGCTCGATTTGCCGGCAGCGGTCAGGATAGACAGCGGCGTGCGCGAGGGCGACAGCATCTCGCCTTTCTACGATCCCATGATCGCCAAGCTGATCGTGTGGGGCAAGGACAGGGCAGAAGCGCTGTCGCGTATGGCGCAGGCGCTGGCCGAGTACCAGATCGTCGGCCTGTCGACCAATATCGCTTTCCTGCAGAGGCTGATCGGCGGCAAGGCCTTTTCCGGCGCAGACCTGGATACCGGCCTGATAGAGCGCAACCAGGCGGAACTGTTCCCGCAAGCGGCAGCGGCATCTGTTCCGGTATTGGCGCTGGCTGCAGTGGCGCAATTGCAGTCTGAGCGGCATGAGGGGCAAGGCGACCCCTGGCAGTCCAGCCGCGGCTGGCGCATGAACGGCACCTTGCTGCGCACCCTGCGATACACCGAAGAAAATCACGCACACGAGGTAGCCGTCGGCTACCTGGCCGAAGGCTGGGATATCTCTGCGGGCGGACAACAATCCAGGGTCACAATCGTCAGGAACGACAGGCATGGCCCGCATGACCATAGCCTGAAGCTGGACGAGCAGACCGTGCACGGCACCGTAGTGCAGGATGGCGAGAACGTCCATGTGTTCACAGGCGGCAACCATACCGTGCTGCATTATGCCGATCCGCTGGCGCATGCCGGCGAGGCCGAGGCCGAAGGTGGACGCCTGACCGCGCCGATGCCGGGCAAGATCGTCGCGGTGATGGTCAGCCAGGGCCAGCAGGTGAAGAAGGGCGACGCGCTGATGATCATGGAAGCGATGAAGATGGAGCACACCATCTCTGCGCCGGTTGACGGCGTGGTGGATGAGGTATTGTATGCGGTGGCCGACCAGGTGGCGGAAGGCGCGCAGCTGCTGGCATTCAAGCTGCCCGAATAGGCCGCCGCAGGGGACCGACGTGGACATCATTTTTCATGCGACAGGCGGTGCTGCACAACCCTGGCTGGATGTGCTGGAAAGGGAGTTGCCGCAGGCGAAGATCCGCATCTGGCAGGAAGGCGATGCCGCCGCCGCCGACTATGCAATAGTCTGGAAGCCGCCTGCCGCGATGCTGCACGGACGCCGCGGCCTGAAGGCGATCTTCAATCTGGGGGCCGGGGTCGATGCGATATTGCAGCTGGGCGATGCGTTGCCGCACGGCGTGCCGGTGGTGCGCCTGGACGACGCCGGCATGGGCATACAGATGGCGGAGTACGTTAGCCATGCGGTACTGCGCTACTTCCGCCGGCTGGACAGCTACCAGATGCAGCGCGACAGGCAGCAGTGGCGCTTCCTGAAGCCCTACGATAAAGCTGAATTCAGCGTCGGCATCCTGGGACTGGGCGTGCTGGGCGGCCGTATTGCGCAAGCATTGCAGCAGTTCGGCTTCCCGCTGCACGGCTGGAGTCGCACGCAAAAACAGCTGCCGGGTGTGACCTGCCATGCGGGCGAGCAGGGCCTGGATACCTTCCTGCGCGCAACGCGGGTGCTGGTCTGCATATTGCCGCTGACTGAAGACACGGTCGGCATCCTGAATGCGCATAACCTGTCCAAGCTGCCGCGCGGCGCGTATCTGGTCAACGTGGCGCGCGGCGCGCACCTGGTGGACGCCGACTTGCTGCAGTTGCTGCAGCAGGAACATCTCGCCGGCGCTACACTGGATGTATTCAACGAAGAACCCTTGCCTGCGGCGCACCCGTTCTGGCAGGAGCAGCGCATCAGCATGACGCCGCATATCTCGGCGCTGACCTTGCGGGAAGACAGTGCGCGCCAGATCGCCGGCAAGATACAGGCGATGCAGCAGGGCTTGCCGGTCAGCGGCATGGTCGATAGATTAAAAGGATACTGACATGAGCATTGCTACAAATACGACTTTACCCGCAGCGGTAAAAATCGTCGAAGTAGGTCCGCGCGACGGCCTGCAGAACGAAAAGGAAACCATCACTGCCGACGTCAAGATCGCGCTAGTGGACATGCTGACCGGCGCCGGTTTTGCCAATATCGAAGCGGCTTCGTTTGTGTCGCCGAAATGGGTGCCGCAGATGGCGACTTCGGCCGAAGTGATGGCCGGCATCCGGCGCAAGCCGGGCGTAGTGTATTCGGTATTGACGCCGAACATGCAGGGCTTTGACGCCGCGCTGGCGGCGGGCGCGGACGAGGTCGTGATCTTCGGCTCCGCGTCCGAGGCTTTTTCACAGCGCAACATCAATTGCTCCATCGCCGAATCGATAGAGCGTTTCCGCGCAGTGGCGCAGGCGGCCAAGCTGCACAAGCTCAGGCTGCGCGGCAGCATCAGCTGTTCCTTCGGTTGCCCGTATCAGGGCAAGGTAGAGCCGGACAGCGTGGCGGACGTAGTGCGGCGCCTGCGCGACCTGGGTTGCGATGAAATCGACATCGCCGATACCATAGGCGTAGGCACGGCCAGGCAGGTACAGACCGTCATGCAAAGGGCGGTACAGGAATTCCCGGTCGGGCGCCTGTCCGGCCACTTCCATGACACTTACGGCCAGGCGCTGGCGAATATCTATGCCAGCCTGGAAGTCGGCATCTCCATCTTTCACTCGTCGGTGGCGGGCTTGGGCGGTTGCCCTTACGCAAAAGGCGCTACCGGCAATGTCGCCACCGAAGACGTGTTGTTCCTGATGCAGGGACTGGGCATAGAAACCGGCATCGACCTGGATGCGGTGGTGGATGCGGGCCAGTATATTTCACAGCACCTGGGGCGCAAGGCCGTCAGCCGCGCTGGTAACGCCATCACGGCCAAACGGGCCGGTTAGTATTTCCGCTCACGGGCGGCATGATGTCGCCTCGGCATGAATGTGCGGCCGGCCTCATTGCTCGCCTGGCTTGGCCTGCTGTTGTTCGTCTTTCAGCCAGCTTAATAAGATCAAGCCTATGATGGACCCCAGCGGGAACGAGATCAAGGCCAGGAACACCCACAGGGCAACGGAACGGCCCGTTCTTTGCGCCGTCAGGCCGACGAAAACGAAATGCAGGATGCAGCTGATCCCTATGCCCAGGCCCGCAATGACGGTCAGCATCGTGGAATGCAAGGTCGTGTGCGAAGCAGGCGGCAAGAACGCCGCAACGCAGATAGCAAAGGCCACCAGCGAAGAGGTGGCGGCTGACACGGCGTTCTGAATGGCGTGATCTGACTTTTCTGGCATAGGTCCTCATGGGAATAGGTCAGGAATACTGTATCGGTCAGCCTCAGTATATCTCAGCCCCCGATTTTCCCATAGGCACGCCGGCGGCGGCCAGGCAATCCGGATTTTCCTTTCCATAGGGCTTCCCTATGCCTCCACATATCTCTGGATATCTGAGCAGAATTTGCTATAACGAAAGAACAAGATCGTATATAGGCCGTGGTAGTCGGCCGCGGTCTTCCCAGAGAGAAAGAGGAGATCACTATGAGACGCAGACTTTATTTCATGCTGCCGGACGTTTCCAGTGCACGCGCTATGCTGGATGAGTTGCTGTTGGCGCGCATAGAAGAGAAGCATATGCATTTCCATGCCAAAGAGGGGACCTTGTTGCCTGATATGCCGGAGGCTAATTTCCTGCAAAAAACCGACCTCGTGCACGGTGCAGAAATCGGCAGCGTAATCGGCGGCCTGGTCGGCTTGTTCGCCGGCAGCCTGCTCCTGATCTTTCCGCCGGAAGGCATAGAGCTGAGGACCATCGCGATGCTGTTCGCGGTGTTTGGCGGTGCCTTGTTTGGTTCCTGGGCGTCGGGCATGGCCGCTGCGGCGATCCCGAATTCCCATCTGAAGCCATTTACCGAGGATATTGAAAAAGGGCAAGTATTGCTGATACTCGACGCGCCTATGAAACGGGTCAAGGAAATCCAGGAAATGATTGCCAAACGCCATCCGGAAATCCGGTTTGGCGGGGCAGAGCCAAGTATCGCCGCTCTGCGGGCCTGATCGCGGACGGCATGCCGCCAAACGGCGGCGTGCCGTTTTTGTGTCCACGTGACATTCCGGTTATTTCACCGGGAGACTGCGGGCGGGATGAGGGGGCTGCGGTTGCCTATCCTAATGTTGCCTGCCGAACGCCAGCTTCAATCCAAGCGATACAAATACGCCGCCTACCAGGCGGTTCAGCCATTTCACCAGGCCGCTGTTGAGCTTGATCTTGTCGCCGGCGAACGCGCTGGAGAGCGCGAGGAAATGGCACCACAACATGCCATTGAAATTGAAGATAAAACCGAGCAGGATGAATGCGGCCGGCTTGCAGGCGGCGTCCGGACGGATGAACTGCGGCACAAAGGCCAGGAAAAATAGTGCGACCTTGGGATTGAGCACATTGGTCATGAGGCCCTGCAGAAAAATCTGGCGCCGGCTCAGCCGTGGCGCCGGTCTTTCTGCTGCGTCGGTCTGCGCGGCCTTGGTTTTGCTGAACAGCAGCTGTGCGCCTACATACAGCAGATAGGCGGCGCCGGCCAGTTTGACGACCATGAAGGCGGTCGCCGAGGTGGCCAGTATCGCCGACAGGCCCAGCGCAGCCGCAAAAACATGCACCAGCGTGCCCGTGCCTATGCCCAGAGCGGCACTGCTGCCGGCGCGCCAGCCCTGTGCCGCGCTGCGCGTCATGATCAGCAAGGAATCCGGGCCGGGTACCATATTCAGCAGCAAGCCGGATACGATAAACAAGGCGAGGTCGTGAGTGCCAAGCATCGGGAATTCCTCAGTGCGGTGGTGCGGTGGTGTGGTGGGAACGGCGGGATTTACAGGTCGCCGCCGGCCAGCAGGTAATTCTCATGCCGCTCGGTTCCCAGCTCAAAATTGCTGAAGCCTAGCAAGATCATGTTCTGCTTGCGGCAAAAATCCACGGCCGGATTGTTTTGCGTGCTGATTGCCAGCCACAGCGCCGATTTGCCGTTGTCATTGATGGAGCGCCTGAGGCACTCGGCAAACAGTTGCGTGCCTATGCCCTTGTGCGTGCAGTGTTCCTGCACGTAGAAGGTGGTCAGCTCGGTCTGTATCATCGGCGCATCGGTGCAGGTGGAACTCAGGTCGAGCACCGCGTAGGCGACCAGGAATTTTTCCTGGTAGGCCAGCAGGATGGTCTTGTCCTGATCCTTGATCTGGCGCTTCAGGTTTTCTTCGCCCAGCTCTGAAAAAACGTAGCCGGCGATGCCGTTACTGATGCCCTGTTTTGCATGGGCGTGCAGCCACACCTGGATAGCTAGCGCACTAAGATTTTTAGCGTCCTCGATGGTGGCTCTGCGAATTATCATGGGTAAGTAGGAGCGAATGTATGCGGATACGGTGCGAGTTGCGCACGACTTTTATCTATTAATGCCGACCATCTTCTACAAAATACCTCCATCATAACAAACTGTTTGCTTGCCATTGGACAATTTATTGCTGACAGGTCTTTATCGCTGCAGCGGCCCATCCATCTCAAAAATTTCTTTAGCGTAAATTTAAAAATTGTTAATATGGCAAACATTGTAGATTGAATTCCCCCACAGGCGATATTTTGGGGGTGCGTAGCCCCTTTTGGAATTGTTAAATGAGCACAGAATTTTCCGCTGCAGCGCTTGAACTGACGGGTTTGACCAAAAATTTCGGACGGCCCGCCGTCGACAGGCTGAATCTCGTCGTCAGGCGTGGGGAGTTGTATGCGCTGCTCGGGCCGAATGGCGCCGGCAAGAGCACGACCTTGCGCATGGTGGCCGGTTTGCTGACGCCGGACGAGGGCACGATACGGGTGCTGGGAGTGGACTTGGCCGCCGACCCGGAGCGCGCCAAGCGGCCGCTGGCCTATTTGCCGGACGACCCCATGCTGTACGGCAAGCTTAAGCCGGTTGAGTACCTGGAATTTGTCGCCGGCCTGTGGGGTATTTCGGCGGCGCAGGCGGAACCGCGCGCGCGGGAGTTGCTGGACTGGCTGGACCTGAGCCAGCATGCCCATGAGCTGACCGAGGGGTTTTCGCGCGGCATGAAGCAAAAACTGGCGCTGGCCGGCGCCTTGATCCACCAGCCCGAACTGATCATCCTGGACGAGCCGCTGACCGGGCTGGACGCCGCCGCTGCCCGCCAGGTAAAGGATTTGCTGCTGGAGCATGTCCGGCGCGGCGGCACCGTGATCCTGACTACCCATATCCTGGACGTGGCCGAACGCCTGGCTGAGCGCATCGGCATCATCCAGCACGGCAAGCTGATCGCCGAAGGCACGCTGGACGAATTGCGCAGCCGCACCAGCATAGGGCAAGGTACGCTGGAGGAGGTCTTCCTGCAACTGACCGAGCAGGCCGCATGAGCGCTCTTGCATTGAAGGCGGGCGGCACGGCCTGGCTGCTGCGGCATGAGTGCCGGCTGTTTTTCTACGAACTGGGTTCGTCCAATGGCGTCAAGGCCAAGGCCGGCAAGCGCGGAATGTCCGTGCCCGGCATGGCGGTTATTGCGGTAGCGCTGCTGGCATTGCACTTCCTGGTATGGTCCATGCTGCGCGTGCTGCCGCCGCTGACGCGCGAGCCCGCGTTTAACCTGATCAGGATAGCCGGTGTTGCACTTGCGGTCGTGTTCAGTTTTATGCTGTCGCTGGGGCTGAGCAGCAGCGTCAAGGCCTTGTTTGAGCGCGGCGACCTGGATCTGCTGTTATCGTCGCCGCTGCCGTCGCGGCATATCTTTACCGTGCGGCTGCTCGGCATCACGCTGGGCGTGTCCGCCATCTTCCTGGTATTCCTGACGCCGTTCGCACATGTCGGCCTGCTGCTGGGGCAGCCGCGCTGGCTGGGCATTTATCCGGTGCTGATCAGCATGGCGCTGCTTGCATCATCGCTGTCCATCCTGTTGACCTTGCTGCTAGTCAGGCTGATCGGCGTGCGCCGCACCCGTACCGCGGCGCAGCTATTGGGGGCGCTGTCGGGGGCGGTGATTTTCCTGATGTCCCAAGCCTTTGGCTCCTTGGGACAGGGCTTCCGGGGCACCCTGATGGCCAGGCTGCTGCCGTTATTCGAGGCCGGCGCCGTCCTTGGTCCGGACAGCGGCATCTGGCTGCCGGCGCGCGCGGTATTCGGTGCGCCGCTGGAGGTGCTGGCCTTCGGCCTGTGCGGGGTCGCATTCTTCATGCTGACCGTCCATTTCACCCACCAGTTCTTTGTGCGCGGCGTGCAGCAGGCAGCCGGCGTTTCGGTCGCCGCCAAGCGGCCTGCCGGCCCGGTGCGCCTGAAATTCCGTTCCGGTTTATGGTCCAGCGTGCTGCGCAAGGAATGGCGGCTGATAGTGCGCGACCCGCACCTGATTTCGCAGATATTCATGCAGTTGCTGTATCTGCTGCCGATGTTCTTCCTGATATTCCTGAAGAAGGATATCGCGCTGCCGGGTATCGCCGCTTCGATGACTTTCCTGGTCTGCTCGCTGGCGGCGTCGCTGATCTGGATCATCATTTCCGCGGAAGAGGCGCCGGACCTGCTGCAGATCGCGCCGGCTGACCAGGCGACCATACGGCATGCAAAACTGGCGGCGGCGTTCATTCCGATACTGGCGCTGGTGTTGCCGGCGCTGTTCTGGCTGATGTTGAAAAATTTTGCCGGCGGGCTGGTGCTGGCTATCGTATTGGCTGCCGCGATGCTGGCCGTCAGCCTGAGCAACCTGTGGCTGGCCAAGCCCGGATCGCGCGCCCAGTTCAACAAGCGCGGCGCTTCGCAGTGGATCGCCAACTCTGCGGAATTGCTGGCCAGCATGGCATGGGCCGGCGCCGCCTATTTTGGCGTGCAATTCAATATATGGGGGCTGCTGCCGCTGGCGCTGGCCTTGTCCGTGCTGGGTCTGGCCTGGCTGATGAGGATAACGCGCTCTCAATAGAGCGTGGTTTTCAGGCGCTGGGGCAATTCCTCGTCATACTGCCTGCCGTCAATTTCCGCCTGCGTCAGCGTCGCCAGGATGGCGCCGGCCGAAGGCAGGCTGCTCTTGTCCACGTGACGCGCGGCGTTCCACAGATCGGCGCGCAGGATGGCGCGCGAGCACTGGAAGAACACCGTCTCCACGTGGATCACCAGTACCGAGCGCGGAGCCTTCTCGTTCACCGCAAAGCGCTGCAACAACTCGGGCGCGACGCTGATATGCGCGCGGCCGTTCACCCTCAGCGTTTCCCCCAGGCCGGGGATCAGGAACAGCAGCGCCACGCGCGGATCGCCGAGTATGTTGCGCAGGCTGTCGATGCGGTTATTGCCTCTCCGGTCTGCCAGCAACAGGGTGTTGTCGTCAGCAATCTGGATAAAGCCCGCCGGATCGCCCCTGGGGGACGCATCCAGTCCTCCAGGGCCGCTAGTCGACAGCACGGCGAAGGTCGAAGCCGCAATCAGCGCCCGGTAGTGGGGATGCAGGTAGTCCACTTCCTTGCGTATCGAGGCGGTGCCGACGGTGCCATACAAGGCCTCCAGTTCGGCCAGCGATGAGATGCGATCGGAGTCTGAGGTTTGCATGCGGCGGCCTTCCTTGTCAGCGCGTGTTCTATAGAGATGCGCTGCGGTCCAGCGCCAGCCATGCCTGTACGGACGGCCTTTGCCATTGCAGCTGCGCATAACGCGCCAGTTTTCCCGGCACCGCATCGCCGTTCAGCAGCAGGCGGTTCAGCATCAGCGCCAGATCGGCGTCGGCGATACACCAGTTGCCGAACAGGTAGTCCGCGCCGTCCGCCAGCAGGCTGTCCGCAGCATGGAACAGCAACTCGGCCGACTCCTGCGCGGCTTCGGACAGCGGCGTGCTTACCGGTTCATAGAACACCACCATCGTGGAACGCTCGCTGCGTATCGGCATGAAGTCGCTGCGCAGCCACGCCTGGACTTGCCTGGCGCGCGCCCGCTGCTGCATATCTGCAGGATAGAGCGCGGTGTGGTCCGGCGGCGGCAGCAAGTCCTCCAGGTATTCGGAGATCGCGGAAGATTCGGACAGGTGGAAATCGCCGTGCGTCAAGGTCGGCACCCTGCCGGTCAGCGAGCGGTCGCGATAGGCGGCCTGGAAGTTTTGCGTGCCCAGCTTGATTTTGCGGACGTCGAAAGCCGCGCCTTTTTCCTTCAGGCTGACAAAGGCCGACATCGCATAGGGACTGGACAACAAATCGTCTACATATAAAGCGAATTCCTGGTGTGACAAAGCGATGCTCCTTGTAGCTGCGAACGAAAGTGGATGCCGAGATTGTAATCGAAACGCAAAGCGCTTTCCGCCGGTGATAAGGCAGGGCTGCAATTGCCGGAAATATCGCCGGAACTAAGTTGCGATTTCGGCATCTTATGCTAGCATGGTTTGTCAAATCGACATGCTATTTCAATGTTCCCTGTTTGATCCAAGTACGGCCCTGTTTCCGTTTGGGGCCGCTGACCGATTATCCTTGATGGTAAGCCGATGGCCTTTATAACTAAAAAACGTATCGCAGTTGCAGTGGGTATCCTGGTACTGGGGGCAGGCGCCTGGTACTACCAGCATAAACAGCAGGCGCCGAAAGACGAAGAGCCTAAATTCCGTACCGCGACCGTGGACAAGGGCACGATCACGCAGACGGTGACCGCCAGCGGCACCCTGAATCCGGTGGCGTTGATCAATGTCGGCTCACAGGTTTCCGGCACGGTGATGGAGCTGAAGGCCGACTTTAACGATCGCGTGAAGCAGGGCCAGGTGCTGCTGCGGCTGGATCCGACCATCTTCAATGCGCAGATCAAGCAGGGCGAAGCCAGCCTGGCGTCGGCCGAATCCTCGAAGCGGCTGGCGCAAGCCACGCTGGAGCGCAACCAGAAGCTGGTCACGCAGAACTATATCTCGGCCAGCGCGTTGGACCAGGCCCGGCGTGAAGTCGAAGTGGCGGACGCCAATATTCAACTGGCCAGGGCGCAGCTGGACCGGGTTCGCGCCGACTTCAATAACAGCGTGATCCGTTCGCCGATAGACGGCGTCATCATCAAGCGCACGATAGACCTGGGCCAAACGGTCGCCGCCTCGTTCCAGACACCCAACCTGTTCCAGATCGCGCGCGACCTGACCAAGATGCAGATCGATACCAATGTGTCCGAAGCGGATGTCGGCGCGTTGAAGCAGGGGCAGCCGGCGCGTTTTGTGGTGGATGCCTACCCCGATCGCGAATTCGACGCGACGCTGCGGCAGTTCCGCCTGGCCGCCAATGTGCAGCAAAATGTCGTGACCTATAACGTCGTGCTGGATGTGGACAACCGGGACGAGTTGCTGAAACCCGGCATGACCGCGCAGGTGAGGCTGGTAGTCGGCAGCCGCCAGAACGTGCTACGCATTCCGACCGCGGCGCTACGCTACAAGCTGAGCGATGAAGAGCTGGCCAGGGAAGCGAAGAAGCAGAAGGAAGCGGCAAAGAATGCGGATAAATCGGCTCCGGCCAGCGCCACTGCCAGTTTGCCGGGCCCGGACGCGGACGACGATGTCGGCTTCCGCAGCAAGAGCGAAGTGACGCGTTCCTTCAAGATCTACAAGCTGGATGACAAGAATCGGGCCAAACCGGTGGACGTCAAGATAGGCTTGTCCAATTTCCGTTTTACCGAAGTATTGTCCGGCGACCTGAGCCTCGCCGACAAGGTGATTACCCGCGCGCTGGACAAGAGCGCGGGGGCGCAGTGATGGGCAGCGTTGCGGGGAACATCGGCACCAGGGGCTTGATCGACATCCATCAGGTCGCCAAAAGCTATTTTTCCGGCGGCGTCGAAACCCGGGTGTTGTTCGGCATAGACCTGCTGGTGCCGCACGGCGATTTCCTGGCCGTAATGGGGCAATCCGGTTCCGGCAAATCGACCCTGATGAATATTCTCGGTTGCCTGGACCAGGCCAGCGGCGGCACCTACAAACTGAACGGCGTCGATACCCTGAGCCTGTCGCGCAGCGAACTGGCGGCGATACGCAATCGCACCATAGGTTTCGTGTTCCAGAGCTTTAACCTGATCAAGCGCATGAGCGTGGCGGAGAACGTCGCGCTGCCGCTGATCTATGCCGGCGTCTCGCGCGACAAGGCATACAGGAAGGCATTGCTGGAGCTGGAGAAAGTGGGCTTGAAAGACTACGCAAAGCGCATGCCTAACCAGTTATCCGGCGGCCAGCAGCAAAGGGTGGCGATCGCCAGGGCGCTGGTCGGCGATCCGCCGTTGATATTGGCGGACGAGCCGACCGGCAATCTGGATACGCAGACCAGCGTGGAGATCATGCGCTCCCTGCAGCAGTTGAATGCAGAGCGCGGCATCACGATACTGCTGGTCACGCATGAGCCGGATATTGCCGCTTATAGCAAGCGCCTGGTACGCCTGAAGGACGGCCGCGTGCTGTATGACGGGCCCGCTGTCGAGGGCTTGCGCCAGCTGGCGCTGAGCCATGAGGTTGCTGCCGGGCAATTGGTGTCCTGATCCGTCATAGAGAGAATAGATCAATGAATTTTATCCAGGTTTTTGTTGAAGCCTTCCGCTCGATGAATGCGAATCGACTGCGCACTTCGCTGACCATGCTGGGCATCATCATCGGCATCACGTCGGTGGTGATGATGCTGGCAGTGGGGGACAGCGCGCGCCGGTTCATCAGCAAGGAGCTGGAGGTGTTGGGCAGCAACCTGATGATCATCTCGCCCGGCGCCAATCGCACCCAGGGAGTGAAGGCGCGCAGCGGTACGGCGCCGTCCTTGTCGGTGGAAGACGCGGTGGCCCTGGACGGCTTGTCCAGCCTGAATGGGGCTGCGCCCGCACTGCAGGGTTTTTTCCAGATATCGGCGGGGAGCGAAAACTCCAATAATGCGGTGCTGGGGATTACGCCGGCGATGTTCAAGGTTCGGAACTGGAAGATAGAACAGGGCAGTTATTTCAGCGAATCGGACATACGCGGCGCGGCTCGCATGGTCGTGATAGGCAGGAAGATAGCGGCGGACTTTTTTTATAAAAGCAATCCGCTGGGCAAGTTCATCCGCATCGACAATGTGCCGTTCCAGGTAGTCGGCGTGCTGCAGGGCGAGGGCCGGATGTTTGACGGCGGCGACCTGGGCGACATGGTGTTGATCCCGATCACCACCGCGCGCGCGACCTTGATGCGCAGCGCCTTTCCCAGCAATGTCCATTATGTGGTGGTGCAGGGCAGGAATGAAAAGACGCTGAAAGATGCGGACCAGGATATCAAGGAGGTATTGCGCGACAGGCACAGGATACGGCTGGAGCAGCCCGACGATTTCCGCATAGAAAACCTGGCATCGATAGCCGAGACCGGCGCCAAGATCAGCGCCGGGCTTTCTGCGATGCTGGGGGCGATAGGCGCGATCTCGCTGGTGGTCGGCGGCATCGGCATCATGAATATCATGCTGGTCTCGGTGACCGAGCGTACCCGCGAGATAGGGATACGCATGGCGATCGGCGCCAAGCCGCGCGATGTATTGCTGCAATTCCTGACCGAGGCGGTGGTGATCTGCCTGGTCGGCGGCATTATCGGCATTTTATGCGCGATGGGCGGGGCGGCGGCGATTACGTCGACGGGCACGCTGGAAGTGATCATCGGAGCGGGGGCGATGGCGATAGCCTGCGGCTTTGCCAGCTTTGTCGGCATTTTCTTCGGCTTTTACCCGGCGCGTCGCGCGTCCAGGCTGTTGCCGGTGGATTGTCTGCGCTACGAGTAATGGCGTATATTGGCGATACGCCGTGACCGCAATCCCTGGCGTGTCCTTTTGAAAGTACTCGCCATGACCCGTACAAGCAGAAACCTCGGCCTGCTGGCATTGCTGGCCGTTTCCGGCATCAGCCTGGCTGCAGTCGATAAACCTGTCGGTTCCGATCCGGCTGCAAGCCTGGTTGCCCCGGCGAAACCGGGCACGCCGTCTGCCGCGAAGAATTCGCCGGAATATGAGCAGGCCGTGGCTGCCTTGAAAAACAAGCAATGGGACCTGGCGGAAAAATTGTTCAAACAGGCGGCCCTCAAACAGCCTAGATCGCCGCTGCCGCTGATCGGCCAGGCGGAAGTGGCGCGCCTCAAGAAAAACGATGGCGAGGCGATCCGGTTATTGCGAAAGGCCGTTGATATCGATCCGAAGAGTGCACAGAGCCATCTGATACTGGGGGCTGTCTATCATTTACAGGGAAATTGGACGGATTCAGAAAGGGAGCTGCTGAAGGCGGCCGAGCTGGCCCCGCAATCGCCTACGCCTTTGCTGGCGCTCGCCGACCTGTATTTCAACAGCTTGAGAAATCCGGCCAAGGGGGCCGAATACTTCGGCAAGGTCATCAAGCTGCAGCCCGACTACGCGCCGGCGTATCTCGGCCTGGGCATGTCGTATATGGCATTGAAAGATAATCGCAACGCTGCGCCGGCGCTGGAGAAGGCGCGCGCGCTGGCCCCAAACAATCCTTTGCCGTTGATGGCGCAAAGCCAGCTGCAGATGAGCGAGGGGAATATCAAGGGCGCTATCAGCGCCTTGCAAGAGGCCGGCAAGCTGGCTCCGACCATGGAGGAAATACCGCTCAGGCTGGGCATGTATTACCAACAGGATAAGCAGTGGGCCGAGGCTTATGCCTCCTATGAAACTGCGCTGCGCCTGAATGACAAGCTGGTTGTTGCCTACAATAATCTGGCGTGGATGGCCGCTGACCGCAAGGAGCGCCTGGACGACGCCGAGCGCTGGGGCGCCAAGGCGGTGCAGTTGTTCCCGAATGAGCCTTCGTTGAAAGATACCTATGCGTGGGTCAAGCGTGCGCGCGGCGACAACAAGGCGGCTCTGGGCATGCTGGAGTCGATCACCAGCAGCGGCAATCCTACCGCGGAATATTTTTATCACCTCGGCGTGGTGAGGGAAGAAAGCGGCCAGAAAGTCGAAGCCGTCACCGCGTACAAGCGGGCACTGCAAATCAATCCCAATTTTGGACAAGCTGATGACATCAGGCAACGTTTGGCAAAACTGGACTGAGGATTTAGATGGAAATGGGCTGGAGCTGCCCGCCCCCGCTTTCAAACGATTTGCATTATGACGAAATTCAGGCACAATGATTGCCTGCTGATCTTGTCATGAATTCCAATATTGCGAGTCTCTGATGAAGTGCGACGTAGCCGATTTTCAGCCGGCCAGGCCACAAAGGAAATATTCCCGCCGCGAGCGCCGGCTTGTACTGGGGGGAGCGCGGTGATGACCGTTCCTATCATTATCGATTTTGAGGCTTCCGGATTTGGCGCCGGCAGCTATCCTATCGAGGTCGGATTCTCCGGCCGCCATGGCGAGGGCTGGTGTACCCTGATCAGGCCCGAACTGGACTGGCAGCACTGGGACATAGACGCCGCCAGGGCGCACCATATTCCCCGTGAAATCCTGGTAGAACGCGGCCGCTCTGCCGTGTTTGTCGCCGAACAGCTCAATTTTTTTCTCAATGGCAATACCGTATATACCGATGGCTGGGCTCAGGACTATGTCTGGATGGCGCGCCTGTTTGAGGCCGCCCAGAGCGCGCCCAGGTTCAGGCTGGAAGATTTGCGCCAGGTGATTACTCCCAGGCAGGAATCCGCCTGGCATGCCACCAAGTCGACGGTAGCGAATGAGCTCAGGGTGGCCAGGCACAGGGCCAGCAGCGATGCGCGCATACTGCAGCTGACCTGGCTGCGTACCTATGATGAAGAGCATTTGCATCATTAGGACAAAAATTTCCGGATTCAGGGTTTTTTCTGCGGGACTAACTTGGTCAGTGCCCGGTTGATTTTCTGCATCGCGGCGGCGGGAACATCCTTGCTGCAGACGATATAGCGGTCCAGCCCCGGCGGCATGCCTTTCAGGTCGATTTGCGTCGTGCCTTGCAGGCTCTTTTCCCTTTTGTGCAGGAACTCCCAGTCTTCCCTGTCGATGAACATGAAAGAGGCCCTGTTGGCGCCTATCATGTGCGCCATCACCATCGGCGACGTGGTGCTGCGCTCTATCTTGTTGCGGCTGCTCCTGATTAATGCATCCAGTCCCGGCCCATAGGACACGCCGTCCACCACGCCCAGCGTCAGGGAGCTGTCGGTGAGCAGGGAGGCCAGGGTCCTGTGGGCCCTTACCGGCGCGACAGCCGCCGGACCCACCAGCAAGGTATGCGGCGGGTCGGTGTGGAAGATGACGCTGAATTGCACCAGGGATTCCCGCTCCGGGAGGCGGTACCAGCCTATCGAGCAATAGTTCTTAGTGCCAATTTTGAAATTGTTCCAGATGCGCTTGGCCGGCTCTTCGACAAACCGTGCCGCAAGATGGGCTTCGCTGAATACCTGTTTGGCCCTGTCCAGCAAAATACCCTTTTCTATGCGGTTTTCTACATATTGATGCGGGGGCTTGTTGCGCCAGGCCACGGTCAGCGTCTGGGCGTGACTGGCCGTTGCCAGGCTGGCCAGGGCAATGGGCAACAGAATTTGTCGTGTGATATTCAATCGTAATACGCGCTCATGATCCATTGTAGCCTGGGACGGTATTGTTCGTGGAGCAAGCTTATTATGCTGTGAAGTAGATAAAATTGCAATTTTCCACATGCCGAGTCGCACGCAGTGCCGGTGCAGGGCGAGCGTGCGTCAATTTGTTTCTTTGCATCAGCATTCACCAAAATGCATCAAATTGTTCGGGAAATAGCGCAATAAGAGTATTCTTGGAATTGAAAATTACCATTTCCTGTCATGATTGCATTAAACCTGATGTCCAGGCTGGCATATCCTGACGGGATATTTTATTGTCTACGGTAAAGCGATAAGTATACTGGGCCTGTCAGCCGTTTAATCAGGAGATGGGGCCGCCGAGGATGAACCTGGAGGGAATGGGGTTGAAACCCCGCAGGGCGTTGTTGCGTGCCGCAGATTTGATCACCAAACTGCGCGTCCCGTGCCTGGTCCTGCTGTGTTTTAGATCCATTCGCACACCCAATTTAATGGCTGACAGGCCCTAATGAGCGATGACCTTATGAAACAGATCGGAGCCTCGAATTTGTCACATCAATTGCCAGGGAAGTTTCAGCATGATGCCGCGTTGCCGGCCTTGCTTGCCGATATAGAGGCAACGATCGACAGTCGTCCGGACCAAACCATACTGTTGCTGGAGCAGGCCCTGCGTCTGGCGGAGCAAGACGGGGATGGCCTCCTGTTAAGCCAGTTGTATTGCAAGTTGGGAAATTGCCGCATCATTTTTCACGACCCTATGGGGATACGGGATTTTGAGGCCGCGCTGGAATACGCGGAGCAAAGCAAGAGCCTGGATGTGAAGACCGACATTCTGCACGGCCTGGCCCGCACCTTCATCGCTTTCGGCGATACCAATAGCGCGCTCGAGTACTGCGAAAAAGCCATCGCCCTGGTGCGCCAGATCGGCGATCGGCAAAAATACCCGCACATACTGATCACCTTGGGGGTGGTTTTTCTTTTTACGCAGCAATTTGAACGCGGGATAGACATCTTTCGCGATGCTGCCGCCTTGTGCGAGGGTATCGCGGATAAGGGCGGCCATGCCAGGGCCTTGAATAACTGGGCCGATAGCCTTGTCAGCCACTACGAGGAATTGTGCGAGGCCGGCAAGCCGGCCGATGTCGGCACGCTCGACCAGGCGATCGAGCTGGCTCGCCAGTCGCTGGTGTATGCGCATGAGTCGGGCATGGTGCGCATCCAGTTGCTGGCTAACGAAACGCTGGCGCATGCACTGGAAGAGCGCGGCGAGTATCGCCAGGCATTGCAGCAGCTGGAGTCTTCCTTGCGTGAATTGTCCGGCCTGGGCTTTACCAAGGAAGAGCTGGATATCAAGGTCAGGATAGGCGCGCTGCTGATGCGCATGGAGCAGATTGCCGAGGCCATCGCCTGCCTGACGGAAGCCCGCGAGGTCGCGTTGCGGCTGGGGAACTACCCCCATCTTTTCGACCTGCTGAAGATGATGTCGTCTGCGCAGGAGAGCAGCAAGGACTTTGCCGCCGCCCTGAATACGTACAAGGAGTTTCATACCGTCACGCTAAAGTCGCGCGACCAGCGGGCACAGATCAGCGCGCAGATATTCGCCGCCAAGATGGACCTGGAGCGGGTGCAGCAAGAGGCCGAGGCGCATAAGTCCAGGGTCAACCAGCTGGAAGACTTCAACCGCACCTTGCGGGTGCAGGTGCATGAGGACATGCTGACCGGCCTGCCCAATCGCCGCGCGCTGGAAGACCAGATGGCGCAGCGTCTGACCGGGCGCACCGCCAATATTACGTTTGCGATGGCGGATATCGATTTCTTCAAACAGGTCAACGACACCTATTCGCACCTGGTCGGCGACGACGTGCTGCGGCATGTCGGCGCCCTGATACGTTCATGCCTGCGTTCCGGCGATATGGCGGCCCGCATAGGCGGCGAAGAGTTCGCGCTGGTGCTGGAGCGTACCAAGGAGGGCCGCTCGGTCGAGGCCTGCAACCGCATCCGCAAGGCGATAGAAAATTACGACTGGAGCGTGATTGCGGCAGACCTGCATGTGACGATGAGTTTTGGCGTCACCCATATACAGACCGGTGACGACCTGAAAGGCATGATGACCAGGGCCGACAGCGCACTGTATCGGGCCAAGCGCAATGGCCGCAATTGTGTCGAGAAGGCATGAGCGGGCCGCTTATTGGGTGCGCCGCTTGTCCGCCCATCTTGAATTTCTCCGGCAAAGAGCCTCAGCGCAGCGGCGATGGCTTCTGCCATTGCGGGGGCGGTTGAATCCTTTTTTTTGAGTTGGTACAGGTCGATGAACATATTGGTCACAGGTTTTGAACCTTTCGACGGCGAGACTATCAATCCGGCGCTGGAGGCTGCGCGCCGGCTGCATGGCTTGCGGATCGGCGGCTACCAGGTTACCGCAGTGGAGTTGCCTTGCGTATTCGGCGCCAGCATCAGCACGCTGGAGCGGCACATGGCGGCCCTGCATCCCGACATCGTGCTATGCGTAGGGCAGGCCGGCGGCAGGACCGGCATCGACCTGGAGCGGGTCGCACTCAATATCGACGACGCGCGGATACCGGATAATGCAGGCCGTCAGCCCATTGACGAGCCCATCGTCGCCGGCGGGCCCGCAGCGTATTTCTCGGGTTTGCCGATCAAGGCGATCGCCGCTGCGCTGGCCGCCGCCGGCATACCGGCCGGCGTGTCGCAAACCGCCGGCACCTATGTCTGCAATCATGTTTTCTATGGAATGTCGCACCTGATCGCAACCCGCTATCCGCAGGTGCGCGGCGGTTTTGTGCACATCCCCTATCTGCCCGAACAGGCGGCGCGCCATGCCGGTGCGGCCAGCATGGCCCTGGATACGATAGTCTCCGGCTTGAAGCTGGCGCTGGAAACCGCCGTCGCGGTAACCGATGACGTCAAGCTGCAGGGCGGGCAGACGCACTGAGATGACACCGCGCAATCTGGATTGTGATGTATTGATCGTTGGCGGCGGCATCAATGGCGCGGGTATCGCGCGTGACGCGGCGGGACGCGGGCTATCTGTGGTCCTGTGCGAAAAAGACGACCTGGCCGCGCATACTTCGTCCGCTTCCACCAAGCTGATCCACGGCGGCCTGCGCTATCTGGAGTATTACGAATTCAATCTGGTGCGCAAGGCGCTGACAGAACGCGAAGTGCTGCTGCGCTCGGCGCCGCACATCATGTGGCCGCTGCGCTTTGTGATGCCGCATGCGAAAAGCCAGCGCCCCGCCTGGATGATCAGGGCCGGGCTGTTCATATACGATCATCTGGCGCGCCGCGAACTATTGCCCGGCTCCAGGAGCATAGACCTGAAGACCCATATCGCCGGCAAACCGCTGAAACCGGTGTTTACCCGGGGCTTCGAATATTCCGACGGCTGGGTCAACGA
>DATHMC010000188.1:0-10980 GCA_035487495.1 Undibacterium sp.
AGATTACCGGCTTTGCCGTGCAGCCGAACAAGGCTGTGGTAGGCGCCAATGCGTTTGCGCATGCATCAGGCATCCACCAGGACGGCATTCTGAAGGCGCGCGACACCTATGAAATCATGCGCGCCGAAGACGTGGGCTGGAGTGCGAACAAGATCGTCCTCGGCAAATTGTCCGGCCGCAATGCATTCAAGCAGCGCCTGGATGAGTTGGGCATCAAGCTGGAGTCCGAAGGGGAGGTCAATGCCGCGTTTGCGCGCTTCAAGGAACTGGCGGACCGTAAGTCCGAGATCTTCGATGAGGACATCATGGCGCTGGTCTCCGACGAAGAGCATGCGCATGAAAATGAATACTATCGCTTCGTCTCGCTGGCGCAGCATTCGGAAACCGGCGAAAAGCCGGCGGCAAAAATCGTTTTCACGATAGATTCCAAAGAGGTCACTTGCGACGGGCATGGCAACGGGCCGGTGGATGCGATCGTTAATGCGATTGAGTCCAGGACCCAGAGCGGTTCCGAATTATTGCTGTTTTCGGTGAATGCGATCACCACCGGCACCCAGTCCCAGGGCGAGGTCACCATGCGTCTTTCCAAGGCGGGCCGTATCGTGAACGGCGTCGGCGCCGATCCTGACATCGTGGTTGCCTCCGCCAAGGCTTATTTGTCGGCATTGAACAAGCTGCATTCCAAAGTGGAAAAACTGAATCCGCAAATCTAGTCAACTTGGGCGTATAAAAGAGGTTGGGGCGCTTGAATTGATTCGCTATCAGTTTTATGCTATATTCACGCGTCTTGCCATCCCGGCGAGATCTTATTGATGAGTTGTTATCACGATAGCAAGGGTTCAGACTCTAGTTATCGCATGTTAAGGAATATTATGTCTATCGAAAAAAACGCTAAGGCCGCGATCGTTGCGGACAATGCCCGTGGTCAAAATGACACTGGCTCTCCGGAAGTGCAAGTTGCTTTGCTGACTGCACGTATCAACGACCTGAACGGTCACTTCAAAGCTCACGCTAAAGATCATCACTCCCGTCGTGGTTTGATCATGATGGTTAATCGCCGTAAGAGCCTGTTGTCTTACCTGAAAGGTAAAGACCTGAATCGCTATCGCTCCCTGATCGAAAAACTCGGCTTGCGTAAGTAATTCATTGCTTTTTACAGCAAAAGGTTTATAGCAGAAAAGCCTGCGCCAGTTTACTGTCGCGGGCTTTTTGTCGTTTATATTGTTTGCAGTCTGTAGTTTGCGTGTAATTTGTGGTTTGTAGTTTGTAGTAAGACGAACTTACTCTTGGGGTCGTCCGTGGTGAGGTGAACGACAGCGCCTGAAAATCTGTCGGCAAAATAGAAAGGACGCATTGTGTTTAATAAAGTTACGAAAACTTTCCAGTATGGTCAACATCAAGTTACCCTGGAAACCGGCGAGATTGCTCGCCAAGCCTCTGGCGCGGTACTCGTTTCCATCGAGGATACGGTTGTGCTGGCAACGGTAGTTGCCCGTAAAGATGCCAAGCCAGGCCAGGATTTTTTCCCTCTGACCGTCGATTACCTTGAGAAAACTTATGCTGCCGGGCGCATCCCTGGCGGCTTCTTCAAGCGTGAGGGCCGTCCTTCCGAAAAAGAAACTTTGACTTCGCGCCTGATCGACCGTCCTATCCGTCCATTGTTCCCTGAGGGATACATGAACGAAGTGCAGGTCATCGTGCACGTATTGTCGGTCAACCCGGAAATCGATCCGGATATCGCTGCGATGATCGGTGCTTCCGCTGCATTGTGCGTCTCCGGCGTTCCGTTTAACGGCCCGGTCGGTGCTGCTCGCGTCGGCTACATCGACGGCCAGTACGTGCTGAACCCTACCACGACCCAGTTGAAATCTTCCGTGATGGACCTGGTTGTTGCGGGTACCGAGCAAGCTGTGTTGATGGTGGAATCCGAAGCGCAGCAATTGTCTGAAGAAGTCATGCTGGGTGCGGTTGTCTACGGTCACGAGCAGATGAAGGCCGTGATCGATGCGATCCACGAACTGGTGCGCGATGGCGGCAAGCCTGAAGTGCAATGGGCGCCGGCGCCGAAGAATGAAGTCTTGATCTCCGCTGTGACAGCAGTGGCCGAGCCTTTGTTGCGCGCTGCCTATCAGACTAAAGAAAAGCAAGCCCGTACCCAGTTGTTGAAAGACGCGACTGCTGCGGTAGGCGCCGCATTGGCCGAGCAGGCTGTTGCCAAGGGCGAATCCGCTCCTGACTCCACCGAAGTGGGTAATATCCTGTTTGATCTGGAAGCGAAGATTGTCCGCTCGCAGATCCTGGAAGGCGAGCCCCGCATCGATGGCCGCGACACCCGGACCGTGCGTCCTATCTCCATCCGTACCGGCGTATTGCCGCGTACTCACGGCACTGCCTTGTTCACCCGCGGTGAAACGCAGGCGCTGGTGATTGCGACCCTGGGCACTGCCCGCGACGAGCAAAAAATTGATGCGTTGATGGGCGAGTATTCCGATCGCTTCATGCTGCATTACAACATGCCTCCGTTTGCAACCGGCGAAACCGGCCGCGTAGGTACGCCTAAGCGCCGCGAAATCGGTCATGGCCGCCTGGCCAAGCGTGCCTTGCAGGCTGCATTGCCATCCCCTGAGGATTTCAGCTACTCGGTGCGCCTGGTTTCCGAAATCACGGAATCCAATGGTTCCTCGTCGATGGCTTCCGTCTGTGGCGGCTGCCTGGCGTTGATGGATGCCGGCGTGCCTATGAAGGCGCACGTCGCCGGTATCGCGATGGGCTTGATCAAGGATGGCAACAAGTTTGCCGTGCTGACCGACATCCTGGGTGATGAAGATCACCTGGGCGATATGGATTTCAAGGTGGCCGGTACTGCAGCAGGCATCACCGCACTGCAAATGGATATCAAAATCCAGGGCATCACCAAGGAAATCATGCAGGTCGCTTTGGCGCAAGCTAAAGAGGGCCGTGTGCATATTCTGGCAAAAATGCAGGAAGCCGTGCCGCACGGTAAAACTGAATTGTCCGATTTTGCTCCGCGCCTGATCACCGTCAAGATCAATCCTGAAAAAATCCGCGACGTGATCGGCAAGGGCGGTGCGGTAATTCGCGCGCTGACCGAAGAAACCGGCACGCAGATCGACATCAGCGACGAGGGCGTTGTAACCATCGCTTCCGTTGATGCTGCCGCCGGCCAAGAAGCCAAGCGTCGTATCGAGGAATTGACTGCTGAAGTTGAAGTTGGCAAAACTTACGACGGTACCGTATTGAAGTTGCTGGATTTCGGCGCGATTGTGCAAATCATGCCGGGCAAAGACGGCTTGCTGCATATCAGCCAGATCGCCAATGAGCGCGTCAATGCGGTCGCCGACTACCTGAAAGAAGGTCAGCAAGTTCGTGTGAAAGTGCTGGAAACAGACGATCGCGGCCGCTTCAAGCTGTCCATGAAAGCAGCGTTGGAAGCTGAGCCTCAGCAGCAACAGCAGCAATAATGATCTGAGCGGCGCGAGCCGGTCTGATTGGTAAAAACGCCCGTGTTCAACGGGCGTTTTTTTTATCGGCTAAAATCGGTTTTTTTGTCAGGGGTGTGAATATCATGCGAGCAGTAGAAATTTCCCAGTACGGCAAGCCGGAAGTATTGAAATTATGCGAGCGGGATATTCCGCAGATAAGAGCCGGCGAGGTATTGATTCGTGTACTGGCCGCCGGCATCAATCGCCCCGATGTATTGCAGCGTCTCGGTCACTATCCGGTGCCGCCCGGAGCTTCGGATTTGCCCGGCCTGGAGGTTGCCGGTGAAATTGTTGACGGCGATTTGGCCGGCAGCAGCTTCAAAAAAGGCGACCTGGTATGCGCGCTGGTGCAGGGTGGCGGGTATGCGGAATACTGCGCTGCCCCCTTGGGGCAATGCCTGCCTGTGCCCGCAGGCTTGACGGCAATCGAAGCCGCGTCATTGCCGGAGACCTATTTCACGGTATGGAGTAATGTTTTTGACCGAGCCAGGCTGTCTGCCGGTGAGACCTTGATGGTGCAGGGCGGCACTTCAGGGATAGGCGTCACTGCAATCCAGATTGCAGCGGCGCTGGGCCATAGGGTGTTTGCGACCGCGGGCTCCGAGGATAAGTGCCGGGCCGCCGAGCGCCTGGGTGCGGAGCGCGGCATCAACTATAAAACCGAAGATTTCAGGGAAGTCGTCAAATCACTGACCAATGGTAAGGGGGTAGACGTGATCCTGGACATGGTGGCCGGCGACTATGTGCCGCGCGAGATCGATTGCCTGGCGGACGATGGGCGCCTGGCCCTGATTGCATTGCTTGGCGGTGCGCGGGCCGATGTCGATTTGTCCCAGGTCTTGCGCAGGCGCCTGACTATCACCGGCTCTACCTTGAGGCCTCGCCCTGTGGCCTTCAAAGCGGCGATTGCGCAGCAATTGCAAACCCGGGTCTGGCCGCTGCTGGCGTCGGGCCAGATCAAGCCGGTGATCCACCAGGTTTTTCCTCTGGAGCGGGCGGATCAGGCGCACGTGCTGATGGAGAGTAGTAATCACATTGGCAAGATTGTGCTGCAAGTGGCGTGATGTTGCCGGCGCGAGAGTGTGCTTTTTGTGATGTCGCTCCGTTTGGTCCATGAATAATTCGCCGGGATCTGGTCTTTTTTGCATGATTTGTGATGTTTTGCGTGCCAGCTTGTTTGACCCTATATAATGCACGGGCTACAATAGAGGGTTAATTGAATTTTGGGTAGCTATGCGACGCACTTTAATAGCCGGTAATTGGAAGATGAATGGCGGTTTTGCGGCCAATGCCGCCTTGCTGGCTGAAATCAAGGCAGGATTGGCCGGGCACACGGGCTGTGATGTGCTGGTGTGTCCGCCGGCCCCGTACTTGTTGCAGGCTGCGGAAGTGCTGGCCGGCAGCGCTGTCGCCTGGGGTGCGCAGGATGTTTCCGCGCATGAGGTGGGTGCGTATACCGGCGAGGTGTCTGCGGCGATGCTGGCCGATTGTGCCTGCCAGTATGTCATCGTCGGGCATTCCGAGCGCAGGGCCTATCATCTCGAAAGTGATGAAATGGTTGCGCAAAAGGTGCAGCAGGCGTTGCGCGCCGGATTGACGCCTATCGTCTGTGTTGGCGAGACCTTGCAGCAGCGCGAATTGGGTCAAACCGACAATGTGGTCACTGCGCAGCTTCAGGCAGTGCTGGACGTGTTGGATGCAGTGGATTTGCTCAAGATTGTGGTTGCGTATGAGCCGGTGTGGGCAATCGGTACCGGCAAGACCGCGACGCCGCAAATGGCGCAGGATGTGCACGCAGTGCTGCGTCGCCAGCTCGCTGCCAAAGATGCGGCCGCGGCGGAGCAGGTCCAGATTTTGTATGGCGGCAGCATGAAGCCGGATAATGCAAAAGACTTGCTGGCGATGGTGGATATAGACGGCGGCCTGATTGGCGGCGCGGCATTGAAGTCCGCTGATTTCCTCGCGATTATTCGCGCTGCCTGAGTTGTTGTGCGGGGCCTTGGCAGGATTTTGTTTCGGTTATGTTTTTGTGTAGTGGTAGTGATTAATTTAAATTGGGTGTATTGAATGCAAACTATGTTCACTTTGGTGGTGGTTGTTCAGGTTCTGGCGGCGTTGACGATCATTGGTCTGGTTCTTTTGCAGCACGGTAAAGGTGCTGATATGGGGGCCTCATTCGGTTCCGGCGCATCCGGTAGTTTGTTTGGCGCAACCGGCTCTTCGAATTTCTTGTCCAAGTCCACCGGCGTTGCTGCAGCGATCTTTTTCGCTGCAACCCTAGCCCTGGCATACATGGGTGCTAATCGCGGCGCCCCATCTGTCGGCGTGATGGATAATCTGCCTGCTGTAAAAACTGCTCCTGCTGCCGGCGCTTCCGTGCCAGCAGCAGGAGCGCCGGTTGCTCCGGTGACAGCGGCGCCTGCCAGTGCTGCGGGTCAGGCAAATCAGATTCCTAAATAAATTTGTTTCGCTCTGTAAAAAGCGTTGAATTGGTGCAATTTGTGCGTTGAACAATGACGCCGCTCATAGTAGAATACAGGGCTTATGCCGACGTGGTGAAATTGGTAGACACGCTATCTTGAGGGGGTAGTGGCGAAAGCTGTACGAGTTCGAGTCTCGTCGTCGGCACCAACAAAAAATATGGTCAGCGGCTCTTCTGCTGGCTTTGTCGAGGAAGTGGTCGTTTTGATTCGACGAATCATTCAAGGGTCGTTCTTAAGGCTGCATCAAGCAGTCGATTTGCGGGACGCCCTCAACGTATCGTTCAATTACAGGTAGCCTAACGTGAACCTCGAAAATTATTTCCCTGTTCTCTTATTTATTCTGGTCGGTATTGCGGTCGGCGTTGTGCCGCAGGTGCTGGGGCGCGTTTTGGCGCCCTTCAGGCCCGACGATCAAAAATTGTCTCCTTATGAGTGCGGCTTCGAAGCTTTTGAAGACGCGCGCATGAAGTTTGACGTTCGTTATTATTTGGTGGCAATCCTGTTCATCTTGTTTGATCTGGAAACTGCTTTCTTCTTCCCGTGGGGCGTCGCAATGCGTGACCTGGGTTGGTACGGTTTCCTTATCATGCTCGGTTTCATTGCCGAATTCGCGGTAGGCTTTTGGTATATCTGGAAAAAAGGCGCCCTGGATTGGGAGTGATCGAAGGAATATATTATGGCAATTGAAGGCGTATTAAACGAAGGTTTTGTAACCACGACAGCGGATAAGCTGATCAACTGGACGCGCACGGGCTCCATGTGGCCTATGACGTTCGGTCTGGCCTGCTGTGCGGTGGAGATGATGCATGCCGGTGCATCCCGTTACGATATGGATCGTTTCGGCGTGGTGTTTCGTCCGTCTCCGCGTCAGTCCGACGTGATGATCGTGGCCGGCACCCTGTGCAACAAGATGGCTCCGGCGCTGCGCAAGGTGTATGACCAGATGGCTGAGCCGCGCTGGGTTATTTCCATGGGTTCTTGCGCAAACGGCGGCGGCTATTATCACTATTCCTATTCCGTGGTGCGCGGATGCGATCGCATTGTGCCGGTTGATATTTATGTTCCCGGCTGCCCGCCGACAGCAGAAGCTTTGTTGTACGGCATCATTCAATTGCAAAACAAGATTAAGCGTACCAATACAATAGCGCGCTGATACTGGTGCTTGCGTAAATCGTGCGCGCATGTTGCTCGCACATCCGGCGACTCTTAGAGCGGCTTTTAAAATTATGACTACCAAACTGGAAATCCTTGAGACGGCAGTGAAAAATGTCTTGGGCGATAGACTCCTTCAGTCCACCACGGCACTCGGCGAATTGACGATCGTTGTCAGTCCGGCTGCCTATCTGGGCGTAATGCGCGATTTGCGTGATCACGCCGACACCCAATTTGAAGAATTGATCGACCTGTGCGGCGTGGATTACTCCACTTACGGCGACGGTGCCTGGGATGGCGCCCGTTTTGCCGCTGTGTCCCATCTGCTGTCGATGAAGCACAACTGGCGTTTGCGCGTGCGCGTGTTTGCCGGCGACGATGAGATGCCGGTCCTGCCTTCCCTGATCGATATCTGGTCTACGGCAAACTGGTATGAGCGCGAAGCTTTCGACTTCTTCGGCATCCTGTTTGACGGCCACAATGACTTGCGTCGCATCCTGACGGATTACGGTTTTATCGGCCATCCTTTCCGCAAGGATTTCCCTGTTTCCGGTTACGTGGAAATGCGTTACGACCCGGAGCAGAAGCGCGTCATTTACCAGCCTGTGACTGTAGAGCCGCGTGAGATCACGCCGCGCGTCATTCGTGAAGAACATTACGGGATGAAATAATGGCTGAGATTAAGAATTACACCCTGAACTTTGGTCCGCAGCATCCTGCTGCTCACGGCGTGCTGCGCCTGGTTCTGGAACTGGATGGCGAAGTCATCCAGCGTGCCGATCCGCATATCGGCCTGCTGCACCGTGCGACCGAAAAACTCGCTGAACAAAAGACTTACCTTCAATCCGTTCCTTATATGGACAGGCTCGACTATGTGTCGATGATGTCCAATGAGCACGCCTATGTGATGGCGATCGAGAAGATGATGGGTCTGGAAGTGCCTTTGCGCGCTCAGTATATCCGCGTCATGTTCGATGAAATCACGCGTATCCTGAACCACCTGCTGTGGATCGGCGCGCACGCGCTGGACGTCGGCGCGATGGCGGTGTTTTTGTACGCTTTCCGTGAGCGTGAAGACTTGATGGACTGCTACGAAGCAGTGTCCGGCGCGCGCATGCACGCGGCTTACTATCGTCCGGGCGGCGTATATCGCGACCTGCCTGAGCAAATGCCGCAGTTCAAGGTATCGCAACTGAAGAACGAAAAGGCGATGCGCATGCTGAATGAAAATCGCCAGGGTTCCCTGCTCGATTTCATTGAAGACTTCACCAATCGTTTCCCCAAGTATGTGGACGAATACGAAACCCTGCTGACCGATAACCGCATCTGGAAACAGCGTCTGGTCGGCATCGGCGTGGTCTCGCCTGAGCGGGCCAAGGCGATGGGCTTTACCGGCGCCATGTTGCGCGGTTCCGGCGTCGAATGGGATTTGCGCAAGAAGCAGCCTTACGAAGTGTACGACCTGCTGGATTTCGATATTCCTGTCGGCGTCAATGGCGACAGCTACGATCGCTACCTGGTGCGCGTGGAAGAAATGCGCCAGTCCAACCGCATCATCAAACAATGTATAGAATGGCTGCGCAATAACCAGGGGCCGGTGATCACCGACAACCACAAGGTTGCGCCGCCGCACCGCGTGAACATGAAGTCGAACATGGAAGAACTGATCCATCACTTCAAACTGTTCACCGAAGGCTTCCATGTGCCGGCAGGCGAGGCATATGCGGCAGTGGAGCATCCTAAGGGCGAGTTTGGCATCTACCTGATCTCCGACGGTGCCAACAAGCCGTATCGCCTGAAGATACGCGCTCCCGGCTTCCCGCACTTGCAGGGTCTGGATGAGATGGCCAAGGGCCATATGATTGCCGATGCTGTGACCATTATTGGTACGCAGGATATCGTGTTTGGTGAAATTGATAGATGATTGACTGCCCATTGGGCGGCGATTTTAGAGGCATTAGCTATGGTGTTATCAGAGCAAGCATTTAAGAAGATTGACCGGGAACTGGCAAAGTTTCCCGCCGATCAAAGGCAATCGGCCGTGATGGCCGCGCTGGCTATTGCGCAGGACGAAACCGGCTGGGTGTCGCCGGAAGTGATGCAGACCTTGGCCGATTACATAGGCATGCCTGCGGTGGCGGTACAGGAAGTGGCAACCTTCTACAACATGTACAACACCAAGCCGGTTGGCAAGTTCAAGATTTCTGTCTGCACCAATTTGCCTTGCGCCTTGTCCGGCGGTGAGCGCGCGGCGCATCACCTGAAGCAAAAGCTCGGCCTGGATTACAAGGACACCAGCCCGGACGGCATGTTCACGCTGGTGGAGGGCGAATGCATGGGCGCCTGCGGAGATGCTCCGGTAATGCTGGTGAATAACAAGCGTATGTGCAGCTTTATGTCGAATGAAAAAATTGATGAGCTCGTCACCGAACTCAAGACCCAATCAACAACGGCGGGGGCGTAATGACGAGCTTGCATGATCGCCATATCAGGCCCCTGATTCTGGCCGGCCTGGACGGCAAGAACTGGCACCTGGAAGACTACGTCAAGCGCGGCGGCTACCAGTCGCTGAAGCGCATCCTGTCCGAAAAGATTACGCCGGAACAGGTGATCGCAGAATTGAAGGCATCCTCCCTGCGTGGACGCGGCGGCGCGGGTTTTCCGACCGGCTTGAAGTGGAGCTTCATGCCGCGCCAGTTCCCTGGCCAAAAATACCTGGTCTGCAATACAGACGAAGGCGAGCCGGGCACATTCAAGGATCGCGACATCATTCGCTACAATCCGCACGCCTTGATTGAAGGCATGGCGATAGGTGCCTACGCGATGGGCATTACGGTAGGCTACAACTATATCCACGGTGAAATTTTTGCCGAATACGACCGCTTTGAAGAAGCGCTGGAAGAAGCGCGTGCTGCCGGCATGCTGGGTGATAATATTGCCGGCTCCGAGTTCTCGTTCCAGTTGCACGCTTTTCACGGTTACGGCGCTTATATTTGCGGTGAAGAGACAGCCTTGCTGGAATCCCTGGAAGGCAAGAAAGGGCAGCCGCGCTTCAAGCCGCCTTTTCCTGCAAGCTTCGGCCTGTACGGCAAGCCGACTACGATCAATAACACCGAAACTTTTGCCGCAGTGCCTTTCATCTTTGCGGTGGGCGGCGAGAACTATGCTGCAATGGGCAAGCCGAACAACGGCGGCACCAAGATTTTCTCAATATCCGGCGACGTAGAGAGGCCAGGCAATTATGAAATTCCTCTGGGCACGCCGTTTGCGACCCTGCTGGAATTGGCTGGCGGCATGCGTGGCGGCAAGAAGATCAAGGCAGTCATCCCAGGCGGCTCGTCGGCTCCGGTCATCGTCGGCGACGTAATGATGAATACCGACCTGGATTACGATTCCATCGCCAAGGCCGGCTCGATGTTGGGTTCGGGCGCCGTGATCGTGATGGACGAGACGCGCTGCATGGTCAAGGCGCTGCAGCGCCTGGCCTACTTCTATTTTGAAGAATCCTGCGGTCAATGTACGCCTTGCCGTGAGGGCACAGGCTGGATGTATCGCATGGTCAACAGGATAGAAAACGGTCAAGGCCGTCCTGAAGATCTGGATATGCTGAACTCTATCGCCGACAACATCCAGGGCCGCACTATTTGCGCGCTGGGCGATGCGGCGGCGATGCCGGTTCGTGCTTTCGTCAAGAATTTCCGCGAAGAATTTGAATATCACATCGAGCATAAGCATTGCTTGGTTCCCGCTTACATTTAAGCCAGCTTAGGTTAGCGCACAGTCAGAGTAGACCATGGTTGAAATAGAAATAGACGGCAAAAAAGTCGAAGTGCAAGAAGGCA
>DATHMC010000189.1:0-40112 GCA_035487495.1 Undibacterium sp.
ATGCTCCGGCGTGGGCACCGATAAAGCGGCGTCCTGCCCCAAGGCCTGGTAGTTGACCACACCCTGCAAATCCCCCTCCTGCAACGACTTGCGCATCGCATTATTAAAGCGCGTGGCCCAGCCGTGGCCGGCGCTATCCCGGTCCAGGCGGCGCAGGTTATGCACGACGTTGCCGCTGCCGATGATCATCACGCCCTCGTTGCGCAATGCCTGCAATTTCTGGCCCAGCGCAAAATGATAGGCCGCCGGCTTTTCTATATCGATGCTGAGTTGCACGACGGGAATATCCGCCTGTGGATAAGCCTTGACCAGCACCGACCAGGTGCCGTGGTCCAGGCCCCATTGCTGATCCATGCCTACCGGCAGCGGCGCCAGCAGTGCGGCCACCCGCGCTGCCAGTTCAGGATCGCCGGGGGCAGGATAGCGGATGTCGAACAAGGCTTGCGGAAAGCCGCCAAAGTCATGGATGGTCACCGGCGCCTTAGCCGCGGTCACGGCAGTGCCACGGATGGTCCAGTGAGCAGACACCGCAAGGATAGCCTTGGGACGCGGTAAATTTTTACCGAAATCTTCCCAAGCCCTGGTATAGCGATTGTCTTCCAGCGCATTCATAGGACTGCCATGCCCAAAAAAGATCGCCGGCATGCGTGTTGTGTCTGTCATGTTGTTCTCCGCTTTCTATATGCAACGAGAAGTTTTTGCCGCTTCCGGCATGGCTAATATAGCGTTTACCCAGTTGGGGACTAAATTCCACCCCACAAGCGGCAATGCCGCTTGGTCGGACGCCTCTTCCCTTCCTTGGTCGCCGCGCGGTGCAGGCAGCACGCTGCCCGCCCCTTCAGCCCCTCCATCCATGGGATACAGCATATATTCTTCAGTTTGATAGAAAAATAGGGATGTGAGAAAATAATTATTCCGGTTTTCAGAATAATGAGGGGACGAAAGGATGGACCTGTTTCAAGCCATGCGCATGTTCGTCAAGGTAGCCGAGGCCGGCAGCTTTTCCGGCGCGGCAAGATTGCTGGACACGTCCAACCCCTCGGTCACGCGTAATATTGCCGACCTGGAAGCCTATATCGGCGCGCGCCTGTTCAACCGCAGCACCCGCCGCCTGAGCCTGACCGAAGTCGGCAGCAATTATCTGGAACGCTGCCAGCAGGTATTGCTGGAGGTAGACAATGCGGTGTTGGAGGCCGGCATCAGCGCGGCCAATCCCACCGGCACCCTGCGCATGACGGTGCCGATGTCGTTTGCGGTCAACCATCTGGGACGCATCCTGCCTGAATACCTGCGGCGCTATCCGAATGTCAAGCTGGACATCTCGCTGTCGGACCGCGTCGTCAACCTGGTCGATGAGGGCTACGACCTCGGCATACGCATAGGGCGCATCCAGGATTCCAGCCTGATCGCGCGCAAGATCGCGCCGGCCAGGCTGATCCTGTGCGCGTCCCCCGCCTACCTGGAAAAATACGGCACGCCGCTGGCGCCGCAGGACATCGAGCGCCAGCAGCATGTATGCCTGCGCTACAGCTATGCGACCAGCCCCGATGTGTGGACTTTCGTCAAGGCCGGCAAGACGCACGCCGTGAAACTGAGCGGCAGCGTCACTGCCAATAACGGCGACATCCTGCGCGAAGCGGCGATAGGCGGCATGGGCCTGGCGATGCAACCCAGCTTCATCGTCGGCAACGACATCCGCAACAAGAAGCTGGTGCATTTGCTGCCGGACTACGTGCCGCCCGCCAGCATGATACAAGCGGTCTATGCCAGCCGCCAGCACCTGTCGGCCAAGGTCAGGACCTTTGTCGACTACCTGATCGAGCAATTCGGCGACCAGCCGTGCTGGGACAATTTTGACAATGAAGAAAAAACCAAGCAAAGAAAAGACACCAAGAAAAGCCCATGATCAATCTACAACTAGGCGATGTCGGCCATATCATCCAACTCTCCATTGCACCGGTCTTCCTGCTGAGCGGCGTCGGCACCACGCTGGTGGTCCTGACCAACCGCCTGGCGCGCATCATAGACCGCTCGCGGATACTGGAAGATATTTTGCAGGTCAAGGGCCAGGCCACCCAGAAACCGGCCATGCGCGAAGAGCTGAACGAGTTGTATCTGCGCGCGCACCTGATCAATCGCGCCATTACGCTGAGCACGACCTGCGCGTTGCTGATCTGCCTGGTCATCGCCGCCTTGTTCATGGGCGACGCGCTCGACCTGCAACTGGACAAGCTGATCGCCGGCCTGTTCGTGGTCGGCATCGTCGTCCTGATAGGCAGTTTCATCTTCTTCTTGCGCGAGATCTTTGTCGCCACCAAGACCCTGACCAGGCAAAGACAGCACGGCACCAGGGATTGAAAGCCGATATTGATTAAAATTTTATTCCCGCTGGCAATAGCGCTGGGGACGCATGGCGCGTGGGCCCAGACCGCAGATATCGAATCGCAGTGCGCCGGCGCCAGGCAAGGGGTGAATGAATTCATCTCCTATCCGTCGGTAGTGAACCTGTATTTTGAAAACGACCTGTTCAGCGGCACCGACCGCGACTACACCAACGGCGTGAAGCTGTCCTGGGTATCGGCCAACCTGCGCAGCTACACCGAAGCGGCCTGCCTGCCGCAGTGGATCAAGGGGCTGAACTCCCTGCTCACCGGCGTGCATCCGGGCGATTTCACGTCGCGCAACATGGTGGTCACGCTGGGGCAATCGATGTACACCCCGCAGGACAGGCTGCGCCGCGACGTGATTGCCGGCGACCGGCCGTATGCCGGCTGGCTCTATCTGGGCCTGGGCTACAACGCCCGCAAGACGGTGCCGCCGCCCAGCCTGACCGGCAAGCTGGAGGTGGAGCTGGACCGCATGGATACGGTGGAGGTCAATATCGGCATGGTGGGGCCGGCGGCGCTGGCCAAGCAGACGCAGGACTTCGTCCACGACCTGCGCGGCCTAGGCCGCTTTTACGGCTGGGATAACCAGTTGCACAATGAGCTCGGCCTGCAGCTGGTGGCCGAACGCAAATACAAGCTGTCCAAACCCAATCCGGGTAGTTTCATCCATTTCGATGCGATCTCGCATTACGGCGCCAGCCTCGGCAATGTCAGGACCTATATCAATGCCGGCATGGAGTTTCGCATCGGCAACAGCCTGCCGGATGATTTCGGCTCCGCGCCGATACGCCCCGGCGGCGACAGCAATGCGCCTATAGAAGGCGACGGCAGCCGCTACGCCAGCAAAGGAGTGCACGCCTTCCTGGCGCTGGACGGCAGGCTGGTGGCCAGGGATATTTTTCTGGACGGCAATACTTTTTCTGCCAGCCCTTCCGTATCAAAGAAATACCTGACCGGCGACGCGGCGCTAGGCATAGCCTGGCAATGGCATGGCGGTAAAGTTGCGTATGCGCACTACATCAACAGCAAGGAATTCAAGACCCAGGCGAATTCGCACAAGTACGGTTCGGTCACCCTCAGCCTGGAAATGTAGGCTCAAAAAAGCCGGCCTCGGGCGGCGCGGTTTTTACGTTGCAAATTTGTGAACGACCGTGCAAAAATCTTTTAGATGTGGCACTCTAGTGCCGGAACGCTATATTTGCAGCGCAATTTTTCAGCACTATTCCATCATAAAAGAGACACGAGACATGAATACCACCCACTATGCCCATTGGCCGGTCGGCCTGCCGCATTTCCTGACTCCGCCCGAAACCAGCGTCTACACCAATCTGGAAATTTCCGCGAAGCGCTATCCCGGCAAACCGGCGATCACCTTCTATGACAAGACGCTCAGCTACGCCGAGTTCCATGCAGAAGTGCTGGCCTTGGCCGGGTATTTGCAGCAGGTTTGCGGCGTGCAGCGCGGCGACCGCGTGCTGCTGGATATGCAAAATTGCCCGCAATTCGTGATCGCCTATTATGCGATCCTGCGCGCCGATGCAATGGTGGTGCCGGTCAATCCCATGCTGATGACCGATGAGCTGGAGCATTACATCAATGACAGCGGCGCCAGAACGGCCATTGCATCGCAAGATATCTTCCCGCGCATGCTGCCGCTGGTCGGCAAAACCTGCCTGCAGCACGCAGTGGTGGCGACCTATTCCGATTTCCTGCCGGCCTCCACCGACCTGGCGGTGCCGGACTTTGTCGGCGCGCCGCGCCAGGTGCCCGCACACGCCGGCGTGATAGCGTGGAAAGATGCGATCGCCGCGCAGCATGCGCCCGGCCCGCACCTGGCGGCATCGGACGACCTGGCCTGCATGCCCTACACCTCCGGCACCACCGGCAAACCCAAGGGCTGCATCCACACCCACGCATCGCTGATGTTCAACATCGCGGGCAGCCCGGTCTGGTCGGGCTCGGTCCACCCGAATATGGTGGCATTGGCGGTATTGCCTTTTTTCCATGTGACCGGCATGCAGTCTGTGATGAACGGCACCATCTTTTGCGGCGGCGCGCTGGTGATCCTGCCGCGCTGGGACAAGGACGTCGCCGGCCAGCTGATCACCCGCTACCAGGTCACCAGCTGGACCCTGGTGCCGGCGATGATGATCGATTTCCTGTCCAATCCGCGCCTGGCCGAGTACGATATTTCCAAGCTGAGCAGGGTTTCCGGCGGCGGCGCCGCGATGCCGGCGGCGATCGCGCAAAAACTGCTGGCGCTGACCGGCCAGACCTATATGGAAGGCTACGGCTTGTCGGAAACCATGGCGCCTTCGCACCTGAACCCGCCGCAAAGGATGAAGCAGCAATGCCTGGGCATTCCGTATTTCAATACCGATTCGCGCATCGTCGACCCCACCACGCTGCAGGAAGTCAAACAGGGCGAAACCGGCGAAATCTGGATCAACGGCCCGCAAGTGTTCCGGGGTTATTGGAACGACCCGCAAAAAACCGCCGAATCCTTTGCCGAGCTGGACGGCAAGCGTTTCTTCCGCAGCGGCGACCTGGGCTATATGGACGAAGAGGGCTTCTTCTTCTTTACCGACCGCCTGAAACGCATGATCAATGCCAGCGGTTACAAGGTGTGGCCGGCCGAGGTGGAATCCACGATGTACCAGCATCCCGCCATCCAGGAGTGCTGCATCATCGCATCGCGCGATCCGTATCGCGGCGAAACGGTGAAGGCCATCGTGGTCCGGAAACCCGGCAGCGACGTCACGGCGGAAGAGATCATCGCCTGGTCGCATGAAAAAATGGCCGCGTACAAGACCCCGCGCATCGTCGAGTTTGTCGACACCCTGCCCAAGTCCGGCACCGGCAAGGTGATGTGGCGCGCACTGCAGGAAAAAGAAGCGGCCGGCAATCCTTAACGAGCGATAGGGCCGCCTACACTGGCGGCGGCCCGACCTGCGCGGGACAGATCAGGCTCCGGCCTGATTAAAAACCCTATTTTTGAATGCAGGCAAACTCCAGCGTCTGCGCGCATGCATAGCTGTTACCATTTGCAGATTCGCTTAGCAAACTCAAACATGCCATGTTGCGTGCAGTCATCCTCCCTTTCATTTTTCTTGTTTGCGGCGCCGCCGGCGCGGTGACACAGGAGCAAGTCGTCGCCGGAGCGGAGCGCATGTATCGCGAGCGCATCGCCGAAGTTCGCGGCCGATCCGCGCTGGACACCGACGCGCGTTTCCTTGAACGCCTGCAACAAATCGCGCAGGTGCTGATCCGGCGCGCCGCCTCCGACTATCCGCAAACTGCCGGCTGGGCCTGGGAAATACACGCCTCGGCCGATCCCAATGAAAATGCCTTTTGCATGGCGGGCGGCAAGCTGCTGGTAGGCCAGCGCTTTGTGCAGGATCTCAGCCTGGACGACGCCGAGCTGGCGATGCTGCTGGCCCATGAAATGCAGCATGCGATACAGGAACACAATCTCAAGGAATACCAGGAAGCGCTACGCCTGGAGCCGGGCTGGACGCAGAGGCCGTTCGCCGAACTGGAATCCGCGGTAGATAATGACAATGCCCTGATGCGCAAGCTGGACGGCTTCAACGCCGCGCAGGAAGTGGAGGCCGACCGCGAAGGACTGAAACTGGCCTGGCGCGCCGGCTGGCCAGCGATGCGGCTGGCGAATTACTTCAAGAAACTGTCGCGCGCCAGCGCGTCGCCCAACTTCGACAGCCGCAGCCATCCGGCGTCGGCCCGCAGATGGCAGGCCGCCAGGGAACTGGCTGCGGCGCTGGATAAAGAGCCGCTTGAATCGCCGCCACGCTGACCGGGCGCGCCGCCATGAACGCCGTTTGTTGTTTTAATCATTTAGCTGTGACAAGATACCTTCTGCATAGCGGCCCAATCGAGCCAGGACTCACAGGATGGCGATGAACGAAAAAGTTGCAAGGGAAACTTTGCTGGTACAGGCGATAGAGGGTGCAGACCGCCAGGGCCAGGTGCTCAGCGAGGACGACAAGAAGTACGCGAGCTCCAGCGCGCTGGAGCTCGCGCAATGGCAGGCGGCCGAGCGCCGCACCAGCCTGACGCCGGAATTGTTTCTTGAAAAACGCTCGCAGCAAATCCTGAAGAAAATTGTCGAAAGAACGCCGTCGTTTGCCGCCGCGATACAGGACAGGAAGCTGTTGAAATGGATGGGCGTGGCCTTGCCATTTGCGGCCCTGCTGCTAGGCGCCTGCGCCGACCGGATAGGCGATCCGCACCGGGTGGATTTGTTATCCGCGCCGCTGATCCTGATCGTCGCATGGAATCTGCTGGTCTATTTGGGCTTGCTGACCGGCTGGTTCCTGCCCAAAATCGGCAGGCGCAAGCCGGCCTTCGCATACGTCCAGAGGCTGGGCGCGGGCAAAGCGAATTTGCCGCGCAAGTTGCCGCAAGCGCTGACGATAGCCTTGATCAGCTTTGTTGCCGAATGGACGGTTATCAGTGCGCCATTGACCGCCGCCAGGATAAAGCGCATCGTCCATTGCAGCGCCGCCCTGTTCGCGCTGGGCGCCGTGCTGTCCTTGTATGCGCGCGGCATCCTGTCCGAGTACCGCGCCGGCTGGGAAAGCACGTTCCTGGGCGCGGAGCAGGTGCATGCGATACTCACGGTGTTGTTCTGGCCCGCGGTTGCGCTATTTCACCTGCACAGTTTTTCAGCGGCTGACATCGCCGCGCTGCGCTTTGCCGAAGCGGCGTCGCCGGCGGGCGGCGCGATCTGGGTGCACCTGTACGGCGCAACCCTGCTGTTGCTGGTCATCGTGCCGCGCCTGGCGCTGGCCGCCTTCGCCGGCTGGCAGGCCGGCAAAATTTCACGCAATTTTCCTATCGACCTGAATCAGGCGTATTTCCTGAAACTCGGCGCCGGCACCGGCAATACCGCTGCCGTACTGCGGGTATTTCCGTACAGCTTTACGCTCAGCGAACAGCGCGACAAGGGTTTGCATGCGGTCGCCAAGATGCTGCTGGGCGAAAGCGCCCGCGTCATGCTGCGGCCCTCCATCGCTTACGGCGAAGAGCCGCAAGACGCGCTGCAGGCCACCAATCTGGGTGATCCCGAGATTACGCTCAGCGTGGCGCTGTTCAATCTCAGCGCCACCCCAGAAAAAGAGAATCACGGCGCCTTCCTCGACTATCTGTCGCGCGGGTCGGCCAACGCTGTTTCCGTATTGATCGATGAATCGGGTTATGCGGAACGCGCCGGCCAACTGGCCGGCGGCGCAGCCAGGCTCAGCGAGCGCATCGCGATGTGGCGGCAATTCTGCGAACTGCACGATGTCGACGTCAACATCGTCAACCTGCTCGACCCGGGGACATCCCGCAGCAAACAGGAGCACGGACCGAGCCCTCTGGCCGGAACATCATGAGCAACGCCGCCGCGCGCATACAACTTGCGCTGATTTCCCATACCAACGTAGGCAAAACCACGCTGGCAAGGACCTTGACCGGCATGGATGTCGGGGAAGTGCGCGATGCCCCGCATGTCACGACCATCGCCGAGTCGCATCCGCTGCTGTCCACCGCCGCAGGCGACCAGCTGTTGCTATGGGACACGCCGGGTTTCGGCGACTCGGTGCGCCTCTTCAAGCGCCTGAATATGTCCGGCAATCCGGTCGGCTGGTTCTTGCGCGAAGTCGTGGATAAATACCACGACCGCCCGTTTTGGCTCAGCCAACTGGCCTTCAAGACCGCGCAGGAAAGCGCGGATATCGTGCTGTATCTGGTCAATTCATCCGAAGATCCGCATGACACCGGCTATCTGGCGCCGGAAATGAAGATCTTGCAGTGGCTGGGAAAGCCGGTGGTGGTCTTGCTCAACCAGATGGGCCCGCCGCGCCCTGCGGCAGAAGAACTCGCGGAGCAGCTGCGCTGGGAGCAGTGCCTGGCCGGCTACCAGGTGGTGCAAAAGATCATTGCGCTGGATGCATTTGCCCGTTGCTGGGTGCATGAGCGGGTATTTTACGAGGCGCTGGCCGGACTGCTTCCCGACGCCAAGAAAGGCGCTTACGCGCGGCTGGCGGCGGCGTGGAGCAGCAACAATGCCACCCGCTTTGCGGAAGCCATGCGGCTCAGCTCGCAGCAAATCATCACTGCGGCACAGGATAGCCAGCCGATCGCCAACGAAGAATCCTTTCTGCGCAGCACCATGCTGAAAGTCGCCGGCCTGGATAAAAAACGCCGGCAAAAGCGGCATGATGCGGCCATGAATGTGTTGTTGTCGCGCCTGAACGTAAGCCTGAACCAGAAAACGGCGGATTTGCTGAAGCTGCATCAACTGGACCCCGGCGCCGCGCTAAAAATCAATGAACGGGTGCGCGAGCATTTCGTGGTGCGGGCGCCGATAGATGCCAAGCAGGCGGGACTGCTGGGTGCGCTGATTTCAGGCGCGGCGACAGGATTAAGCGCCGACCTGATGGCCGGCGGCCTGACCCTGGGCGGCGGCGCCCTGGTGGGCGGAGTGGTCGGCGCATTGACCTTTGCCGGCGTAGCCTGGGGCTTCAATGAAAAAACCGACAACACCCAAACCAGGGTGCAATTCGCGGACGAATTTTTGCGCTCGCTATTAGTCGCGAGCCTGCTGCGCTATCTGGCCATCGCCCATTTCGGACGCGGACGCGGCAATTTCGTGGAAGGAGAAGCGCCGGCATTCTGGCAAGCCGAAGTGGAACAGGAGGTGGCGCAGCATGAGCAGCAGCTTGCTGCGCTGTGGCCCATGTTGCGCAACGAAAATAGCCGGGACGCGGCCAGTGCAGAGCTGAATGCGGCAGTACGCCGCATGGCTGACAGCATATTACAAAAACTGTACCCGGCCCCTGTCCGGTAATAGCGCAGCTTATAGGCGTCCGGCCCGATGGGCGGCAACCGGCTCAGGGCAGCGGAAATATCAGGCAGGTAGTGGTCGCGTGCGCATACAGCTTGCCGTTGGCGTCGATGATGCGCCCCTCGGCCGTGCCGACCCGGCTGCCGACCTGGATCACCTTGCCCTCGGCCCGCACCGGGCCGGCCTGGTCCGTCAGCGCGCGTATCATGTTCACCTTGATTTCCAGGGTGGTATAACCGACGCCCTTGGGCAATACCGATTGCACTGCGCAGCCTACGGCCGAATCCAGCAAGGTGCAAAAGTAGCCGCCGTGCACGCTGCCGAGCGGATTATAGTGTTCCTTGCCGGGCCTGCCCTGGAACACGATGCGGCCCGGTTCGCCGTCCACGATGATAAAACCCAGCGTCTGCGCAATCGGCGCCGCCGGCAATTCACCGTTGATGATCGCCTGCAAGAACTCGAAGCCGCTGCGCGACTTCATCTGCTCTTGCGTGGAGACGCCGTAACCGGAGATGTTAGCCCTCACTTCGGCCTCGCGCGCCAGCCATTGCTCCAATACGCTGCTTGCTCCTTCTGCCATAGACACCCTCTTTGTTATTTAGGAAACAAGACCATTTGCGTGCAGCGGAACAGTGCCAGCGTCTTGCCGTTCTGGCTGACCACCGCGTCCCATACCTGGGTCGATTTGCCCAGATGCACCGCCTTGGCCTCGCACTGGATGACGCCTTCGCGCGCCGTGCCCAGGTGATTGGATTTCAGCTCTATCGTCGTAAAGCCGCTGGCCCCTTCCGGCAGATGCGCGACGCAGCCGTAGCCGCAGCAAGTATCGGCCAGCGTCACCACGCTGCCCGCGTGCAAAAAACCGTTCGGCGCCATCAGCTGCTTTACTATCGGCAACTCTGCCTGGACTTCGCCTTGCGCCACTTTTTTGATCACTATGCCCAGGTGGCCGGGCAGGAATTCCTTGCCGGCCAGGTTATAGGCTTCTGCTGAAAATTTATTCGTTACCATGCTGTTTCTTCCTATAGGGAATGGAGACCATTGTAGGTATTGCGGAACACCGCGGATAGTGTCAGTATTGACTCATTTCAAGCCAAAACTGACAAACCGGGTTTATTATGTGCAATATCGAGGTATGGATATACCCAGACTGCATGGCCTCGGCCGTGACCGGTCCGCTGGATATCTTTGCCGTGGCGAATGCGATCTGGGCGGCCAAAAACCGCGAGCAGACCGAAGCTCTGTTCAGGTGGAGCATACGCTCGCTGGACGGCAACGGCATCCGCACGCCTTCCGGCATCTATCTGGCGGCGGACGGTGTGATCGATGCCGGCGGCAGCGCAACCGACGTGGTGCTGCTGCCCGGCATCTATGTAGACAAGGGCGTGCCCGGCCTGCTGGCCAATCTGGCGCGATTGCAGCCCCTGTACCCACTGTTGCAGCACCGGTTCCGGCAAGGCAGCCTGCTGGCGGCCAATTGCAACGCCAGCTTCCTGCTGGCCGAAGCCTGCTTGCTGGACGGCGGCCACGCGACCACCACCTGGTGGCTGGAGCGCGCCTTCCGCGCCCGCTATCCGCAGGTGGAATTGCGGCTGGCCGATGTGCTGACCGAGTACCGGCACATTCTGTGCAGCGGCGCCGGCACCAGCTACCTGAACCTGAGCCTGCATTTGGTACAGCGTTACGCCGGGCAAGACATCGCCGCCGCCTGCGCCAAGAGCATGCTGATCGACGCCAACCGCAGTTCGCAAATGCCGTATGTCAGCATGACCCAGCAGGATAGCCAGCCGCACAGCGATGCGCTGGTGCTGCGCGCGCAACAATGGATGGGCAAGCGCCAAGACCGGCCTTTCAGCCTGCGCGATCTGGCGACGCACCTGGCGGTCAGCGAACGCACCGTGATCCGGCACTTCCACCAGGCGCTGGGCAGCACGCCGACCGCATATGCGCAATTGCTGAAAATAGACCTGGCCAAGCGCCTGCTGGAAAGCTCGACGCTGACGCTGGAAACGGTGGCGGAACGCATAGGCTATGCCGACCTCGGCTCCTTGCGTCGCCTGTTCAAGCGTGAGACCGGCTTGTCGCCGGCGGACTACCGGCAGCAGTTCAGGCAGCGCAAGAGCATGCCGGCCAGGGAGCAGGACGAAGCCAGGGTGGCCTGACCCGGCCTTTCTTTTGCCGCTTCGCTCGGCGGGTTGGCGTAGACTTGAATGCAACATCAAGCTGAAAGCAGACCAAAATGCACAATGCAATAGCAACTGGCCCGGCAAAAATGCAAGTGGGGGTGCGCCTGCAAAGGCTACCCGCCGGCAAAGTCAGCCTGGCGCCGCAGACACGCCACCTGCTGGCCATCCATGTCGGCGCGCCGGTAAGGGCCTCGTGCCGCCTGGCTGGACAGCTGCAACAGCGCCTGCAAATGCCGGGCGACATCGATATCGTACCGGCCGGTTTTGCCGGCGAGTGGGAAGATGAGGCGCCGTGCTCGGTGCTGACCGTCAGCCTGACGCCGGCGCTGATGGCGGCAACCGCGGCGCGCATGCAGCTGGACCCGGCTCAGCACCAGATCAGGCCACAACTGCAATTGCGCGACAAGCGGATAGAGCACATCGCGTGGGCGCTGAAAGCCGAAGCGGATGCGGGCCACAGCTCCGGCGCGCTGTACCTGGAAAGCCTGGGTACGGCGCTAGCGGTCCACTTGCTGGGCCCTGGCACGCCAACCGGCAGCGCGGCGGGCGTCAGCAGCCGTCAATTGCCGGCACGCCAGTGGCAGCAGGTGATCGCCTATATCGAGGCCCATCTGGACGCAGACTTGTCGCTGGCGCAACTGGCGGCCGTGGCGGGCCTGAGTGTTTCGCATTTCAAGCTGCTGTTCAAGCAATCCGCCGGCATTTCCGCGCATCAGTATGTGATGCGCCGCCGCGTGGAATATGCCAAAGAACTGATCTTGCGCGGCCGCGACCAGATGAGCCAGATCGCGCTGCAATCCGGCTTCGCGCACCAGAGCCATATGGCGCGCTGCATGCGGCAGGTGCTGGGCGTCAGGCCGGGCGACATCGCAAGGCGCATTGCCATCGGCTGATTGTGCTATGCATCGTCCCATCTTGCGCGACGGGGAAGCGCTTTGCCTCTAAGCTTGTGTTGGACAAGCGCCCATCCCGGGCCGCTTGCCATCACAACGGAGCACATGATGCCAAACAGGAAAAGCGTGGAACGCCTGATACAGCTGGTAGAAAACGACCGTACCGTGCAGGCGATGCAGGAATTTTATGCCGACGATGCGACCATGCAGGAAAACAGCCAGCCGCCCAGGGTAGGCCTGGCGCATTTGCTGGAACACGAACAGCAGGTGCTGCGCAAATTCAAGTCTATCCACCCGCAGCCGGTCGATGCATTTTTCATCGACGGCGACCAGGTCGTGATCCACTGGATGTTCGACTTTACCACCCATGACGACCGCCGCTTCAGGCTGGATGAGCTGGCCTACCAGACCTGGTCGGGAGAAAAAATAATCCGGGAGCGCTTTTACTATGACCCCGCGCCGCAGTGGCTAGCCACCGAAAGACATTGATGAAGGCCGCCGTTATTGGGATTTTCTATATGGAGAATAACGGTGGAAACTCAAATTCGGGAGGTTTCCAGTTGTTCAAAAAAGGGCTTCGATTTACCTCATTACTCAATGCACCGTCCCATGGCTCAACCGGAAGCAAAGCCTGATGTTGATTGCTGAGAAGAGGTTGATATATTTTCTTCATTTCAAATTTCAAAAAGGGAAAATTCCGGAATTAATTTGGTCAAAACTGTCAAAATGCCCGCTGAGAGATGCCTGCCAACCGTCGTCCTCACTGCCTCTCCTGTAACCAATTGCAGCCCGGATTTTGCACTGCCTTGATGTCGGCGGCGAAAATTCGTCCGAAGACAGTCGTTTGAACTTACGCCATGACCGCCGCAGTGACTGGGGAAACAACCGTCCACCCGATAGTCTCATACAGCGCACGGCCATCTTCCGTGGCAACCAGTACGCCTATTTTTGATTCGTTGGCAATAGAGAGATTGCTAAGAGCCGCCATGATAATACGCCCTAGCCCCTTTCTTTGATGCTCAGGCTCAGTCACCACTTGATCAAAGATTGCAAAGCCACTGCTTTGAGCGACACGCCCCCTCGCTGCCAATTGCCCCTCTTTGTTCCTGAACTCTGCATCGGTGACCGCACCACTTGTGCGAACTGATAGCTGGTAGTCATTGTGTGCAATGGGCGTTGCCTGGTGCAATACCACCGCCATCAAATATTCAGGCGGTTGAACTATCCAAATATCACGCAGGAAAGGCGTTACCATTTCCGGGCTTGCGCAGACTTTAAGCCATGTCCCAGGAACCGCTAAATTGCCGGTTAGCTCGCGTAAAGCTTGTGCATCGCAACTGGCTACTACATGGCGCTCGAGGTGGTCGGGCATGCCCAAGTCAATTTTGTATCCATACGTTTGCTTGACCGGAGGAAGCTTACCTCGCGTAAGAGTCCATCCATGCACCCATGCTTCCACGGCGGCCGTTTGATTAAATTTGTGCGGATGATCTTTCAATGTCATATTTCCTTTAGTAAAAGAACGGCCGGTCGTTCCTGACTGACTCCCGCCCGTCGAGCTACTTGAATGTAAGGCTCGATTGCCATTCCGCCTGATAGCGAACGTCCTGAACCAATTCTTCGCATGGAAGCTATTGATGGCAAGCGAAACTGGCTGAACGACCTTTGCGATAGGGAGGCAGTCTAGAAATCTTTCTTCCCGAATCGTGCAAGCCCTTGGTTTACGCCTGGAGGATCAAGCGTCGTGAGATCGAGCGGAAGAGGTTGACCTATCCAATGCGCGTGATCGGTATGATCCGCGTGGTCATTATCGGTGAGCGGATGGATCAAGATGGTTAGTCCCACGGATTCAAGGAAAGGAAGAATTTCCGGTAAACTCCCCTTTACAAAGTGGATTTCAAACTGTGGTTCTGGGTGCGGTCCCACTTTGAAGTCTATCATTTGACCCACATGAAGTAATCCAGAGGAGCCATCAACGTCCATGGCATTCCGCAATCGGCGGTGAAGTGACTCAGCAAGCTCACGAGTTTCTTTCCTATAATAGACATGAGCGTGGAATGGCGCGTTTTCGCTTCGCATATGGAAATCCTTTACGAACAAGTTTTCGTATTTTGATAGGGAAAAACAGACAGAGCAACACTACATTGACGCGACGTTATATAGGTTACATTTTGGCCATTGCGACCCTTTTGAGACATACAACCAGCACCAACCGATGCCGCTAAGTAGTCACGGTGATTTCTCGAAACCGGACGGCCGCACTGAGTCACCCGGCATATCTACGCACTGACTTTCGGCGGCGGGAAAAAACACCCAACGACGCTAGCGCTTACGCGCCAGCGTCAGTCCATCACCGATCGGCAGGAGCGAAAGGTCAATACGTTCATCACCATGCAGTTTGATATTCAGCGCCTGCAATGCGGCAGTGTCGTTGTTGGTTGGCGGGGCAGCCACTTCTCCGCTCCACAAAGTGTTGTCAATGGCGATAAGCCCTCCCGGTTTTAGCAGTCGCAAGCAGCGTTCGTAGTATCCGTCGTAGCCGCACTTGTCGGCATCAATGAAGGCAAAGTCATACTGGCCGGCCTCACCTGCGGCAATGCGCGCGTCGAGTGTGATCAGCGCCGGCGCCAGCTGAAGTTCGATTTTGTGTGCAACCCGTGCTTGCTCCCAAAACGGTTTGCCTATTTGCGTATATTCGTCGCTGATATCGCATGCAAGCAACCTGCCGTCCTCGGGTAGGGCCAGCGCCACTGTCAATGCACTGTAGCCGGTGAATACGCCGACTTCGATGGTGCGGCGCGCGCCCAGCAGTTTGACAAGCATTGCCATAAATTGCCCTTGCTCGGGCGAGATCTGCATCCCCGCGTACCGATGCGTGCTCGTTACCGCACGCAGTGCCGTTTGTGCCGGATGTTCGCGAATCGAATGGTCAAGTATGTATTGGTAGACAGTTTCGGTGAGATTCAGCGTACGGTTTGACATAATTTTTCCTCTTAAAACAGGTCAAGCTTCAGGTTTTTTTAGGATGCGCCGACGAAATCGCACAGGCACTTGGCGGCGAAAGTGACGCTGCGAAAATGCGGGCTGACGAAATTTACGCGCTGCAATCAATGCGCACTACGCGGAAGGTGCGGTGTTTGACATCATGGTGCCCACCTTGTACGCGTTCGCCGAGAAGGTCTATACTCACACACTCACCGCTTAATTGGTTAACAATGTCTCCTATTTTTCCATCATGTCCGAATTGAATGACAATGTCAACCGTTCTCGCCAAGGTCCGGAAGACGGCGTGCTCGATCTGATTCACACCATCATGCACCAATACCGTTCACAACAGTACCAAGTATTGCGTGACGGTCCGCATGACGTCACGCACATGGAAAGCAAGGTGCTCAACTACTTTGAGCGTCACCCCAGCGCCACGCAAAGCGACCTGGCGCAGCACACCGGACGTAACAAAGCGCAGCTCGCACGGCTGATCAAGGGGTTGCGTGACCGGGAGTTCCTCAACGGCGAAATTGACGAGGCAGACCGGCGCAACGTAAAGCTGTCGCTTACTGCCACTGGAAAATCGATACAACATACGCTGCAGCGGCAGGCCAAGCGCTTGAACACCAAAGCGGTTGGAGGTTTGAATAACGAAGAGCAGCAACAACTTCTCAAGCTCTTGCAGCATCTGAAAAGTAATCTCGATTCTTAAGATTAGGCCGCAACCTGATCGTCCACCTCTTGTGGATAGTGTTGCAAAACTCTCGTGCGACACGGATTTTTTGCCAATGCGCATGTCCATCGTCGGTTACTGCCTTGGGATTCGGTCAGAACGCCGGCTGTGCGAAGAAGCTCATCTTCATCTCGCCTACCGTTGATTCTGCCGGCCAGGGTTAGAAGACGCTGTTCCAGATCATTCGACCTTCTCCAAGAACAGGCATGGCCGATTCCGTGACAGTGGCGCATTACGCCACGTATTTGAGTCAGTGCTGCGTCGATGCATGACCGAGGGGCTGGTGCGCGGCGAAGGCAGCCACGCCGCGCCACTTCGCCGCCGCTTGCCGTTCTGTTATTTATTAAATAATAGCAACAATGAAGATTATGCACACGGGCAATTTTGCTCTACTATAAATGCGCCGGGAACCTCAATTTACCTGGAATTGCCGCGATAAGAGATATTGATCAATCAACAGAGCGCCGTCGTTTCTTCGAAATTCGACGGACATTCGATATTTTGTATTGCAAAAACTCTGGTACGTTAGTTGCTTGTATGCATCTCGTGTGATAGAAAAATATTTCCGCAAGGAAAATCACGTCACTCAATCTATGTCGCATTAAAGGGGGAGGATCGCTATGGATCTGCGTAATCTGCGGATAGGGACCAGGCTGGCAATCGGCTTTGGCGTGATACTGGCAATGCTCATCATCGTGCTGGCCGCCGACAGCGTGTTCAGCGCCAATAACCGCAGGCAGATGATGGCCGGGCTGGAGACCGTCAACAACAAGAGTGCGCAGGCGGCTGCGATGAAGAGCAGCTTGCTGGAGGGCGGCATCGCGATACGCAATATCGGCCTGCAAACCGAGATCAGCGACATGAACAAGCAGCAGGCGATTGCCAAGGCGCAGCGCGAGGTCTTCCATACCGCGCGCGACAAGCTGCTGGCCGGCGGCCTGACCGATGCGGAAAAGAAAGTGGTGACCGACATCAGCAACCTGGAAGCGCAAATTGACGCGCCGTTCAAGGAAACCTTGCGCCTGATTACCGCCTTCAATAATGACGAGGCGGTGAAGGTGATCTCCACCCAGATAGAACCGCTGTATCAAAAGACCCTGGTGGAACTGAACAAGCTGGTGGCGTTGCAGGCCGATGCTTCGCAACAGCTGGCGGTCCGCACCGAGGCTGCCGGCAAACAGCTGAGCCTCTCGCTGTTCGCCATCGGTGCGGTGGCGCTGGTGATCGGTGCGGCGTTTTCGATTTTCCTGACGCGCAGCATCACGACGCCCTTGCGCGATGCGCTGACGATTGCCAAGCGGGTGGCGTCCGGCGAGCTGACTTTCCGCGAAGCGATCAACGGCCAGGATGAAATCAGCGAATTGCTGAATGCGCTGAAAGACATGAACGACAGCCTGCACCGCATCGTCAGCGAAGTCAGGGTAGGCACCGACGCGATTGCGACGGCGTCGGGCCAGATCTCGGTCGGCAATGCCGACCTGTCGTCGCGTACCGAGACTCAGGCCGGCGCACTGGAAGAAACCGCCAGTTCGATGGAAGAAATTACCGCCACCGTCAAGCACAATGCCGACAATGCGAAGCAGGCCAACCAACTGGTGGTGGCCGCCAGCGGCCATGCAGTAAAAGGCGGCAAGGAAGTGGGGCAAGTGGTGGAAACCATGAATTCGATCCGCGAAAGCTCGCGCAAGATCGTCGACATCATCGGCGTGATCGACGGCATCGCCTTCCAGACCAATATCCTGGCGCTGAATGCGGCGGTGGAAGCGGCGCGCGCCGGCGAGCAGGGGCGCGGCTTTGCGGTGGTCGCCTCCGAGGTGCGCAACCTGGCGCAGCGCTCCGCCGGTGCGGCCAAAGAGATCAAGACACTGATCGGCGCTTCGGTAGAAACCGTCAATGCCGGCGGCAAGCTGGTCGATGCGGCGGGCAAGACCATGGACGACATCGTCAGCTCGGTACAACGGGTGGCGCAGATCATGGCCGAGATTACCGCCGCCGGCCAGGAGCAAAGCTCGGGCATAGAAGAAGTCAATCGCGCGATCACGCAGATGGATGAGATGACGCAGCAGAATGCGGCGCTGGTGGAGCAGGCGGCCGCCGCGGCCGAGAGCATGGAAGAGCAGGCCGCCAGGCTGGCGCAGACTGTCTCCGCATTCAAGCTGGACCATGCATATGTGCCGGCAGCGGCGGCAGCCGGCCATGAAGAGCGGCCTGCCGCCGGCATCACGGCCAGACCGGCTCCATCCATCATCGCCAATGCGGGCAAGCTGATGCGTACCTTGAAGCTCGAAAAATCTTAAGCTGTCTTCCGGCGACGCCTGCTCAGGATGTGCCGGGAGCCTTATCCAGGAGCTGACAAAACAGGCGCGCCATTTCGGCGGACCAGTCCTGCAGCTCCAACCCCGCCGGCTGCACCAGCAACAGATAGCGCCGCCCGCCCCAGGCGGCCAATAGCAGCGCCTGCAGCGTCTCGGCGTCGGGGCGCTGCGGCATATCGCCGCACGCGGCAAAGGCCGCCTGCCACTTGTGCAGCAATTCCTGATACACGCGGCTGTGATGCTTGGCCTCGGCGATCTGGCTTTCCAGCATCAGCATGTCGTGGTCGAAATAGGCGAGTCCGGCTTGCTGCGCGCCGCAGGTCAACGCGACCAGCCGCTGCACCCTGTGCCGCCAGTCCAAGCCCTCTGCATCTACCACTTGCTGCTGTATGCAATCCAGCAATTGCTCCACGCAATGCCTGACGTAGCCGGACAGCACCGCCTGCTTGTTCGGGAAATAATCGTACAGGGTGCCTACCGCGATGCCGGTTTCCAGCGCCAGCGCGCGCGTCGTCACCCCGGCCCAGCCTTTTGCCTGCCAAATCCGAACAAAGGCGTCATAGATAGCCTGTAGGGTGAACCTGGCCCTGGCCTGCGACGGCCGTTTCAATGGCTTGTTGGCCTTGCCGGGCGTGGTTGCCATGCTTTTTGCCAAGTCTCCTCCCGTATTTTCCTGCTTTTGAGCGTCGGCCGATTCCGAACCACAAGATCCGCCTGCCGGCTTACAGTGATGCATCGCTGTCGACATTATCCATCAAGAACGCATTTCATCAACACCGAGGAGAGCATATGAGCCGCTACACACTGACCCAGCTACTGACCGACAAGAGCGCGCTGGACAACAGCCGCGTCACGCAGTCCGAACAGGATGCCAGCCTGGCGGACGGCGAGGTGCTGCTAAAGATACGGCGCTGCGCGATCACGACCAACAATATCACTTACGCCGCCTTTGGCGACTCCATGCAGTACTGGCAATTTTTTCCTACCGGCATACCAGGCTGGGGCCATATGCCGGTATGGGGTTTTGCCGACGTGCTCGCATCGGCGGCGGACGGGATCGCCGTGGGGGAACGCTTCTACGGCTATTTCCCAGTCGCCAGCCATATCCGCATGGTCGCGGAAAGGGTCACCAAGCGCGGCTTCTATGACGGCTCCGAGCATAGGCGGGCGCTGGTGTCCGCGTATAACCAGTACACCCGCTGCAGCGCCGACCCGGCGTACGCCGAGCCGCTGGAAAACTACCAGATGCTGGTGCGGCCGCTGTTCATCACTTCCTTCATGCTGGCCGATTTCTTGCAGGACAATGCTTTTTTCGGCGCGCAAAGGCTGGTGATTTCCAGCGCCTCCAGCAAGACCGCGTACGGCACCGCATTCTGCCTGAAGGATTATCCGCAAGTGGAACTGGTGGCCTTGACGTCGGCGCGCAATCGCGGCTTTGTCGAGGGCCTGGGCTGCTATCAGCACACGATCAGCTATGAAGAACTGGACCGGCAGCCGAAAGACCAGCCGACGCTGTACGTCGATTTTTCCGGCGATGTCGATTTGCGCGCGCGCATCCACCGTCACTATGGCGATGCGCTGGTCTACGACTGCTTTGCCGGCTCCGCGCAAAATACCGACGTGCCCAGCGACGCGGATCTGCCGGGCCCGAAACCGGCATTCTATTTTGCGCCGATACAGATCCGCAAGCGCAACGCAGACTGGGGGCCGGACCTCGTCAATCAGCGCTTCAATGCAGCACAATCCAGCTTCATCGCGCACATCAGCAATCCACAGCATGTGTGGATGCAGGTAGTTGAAGAGGAGGGGTTTGCCGCAGCGCAAACCCTGATCAGTAATTTGCATGACGGGAAGATTGATGCCCAACAAGGCCGTGTGATCCGCCTCGATTAAAAAAAGCCGATACGCGGGAAATGCAGGAAATCACGGAGCCGCACGCGGCTCCGTGTTTCATTCAGGAACCGGCCTCTTAAAAAAGAAAACAATTTTTTACAAAATTGAATCCGCTATTGCGCTCCTTACGTAAACCGTATGCAGACCAAATGACAAGAATCTGTATCCGCTTTCCTAGCCCCCGAGGAGTTGACCATGAGACCTTTCGCAACTGCACTATCCAAGAACTTATTGCTCACCGCCATGGCCTTCGGCACGGTAAGCATCCTGATGACGCTGCCGGCGCAGGCCTCCAGCCATCGCGAAGCGCCGTTCCTGACGCGCCTGCCCAAGGTCGACGGCACCGATTTTTACATGTTCCGCAGTTATGAAACGGGGCGTAGCGCTTACACGACTATCATTGCCGATTACATTCCTTTGCAAAATCCCGGCGACGGGCCCAACTATTATGAAATGGACCCGGACGCCTTGTATGAAATCCACATCGACAACAACGGCGACGGCAAGGAAGACCTGACCTTCCAGTTTCGCTTTACCAACCAGAACAAAGACACGCAACTGACCGTTGGCGGCAAGCAAGTCTCGATCCCGCTGGTCATCAATGGCGGCGCAATAAGCAGCGTCAATCCCGCCGGACTAAACGTACGCGAGACCTACAGCATCACGCTGGTGAAGGGCGACCGCCGCACCGGGGCGCGCAGCGCCATCACTAATGCCAACGGCGGCGGCACTACCTTCGACAAGCCGATAGACAACATAGGCAACAAATCCATTCCGGACTATGCGGGCTATGCGGCGCAGCATGTGTACAGCATCAATATCCCTGGCTGCGCCACGCCGGGCAAGGTATTTGTGGGCCAGCGCAAAGATCCCTTCGTGGTCAACCTGGGCGAGACCTTTGACTTGATCAATATCCAGTTCCCGGCTACGGCCTTCGACCCCAATGCCGAAAGATCCGGACACGACGATCTTGCCAATAAGAATGTCACCGCCATTGAACTCGAAGTGCCGACCGCTTGCCTGACCAACGGCACCGAACCCGTGATCGGCGGCTGGACGACTGCCAGCGTCAGGCAAGGGCGCCTGATCAACCCTACACCGAATAGCGCCGCCGCATCCAAGGAGGGCGGCGCCTGGGCCCAGGTGTCGCGTCTGGGCATGCCGCTGGTGAATGAGGTGGTCATCGGCTTGAAGGACAAAGACCAGTTCAACAGCAGCAAACCGATAGGCGATGCGCAATTCCTGACCTATGTCACCAATCCGACCTTACCGGCATTGGTGCAGGTGCTGTTCGGCAGCGCCGGCGTCAAGGCGCCGACCAACTTCCCGCGCAATGACCTGGTTGCCGCCTTCCTGACCGGTATCAAAGGCATTAACCAGCCGGCCAATGTCGTGCCGTCGGAAATGCTGCGCCTGAACACCAGCACGCCGGTAGCGGCCACCCAGAGCCGCCTGGGCGTCATCGGCGGCGACAGTGCCGGTTTCCCGAACGGCCGCCGCCCGGGTGACGACGTGGTGGATATCGCATTGCGCGTCGTCATGGGCCGCCTGTGCATACTCAGCATAGGCTGCGTACCGGCCGATGCGCCTTCCGGCAGCATAGACTTCACCGACGGCGCTTACCTTGACTCCACTTTCTTTGACAATGCCTTTCCTTACCTGAAGACGCCTCTGCCAGGTTCGCTGAAACACTAAACCGGAGAATATGATGAAACCCAATAAAACCACATCAGCGTTAGCCTCGGCGGCGCTGGCGCTCGCTCTGGGAGGCTGCGGCGGCAGCGATTACGGCAGTTCGGCGCCGCCGCCGGTCACGCCGCCGGTCAGCATGGTGGATGCGTTCTTCCGCGTTGTCGCCAACCTGATACGCAACAGTCCGGAGGACAGCGAGCCGCAATCCATCGATACGGTGACGGTGAGCGCGCCGGACAATACCGAGCCGACGCCGCTCTGATCCAAACCGGCGGCAGACAAGGTCGTGGGCCGGGCGCAATCCGGCGAGACGGATTGCGCGCCCGGCCTGCATAGAAAAAAGAGGTTCACATGCACTGCAGGATCATTTTTTTTGCAATGTTATTGATGGCCGGGACTGCCGCTGCGACCCCTTACACTCCTGCCGACGGCAAACAGATCGTCGAGCATCTGCCCAGCCGCAATGATCCGGCGCAACGCGAATTCCAGCGCCTGCGCCAGTTGCTGGCGGCCAAACCCGACGCTGTCGGAATCGCGGCCGAGCTGGCGCAAAAATACATAGACGCAGCGCGCAACGACGGCGATCCGCGCTATCTGGGTTATGCGCAGGCCGTATTGGCGCCGTGGTGGAGCCAGGCGCAACCGCCGCTGGAAGTACGGGTATTGCGCGCGACCTTGCTACAGAGCACCCACCAATTCCCGGCGGCATTGGCCGACCTGAACGCGGTACTGAGAGAGGACAGGGACAATGCGCAGGCCTGGCTGACGCGCGCGACGGTACTGCAGGTGCAGGGACAATACGCGCAGGCGAAAAACAGTTGCATGCACCTATATGCGCTGGCGCCGGAACTGGTCACGATTACCTGCCTCAGCAATATTGGCAACCTGAATGGCGATGCCGAACGGAGCTATGCGTTACTGGCAGAAACCTATAGGAAAAATATCAATACAGGCCCGGGCATCCGCGCCTGGGTGCTGACGCTGCTGGCCGAGATGTCGGCCAGGCGCGGCGATGCCCGGGCGGCGGAGCAGTGGTACCGGCAAGCGATGAAGCTGGCGCCCGACAGCTACCTGCTGGGTTCTTATGCCGACTTCCTGCTGGACCAGCAGCGCGCGGCGGAGGTGTTGCCGCTATTGAAAGACAAGACCAGGGTGGATGCGCTGCTGTTGCGCTATGCGCTGGCCCTGCGGGCACAGGGCGCAGCCGACGCCGGCGCGCAAAGCGAGGTGCTGGGCCAACGCTTTGCGGCGGCGATGCTGCGCGGCGATACCGTGCATCAGCGGGAGCAGGCGCGCTATGAGCTGCAACTGAAAGGCAATGCGGCGGCGGCATTGAAGCTGGCGCAACGAAACTGGGCGGTACAGAAGGAAGCGGCCGATGTGCGCATCTACCTGCAAGCCGCCGCCGCAGCCGGAGATGCCCAGGCCGCCGCGCCGGTACTGGCATGGATTAAACAGAACGGCCTGCAAGATGCCGCGCTGGCGCCGCTGATCGCCGGATTGACTGCCAACGGAGCGCCATGATGTTTAACAATGTCTGCAAAAATTTGCTGCTGTTGCCGGCCTTATGGCTGGCATTGTCCGCAGGGAGCGCCCACGCGCACAAGCCCAGCGACAGCTACCTGAGCCTCACCGTCGATAAAAATGCCATCCACGGCCAATGGGATATCGCCCTGCGCGACCTGGACTTCGCGATAGGGCTGGATCAGGACGGCAACGGCGAGCTGAGCTGGGACGAGGTCCGCAGCAAGCATGCCGACATCGCCGCGTATGCGCTGTCGCGGCTGTCGCTGCAAGCCGGCGGCCGCAAGTGCGATATCCAGCCTGGCCGGCAACTATTGGACGAGCATACCGACGGTGCGTACACGGTACTGATGTTTGAAGCGGCCTGCTCCGGCGTGGAGACGCTGACGGTGCAATACAACTTGCTGTTCGACGTCGATCCGCAGCACAAGGGCTTGCTGAAGCTGGTGAACCGGCAAGGCGTCGTCTCCACCGCGATCTTCAGCCCGGAGCATGCAACGCAACAATTCAAGCTGGCCGATGCCGGCAAGCTGCAGCAATTTTTCGACTATGTAAAACACGGCGTCTGGCATATCTGGATAGGCTTTGACCATATCCTGTTCCTGCTGTCGCTATTGCTGCCGGCGGTGCTGGTAACGCGGCAGAGCAAGTGGGAAGCCGGCCCCAGTTTCCGGGCCGCTGCGGTCGACGTGCTGAAGATCGTCACCGCGTTTACGCTGGCGCATTCAATCACGCTGACGCTGGCCGCCTTGCAATACATTGCGCTGCCGTCGCGCTGGGTGGAGTCGGCGATTGCGGGCTCGGTGATCCTGGCGGCGTTGAATAATCTGTACCCCTTGTTCCGTGGCAAGCGCTGGATGGTTGCCTTCGCTTTCGGCCTGATCCACGGCTTCGGCTTTGCCAGCGTACTGACCGACCTCGGCCTGCCGCAATCGGCGCTGGTACTGGCGCTGCTGGGTTTTAACCTGGGCGTGGAAATCGGCCAGCTGAGCATCGTCGCGATCTTCCTGCCGCTGTCGTTTGCATTGCGCAAGACCTGGACGTACCGGCGGCTGGTATTGAGCGCCGGCTCAGCCGCCATCGTCGCCATCGCCGCCGTCTGGCTGGTGGAGCGGGCGTTTAATCTGCGCCTGATTTCAGCTTGACGGCGGCAAGGCATAGCCTGTCAGCAACGCATACCGCCAGTCTTCCCGGTCCCTGAGCCGGGCCGCATCCGCTGCCGCATGGTAATCGTAGGGCACGCTGTGCAGCGCCGCGCTCCAGACGCCGTTGTTGCCTTCTATGATGGCATAGCGCGCATCGGAGGAACCATTCTGCATCAGGTGGGGATGCGGATGCTCGTCGTCATATGCCTGCAGTCCCACGCTGCCGGGATTGACGATCAGCGTGCCATTGCCGGAGCGTATCGCGCGCGGGATGTGCGTGTGGCCGCAGGCAACCACCTTGGCGCGCGTGTTGCCCAGCCGCGCGTCCACCTCGGCTGGCGAGGCCAGCCGCACCGCCGCCGGCTCCACCGTTTCCAGGAAGTATTCCAGGTCGGTGGCGGGGGTGCCGTGGCATAAAAAGACTTCTTCATTCAGCCGGTGGGTGCCCGGTAGACTCCTGATCCAGGCCAGCATGGCCGGCGTCAGCGTGGACAACGCATAGCCGTCCGATGCGCTGCCGCGCCCGGGCCGAAACTCCAGTATCTGTCTTTCATGATTGCCGGCCAGCTGCACCCAGTCTTGCCGCATCAGGAATTCCGCCGTTTCCTTTGGGAACAGCGGTCCCGACAGGCTATCGCCCAGGTTCACGATGCGGTCTACCGCCCGCAGCGCGAGGTCTTGCAGTACCGCCTGCAGGGCCGGCAGGTTGCCGTGGATATCGGATAACAGTGCGATGCGCATGGCGTGAATGCTCCTTGAGGCTGATGGTTGTATTTTAGAACTCATTTCATAAATAGCAGCGAGTGCGAACGGATTTATTTGGGATGCAGTGCAAGGCGCGTCGCGACGGATGGCCGCCCCACGCAAAGGGTGGTCCCTTTGCTAGCGGCGCAACGCTGCAATGCGCCCAAATAGGCCGTTCCCGGAGGATTAGCCCCAGAAAAGGTGCTGGACCGCGTTGCACTCGTTGTGAATAGCCCGCTATTCACTGCCTCGCACGCCTTGCCAGCGCCTTTTCTGAGGCTAACGCATCTCACTGGTATTTATGAAATGAGTTCTAGTCGCTGCGGCCGTGGTCCGCTTTCCAGACTGCGGCCAATTCCGCCGTCATCTGCTGCACCAGTTCGGGCCGCCCATGCATCGCGGCCGGCGTGTTTTGCAACTGGCTGATACGCCAGTGCCCGTCGCGCCGGTGCGCGATGACGGTCTGCACCGCGTTCAGCGCCGGCTCCAGTTCGGATTTACCGGCGGGCGCCATGCCGACGATCGCGCGCAATAGCGCAACGTCGGGCGTCAGCAGGCGTATCTGCTGCAGCTTGTGCACAAACGGCGGCGTCGGGTGCTGGGCAAATATCTGTTGCAGCGCCGAATTGATTTCAGCCCGGCTGTTCATCTGGCTGCCGTCAAAGCCTATGGTATTGCCGTCGGCCTCAAACTGGGCCGCCATCAGCGCGGCGTCGCGCCCGTTCCAGCCGTCCAGCATGCGCTGATACAGCGCGTAGACCTGTTCTTCACTATTTTTCATCTGTCCTCCGGCCGAAATAATTTTACCTATTGGCGCAACGCCGCAATGCATCCAGGTCGGCGGCGATAATCTGCGGCAGGCTGGCCGATATTTTTTCTATCGGCCAATCCCACCATGCCAGTTCTTGCAGCACCTGTATAGTCTCATCCGGGAAGCGCTGCCTGATCACGCGCGCCGGATTGCCGCCGACGATCGCATACGCCGGCACGTCGGCGGTAACGACCGAGCGCGCCGAAATGATGGCGCCGTTGCCGACCTTGACGCCCGGCATGATCAGCGCTTCATAGCCTATCCACACGTCATGCCCTATCTCGGTATCGCCCTTGTAAGGAAACTCATGCATCGCCGGCATGATCTTCTCCCAGCCGTTGCCGAAAATCTGGAACGGATAGGTGGAGAAACCCGACATCTTGTGGTTGGCGCCGTTCATGATGAATTTCACGTCGCGCGCCAGCGCGCAAAACCTGCCGATGATCAGCTTGTCGCCGATAAACGGGAAGTGATACAGCACATTCCTTTCGAAATTTTCCGAATCGACCGGGTCGTCATAGTAGCTATAGTCGCCGACGATGATGTTAGGGCTGGAGACGGTGTTCTTGATGTAGCACACCTGCGGAAATCCCTGCATCGGGTGGGCGCTTTGCGGGTTGGGGCCGTTCATGGTCTGTCCTGGTGTAAAGGTGACTAATTGTAAGCCGGACGTTACATATCGTCACCGATTTTCCCCGACAGCATCCTATAATAATTACAACTGCCGGCATGCATTTCAGCCCCGGCGGCGGGCAGAGGACGCAGGAAATTTTTTCTCCCACCCTGTAGCTAACTTCAACGGAGGAAATGATGCAAACGCTCCTTAACAAGACCGGCCTCAAGCCGGGCACCGCCGCCAGGCTTGCGGCAGCGGTGCTGGCGACCTTGCTGGTTTCCGCCTGCGGCACCGCGCCGCTGTCTTTCCTGGACGGCAGGCTGCAGCCCAGTTCCAGGATACAACTCAATACCTATAGTGTCAGGGTGATCTCCATCGACGGCGACTACTCGCTGCAAAATCCGCGGGTGGTCGGCCCCGGCCTGCACACGCTGGGCATCAACGCTGCGCCGGGACGCGGAGCGCGCAATATCGGGCCGAAATTGTTCACCTTTAATGTAGAACCCTGCACCCGCTATTACCTGGCGGCGAAGCGCATATCGCCGATGGATGCCGACTGGGACCTGGTGGTAGAGAACAAGGAATTTGTAGGCAGCTGCGATCCTGAAAAGGAATTGGCAAAAAGCAAGGCAGAGAAATCCGCACCGATGAAACCAAGTTAGGGCGGGGCGGCAACGATCCACTGCCTGTTGTTTTTGTTGGGCATCCTTATTTCGTGGTTGATATTGCGTTGTGCGGCGCAGCGGAAATCGCGATGGTCATGTTCCAAACTCGCTGATCGTCTCAGTTCGGCCAGGAGCAATCATTCGGCCGTGCCTTTAAATTGATATTGCTTTGCCAATTTTTTGTGGCAGCGTACCTAAGCTATTTGAATGGTTGCCCCTCAAATAGTTCGACCATCCTGCGCCAAGTTGAAAATGCTTCTGAGATGGAGAACACTATGGCCGGCGAATACCTAAACAAAGAGCTGTGGAAGAGCATAATCATTGACCACATGCTGAATGATATTAGATGGGCGATTGATGCTAAACGGGAGTTAGTCGCGGCTCGGTTGCTCCTGGCGGCAATTGATGTAATCGCTGGCTTGGAGCGACCGGTAATGCAAGAGGAGACAACTGGTAACGACCTTATCGTTTGGTCGGATAAATACCTTTGTATCGCAGGCAGCAAATATCAATTGAAGGGCCTGGATATTTGGGGCGCCAGGTGCGGATTCCTGCATGGCTATACCGCGAATGCGCGCGTGGTAAGAGATGGTCGAGCTAGAATGTTGTCATATGTCGACGTCGCTGCGGAACCAGTTATGACTGAGAGTGCCGACAAAGGTTTGGTGCTCGCATCCCTTGATGCGCTATTTAAAGCATTTGTTACTGGCGTCATCGACACGATGAAGCGCATAAACCGAGACGAGACAATCGCGAGCAGAGTAAATCCAAGGCTTGAAATGGTGTTCAGAAGTGTGCCCGCTACCACATCGCTTCAGTTATATAGTGATTGGCAAAAGCCGGCCAGGAGCTGCCAGTCGTAGGTGTCAGCCGTATCTGTCATGAATCAGCAATAAGCCCGCAGCAATATAAATAATGAGACTGCTAAATCCTTGGTTCTCGTAGGCCTTTTTTCTTTCCTGCTGGCGGCAGCCGCAATCGTCTTTGCCGGATTGAACGATACGGTTACTGTCTCGGCCCGTTTGATTAGGCGGCGAGGCCCTTGGCCAGGACGTCGGCGACAGTCTCGTTCAAATCGAGTCCGCGTTCGGCAGCCAGTGCGTGCAAGCGCTTCACCAATTCGTCATTGAGTTTGACCGCGAACGGCACCAAGCCGAGCGCCTGGTCACGCTTGCGCTGCTCGCGTTTGTCGACGGTGGCGTTGTTGGCATTGCCGAAACCAGCGGCACCCGGCGCAACCATTTTACCCATCAGCTTTTTGGCGTCGCTCTTTGCCATTCCTGTTTTTTTCATGTTGAAATTCTCTTTAAAAGCGCCATTCTACGCGCTTGCAGCAGATGCGCGCTGGAGTTGCCCCCCAAAGATGCTTATGAAGATAAATATGGATACTATTTTCCTGAATGGCTATGGATTGCAGTTTTGTCCGTCATATTGATTATTGCCCCCCCCCCACTTACTTATTTTATTAAGAGGAATGATTCAATTAATTGAGCAAGCCAATTGATGGATAAAATTCGGGATGAAAATTCGATGACGGGCGGCGTACGGCCCAGACCGTGTAAAAACGCAGCGCCGATGCGCTAGCGCTGGTATGTCACCAGGTACTTGGCGGGGATGGTCACCGGATAGGAAACGCCTGAGAAGGCCGCAACGATCAGCGTTGCCGTCAGCAAGCCGGCGCCGAGCACGCCCAGCGCGCCCGCTTTGCGCGCAACCGGCCCCAGGCGCTCGCGCGTCAGCCAATGGAAGGCGCACGCCAGGTGACCAAAGATCGCAGCCACCGCCAGGAAGTAGTAGGGCACGAAGAACCAGCCGTAAGGCGCCACATGCATGCCCGCCGCCGCATAGTAGAAATTGGTGTCGAGCCCGAGCATGCTGCGGCCGAACAGCACCGCACTCACATGCACGACCAGGAAAAAGGCCAGGTAGGCGCCCGATATCGCCTGCAGCCGGTCGAAGAAACCATGCCGCTGGCCCCAGCGCGCACGCAGGAAGTGCAGCCCCGAGCCGATCTGGAAGGCAACACAGGCCAGCAGCAGCACCTCGACTGCGCCGGTCCGGTACACCTTGCGAAACGCGTCCATGAAGCCGATATGCGCCTGAACGCTGCCCAGCGCCAGCAGGTGGTTGAATACGTGGACCAGAACGTAGGCGCCGATCACGCAGGCGCTGAGGCGATGCCATCGATGCAGCATGCTCAACCCCGCAAACGCATGCGCAGGCCCAGCGGCGACATCACAAAGCCCATCAGCTCCGCGGCCTCCTTGCCGTCCGGCGTGTCGACGGCTACGACCTCGAAGCGGCCCAGCAGCATCGCCATCGCGATCTTGATCTCCAGCAGCGCCAGATAGCGCCCTGGACAGGTCCGCAGGCCGGCACCGAAGGGCACGCCGACACCCTTGTTGGCGCTGACCGTGCCGGTTCTCTCTTCGGCACTGGCGATGCCGATACTCTTTTCAGCGCTGGCCTCGCCACGCTCAAGCCAGCGCTGCGGCGCGAACTGTGCGGCGTTCGGAAAGTACGCATCGTCGACGCTGTCATGGCGCAGCACGCACCACACCAGGCCGCCCTTCGGCAAGTGCACGTCCGCAACCATGGTGTCGCGCAACGCTTCGAGCGGCAAGAACGGCGCCACCGGCTTGAGCCGCATCGCTTCCTGCGCGCAGGCGTCAAGATAGTCGAGCGCATCCATCTGCTCGATGCAGAAGGCGGCCGGATCGGGCGCGATGCGCCGCACTTCCTCCTGCGCGCGCCGCATTGCTTCCGGATGGCGGTGCAGCAGGTATAGCATCCAGGCCAGCGCATTGGCCGTGGTGTCTTCACCCGCCAGCAGCATGGTCGACACATTGCCGGCCACGGCCTGGTCATCGACGCCGCTGCCACCCTGGTCGGCCGCGCTGATCATCGCTTCGAGCAGATTGCTAGGCCGTTCGCGGCGCGCTGGCTCTTGCGCCATGCGCGCACGGGCGGCAGCGATCAGCGTGTCGATCGCACTGCGCAAGGCGGCAATGCTGCGGTCCAGACGGCGGTCGGCCGGCAGCTTGAAGTAGCGCCAATACGGAATCGGGGCGAAGCTGCGCCGCGCCACCGCCGGCAGGATCACGTCCATGTGGCGCTGGATCACGTCTTCCCCGCCGTCGATGGTGTTGACTTCGGTGCCGAAGGCCAGGCCGGCGATGATGTCGACCGTGTAACGCTTCAGGTCATCCGTCAGCTCGATGGCGTGCCCGGCCTTGGCGGCCGCCTCCCAACGCCGCTGCAGGCGTTGCGCCACCGTCACCAGCGCCGGAAAATACGCCTTGATCGCATGTGGCGTAAAGCCGGCCATGACCATGCGCCGCTGGTTGCGCCAGGCGTCTCCTTCAGCCAGGAACAGGCCGGGTGGGCCGCCCATTTCCTCGGATATGCGCGACGTGATGGCAGGACGGCGAAATCCGGCCGGCCGGTCGCGCAGGATGGCGGCGACCAGCTTATGATCGGCCACCACGAGTACCTGCGTGCGGCCAAATCTGAGGCGAAACAGCGTACCGTGGATGCGACACCAGCGCTCGACATCCTGGTGAATGCGGGTGGCCTTGAGCTGCAGCAGGTTGCCGACCAGCGGCCAGGCACGCGGCCCCGGCAGATCGGCGATACGGCGCAAGATCGGGCGCGCCCCGGGCGGCGCAGCAGGTGTATCCAAAGCGTCTTCCATAAACATTTCCTGTCGATGATATGGCGTCACTGTGCGCTCTTGCGGAGCGGGCGTCTTGAACGTTTCCGACAAACGCGCCCGCCCCGCAGCTCCGGTACAATGGTTGCACTCCCGACCAGTGAATCACACCACCATGCCTGCACCGACACCTGTCATCCCTGCCATGCCCGCTACGCGTCTGATCGCACCGCGCCTGTCGCTGGCATCTTGCGTGCGCACCTATATTGCGCGCAACACGGTTGATACGCCCTTGCACGATCCCGCGCAGCGTCTGAACCGGTTTCCCGCCTCCGCCCTGTGCAGCTTGACCTTCTTCATCGAAGGCTGTGCGGAAGTGGTCGAACCGGCAGCGCTGGCATCCGGCCCGCTGGCCCCGGCCCTGTTCGTCGGCCCGCAAACCCGGCCTGCCGTAAGCTACAACCCGGGTGCTGTGCGCGCGTTCATGGTGATTTTTTATCCGCAGGCGATACAGGCCTTGTCCGGTATCGACCTGATTGCCTGCGTCGATGGCTGGTTTCCCCTCGCCGATGTGCTGGACCCGGAATGGGATGCGATGGCGCAGGCCGTGCTAGGCGCACCCGACGACGCTGCACGCGTGGCGATTGTCGAACAATTCCTCGATCCGCGCTGGCAGCAGTTGCGCGCCCACGACAGCAGCCAGCCCGGCGCGGTCGGTGATTGGGTCAGGCGGCTGGCCGCGCAAGCCGCTGCCGCAGGCTGGGGGCACGGCGTGCGCAACGTGGAACGGCGCATCAAGGCCTGGGCCGGGCAGCCGATGCGCACCTTGCGCCGCATGCACCGCGCCGAACAGTCGTTTTTGGATGCGCGCGACGGAATCGAAGAGGGAAAAGTCTCGTGGGCCGACGTGGCGGCGCGGGGCGGCTATTCGGATCAGGCCCACTTTTGCCGCGAAGCACGAGAGATCACAGGCCACAGTCCGACCGAACTGGCGCGTGTCAGCCGCGACGATGAAAGCTACTGGGTATATCGCGTCTGGTCCTGAGCGCGCGCGGTTTCGACGCGTGCGCTGTGGCCTTACATGACGATCTTGACCATCGGGTGGACCTTGGTTCTTGGAGAGTTGCACTATGGGGTTGTACGCCTAATCCACGAAAATTTCAGAGTCCCCGGTTTTCTCAGCGTCCCAGCATCTTCTGACCGTCTTGGCGCAGCGCGCCGTCAGGGCCAATATGCCGTTAAAGGGTCTGGCGCATGCGGAGGGTGTTATCCGCGATGACTCCGGCCACAAACCCAAACAGAGATGGTGGAAAATCGTGGCCCATTCCCTCGACGATGAGTAGTTCGGCTCCTTTAATATTGGCCGCCGTGTCCTTCCCTGCTTCCGGGGGAACTAGTGGGTCGTCTGACCCGTGCAACACAAGCGTCGGAGCACTTATATTGGCTAGTCGTGATCTTAAGTCACCGGTTGCTGCGATGGCGGCGATATGCCGCCAAAACCCGCTTGGGTTGTATGCTCGTTTGACTTCGGCTAAGGCTTGATCTCGTTGAGCGGATTCGTCAAACGGATAGCCTCGCCCGGCAATCACTTGAGAAAAGGCAACGCAATGTGCGAGATAGCCCTGTTCATCTTTCAAAGGATGTGGCGCGGGCGATGTCATCGCCGCCATCACTTCTGGGCTGGCCTGCGGCAGATCACGATTGCCAGTGCTCGACATAATGCAAACCAGAGATAGAACGCGGTCAGCATGCTGGCTGGCCACCAGTTGTGCGATCATGCCGCCCATCGATCTCCCAACCACGTGCGCTCGTTTGATCATCAACGAATCGAGAAGTCCTACAGCGTCGTTCGCCATATCGAACAGCGTATAAGGCACATTGGGCGTTTCGCCGCGAGAGACTGCGCCGGCAATTGCAGCGAGATCTGGCATCGACGCGCTATCGAAGTGAGTTGAAAGGCCGGCGTCGCGATTGTCAAAGCGAATCACGCGGTAGCCTTGATTTGCCAATATCTGGCAAAACGTTTCGCTCCAACGAATCATCTGCGTACCCAGACCGGAAATCAGCAGAACAGCTTCCGCGTCGGTATTGCCAAAACAATCGTATTCAATTTCAATTCCGTTTGCTTTAGCCTTGGGCATGGCATGTGGTCCTTAAATGTTCTTGTGTCGCGCGCCTTTTGGGAGAGCTCCGATATTTCGTTTGGCCGGATTCACTACAGCACCACGGATACTCCGCCAGGCTGTGCAAGTGGCCGCGTACCCAGCAAATCGTCGCGATAGCGTTGCTCATGAGAGTGCTAAGTTTGGCGTGCGTGCAAGCGTTACCAGTGCTGCGAAAACCATCTCAACCGCTGCGGGGGCGATTGATTCGACGGCTTCGGTGCAAATGCTATCGGCAGTCTCGCGTGCGGCATTCACCAGCGCACGCCCGGCTGGGCGAAGCACGGCCTGACGAAATCCATTCGCACCTTCGCGCACCACGAGGCCAATCTTTTCGAGCAAGATCAACTGACGCAGCACAGACGATTGAGGCTGCCCAAGCGGCCGCACGAGTTCCGGAATGCTTACCCGACCACCGTCCGCTTGCGCGAGCAAATTCAGTAGCGCAAAGTCGTTGAAACTGATGCCATGGTATATGCCCAACTCGTCGTCAAGCTTGAGTTGCAGGCTGGCGTGGGCACGGTGTAGCGCCAAACAGAAGCCGAGATTCGTGTTCATCGAGGATCCCTCCTCGGTTCGTCATAGCCGAGTTCGCCGTGACAAGGGATTTCCTGGCGCCACAGGCTAACCAGCATTCCCAATTCCTGTGCGGCATTGAACGCTGGATCTTCGCTGGGTTTGACCATGTCGAGTACTTCGAAGAGAAAGTTGGTATCACCGTGCTCGCCCCAATCCTGCGCGAGCTTCGCATTGCGATGCTGTCCATACCGCAGTTCAAAATGATGTCGGTTGAGTGTGCCCTGTACGTTCGTACTTCCGGCACCCAACGCCCAGCCCTTGATCTGGTTACGGATCGCATAGACACCGGCTCGGGTTTTCGTCTCCAGATACTGTCGTTTCAGCGTCTTTTTGTTTGTCATCATCATTCCTTTTTGCTCCAAATGAGTCACGGCGCAAGCGATGGCACTTCTGTCAGCGGCAGCGGACAGCCAAGGTACCTGACGTAATCGCGAACGTCGGCCGGCCAAGCTTCGGTCAGTTGGCGGAACTTTGCCGCATCGTTTGCGAACAGCGCACGCGAGGCCTCTTCAAAGCCAGCCATATCACCAGCCATGGTTGACATGAAGTGGTAAGCACATTCACTCGCCCAGCGTTGCCGGTCTCGGTCCACGTTGGCCCGGCGTGCCTCATCAACCAGTTTCCGCAAAGTCACCGATGCACCGCCTGGCTGTGCAGCCAACCAATCCCAGTGGCGCGGCAGTAGCGTGACTTCTCGCGCGACTACCCCAAGCTTTGGCCGGCCACGGCCACGTGGCTCACCAGATTCACCGGAATCGATCAGTGCCGATTCGCTTCCTTGAAGCTGGCACCCGTCTGGAGGTAGACGTGCCAACATCTCGGCATCGCTTCCTCGAATGTCGATATCGACAACTTGGCCAGTCTGGTCGCAGAAGATCAGCAGCGGACTGGGTACGTCGGACGCCAGAGCGTGTTTCACAGCCAATGCATTGACCGTCAAGCCGCCAGATGCGATTCGCTTGTGGCCGTTAAAGCTGGTGTAGGAAGGCGTAGCGGTATCAATCACGGTGAGCTTGGGCTTGAATTGGATGAGCCAATAATACCCGGGTTAAATTGCTGCGTCAATAATACCCGGGTTAAATTTGAGCCATGGTGCTTCTGTGACTGACACATCGGTACTGCCATGGGTTGAAAGCCCAATCCGGCGAAAGTTGTCAAGCGCTCCAGAACCGGCGACTACTCCCAGTCAAGGAGCAGATGCACAAGACGATGCATCTCGTAAGCGCTAGTTAGCGTCGTGCGCATAGAACAGGTCCGCTTCAAGGCAATTGATGCATCGCTCGACGTAACTTTCCTCGGCTCCGACGTCTTCGACACTGTTGAGGAAAATGTTCATCAGCAGATCAGCACGAGCAAGGGCGGCATCCATCGTTTCGCGAGTTAATTTCAATTAACAATATTTGCAATCTTTTAAATGTGCTATATTTCTATTTAAAGGATAGTAAATATAAATGAAGACCACAAAATCCAAGCAACAACAAACCCAGCGCTTGATCTTGCAGGCCACTGTCGATTTAATGACCGAACACGGTTTCGACGGCGCCAGCATGAAACAGATCGCCCGCGTCGCCGGGATAGGCGACGCTACGATCTACAAATACTTTCCCACCAAGGAAAAATTGGTGCTGGGGTATTTCGAGCAATCGATCAACGATGCCCTTGCCGCAACCCTCGCCACCAATGGCTTTGCCAGTTATACGCTGCAAGAACGTTTGCAGCGCCTGGTCGACGCATTGCTGGAAATACTGCTGGGCGATCGCGAATTCGTCGCCGTCGCACGTGAGCTGGCAAGCAAGTCGCCGATGCTGATGATGGGCGACGCGCTGCCGGGCAAGCTCGCCATCAAGCAACAGGTGGTCGCCTTTCTTGACGCCGCAGAATCGACCGGCGGCATCGCACCGTGCGACTTCAAGCCGCTCATCGGCGGCCTGTTCGCGGACTATTTGCTGGCGGTGATCGTGTATTGGCTCAACGACAGCTCGGACGAATTTGCCGACACGACCCGCCTGGTCGACTTGACGCTGGCAGTGCTGATGCAAGCGCTCGAATGTGGCTTGCTCAACAAATTGTCGGATCTGGCCGGTTTCCTGTTGCGCAGCCAACTCGCGCGCCTGATGCAAAACGGCTCGGCCCTGCTCGACTTGGTGCAGCTGGCTCGCCCGCTGCTCAAGCGCTAATCGACACCGGTCCGCCATGGCACGTAACGGTAAACTCTCCACCGGCACGCTTGCCAGGGGAACGATCACCGGCCTGGCTGTCGCGCAAGCCGGAATCGTTCATCTGGGATACCTTGCACGCAACCGCTCCGACGAAGAAGCATCCGAGGCGCAGCAGGCAAGGCACGAAGCCGAGTTAGGACGAATCCTGTTTCGCGCGCTCAATCAGCTCAAGGGCACGGCACTGAAGGCTTCGCAACTGCTGAGCATGGAGGCGGGATTGCTCCCGGAAGGCGTACGCCTGCAACTGGCGCGCGGCTTCCATCAGGCCACGCCGCTCAACCGCGCACTGGTGCACAGGACTTTCAGGCAAGAGTTTTCTCGGGATGCAGACCAGCTTTTCCAACGCTTCGACCAGCAGGCTTTTGCCGCGGCGAGCCTGGGGCAGGTACATCATGCGGAATTGCACGGCGGCGAACGGGTGGTCGTGAAGCTACAGTATCCCGGCATCGCTACCTCGATCGGCGTCGATATGCGGATGATCCGCACCCTGTTGCAAGGCTTGCGGCTAAGTACCGATCTGCTGCCAGACAGCGAAATCGTCGAGCGGTTCATGGCCGACATTGAATATAAACTCGCCGAAGAAGTCGATTACACACACGAAGCGGATCAATTGCGTTGGTTCGGCGCGCATGCATCGTTACCTGGGATATTTGTCCCGCAACCGATTGCGAGCCACAGCACTCGGCACGTGCTCACGATGCAGGCGGTTGACGGCCTGCATCTGGATGCCTGGCTGGCCACGAACCCGACGCAGCAGGCGCGCGATCGCGCCGGGCAACTGCTATTCGATTGGTTCTTGCAAAGCGCCTTCGTATGGCGGCGCTTGCATGCCGATCCGCATCCCGGCAATTTCCTTTTCCTAGCGGACGGTCGAATCGGCGTGGTTGACTTCGGCTGTACCAAGACGATTTCCTCCGACTTTGCCGCAGCTGCGGCAAAAGCGTGGTGCGCGTTGCTGCGGCACGGGCCCGGCGACGACTGCGAGGCGTTGCGGCACAACTATATCGGCCTTGCAATGATCTCGCCGAATTTGTCGGTCGACGAATTTGAGCGGGAATTGATGCCCGCATTGGCGCCGTTGCAGGCTTGGCAGATCGCGCCTTTCCGCACGTCGCGCTTCGACTTCGCAACCCGATCGCCGTACCCCGTATTTGAGGCAACGCAGCAGCGGAAGATCGCTCGCTACATGACTGGTTTTCGTGACGAGATTCCGTATTTTGAACGGACTTACCTGGGCCTCAACCACATGCTCAAAGCCCTGGGCGCAAAGGTGTCGACCGACAACCCGTGGATCAACCAAGGAGCATCAATATGGTAACCGCAACGGCGTGGATTATTTTTTTCCTTGGCGTCATTCATTGCATCGCCGGGGTGGCGATGTTCAAGAAGCCGCTCGCTGAAGCAATACAGCAAGGTTTTGTCGGCAAGCTGCGCGGTTCCGAAGGCAGGCTAGCATTTTGGTTCATCATCGTCGGGCCGCTGTTGATGACGATTGGACAGGTCGCGATTTACGCCAGTGTCGAGTCCAATTTGTTCTTGCTGAAATTGATCGGTTATTACCTGGCGAGCACGTCGATTATCGGCGTAATGGCTTTTCCTATTGCGCGAAACGGCTTTTGGGTGCTGCTGGTCGCGGCACCGATCCTAATTGCAAGCGGCTATGGTTTCATTGTGTAGGATTAGATTGATCCGCATTGAGACGAAAATTGTCACACCTTTTACGTCGGAAATTTCGACCAGGGCATACAAATGAACTTTAAAAACCTCGCAACCCTCACGGCACTTCTCTGTTGCATGCTTGCGCTGATTTGGGCATTCGCGCCGGATATTTTGTTGTCATCTTGGGGCGTCGACTTTTCGCACCCGGTTGGTCTTGTCGGACGGCGTAGCGCAGCTCTATTTGCCGGACTCGGGATAATGCTCTTCCAAACCAGAGTAGCGGAGCCATCCCCTGCGCGCTCCGCTATTGTGGCTGGCCTTATTGTTGCCAACATCGCGCTAGCCTGTCTCGGTATTTTTGAGCTTACGACCGGTCATGCACGGCTTGGCATATTATCAGCGGTTGTAGTTGAATTCGCACTCGGAGCATCGTTCATCTATGTTGGCCGCAAACAATCGCCACAGTAGAGAAATCGAAGCCGCATATTTTCAAGATTCTCACCGCACTACATTTTCAGAGGTTACTCATGACAAACAAAGTCTTGCTGATTCCCACGCCGACGGCGGCAATTCGTGCGTCAGGATTGTCGCACATTGATTTCGCCGATGGTTATTCCGGTCAGGCAGATCGAACCTACGTTGACGCCGAACAAGCAGCGCGCGCCGTGTTCGCCGATCCGCCACACATGGTCAGATGTCTGATGGCCTTGCGTAACGGAATCGTGGCGCCGTTCGGACTAAAGGCAAGTATTGACTTTAGCGATCGCGGGCTGGGGAAGATTGACGTGTTTCCGATTATTTCAAATACGGGCACTGAAGTCGTCATCGGTGGTGACGACAAGCATCTGGATTTTCGGATCTGGATAAGCATTCAACCGAGTCTGCAGGGATCGGAAGTGACGGTTTCAACCTTGGTTAAAATCAACAATCTCCTTGGAAGAGTCTACTTGTTTGTCATCATGCCGTTTCATAAGCTCCTGTCTCGCTTGCAGCTACAACTGGCGGTCAATCGGCGCGACAACGTGTCTCCGGAAGCCAGGTAGGTCAAGCGAAAAGCGTAGTCTGGGCTAGCGTCCAGCGTTGAACGACAGATATCGGGAAACGGCTAGGAGCGCTATGTCAAGAAGGTGCTGACGCGGTCATCCACGCCACCTTTGGAGGCTGCCTGGTAAACAGCGCCGCTTTCGCGGAAGTGGCGAGAGAAGATGAGCATGCCATCATTGGCAGGTGTTGATGGAAAATGTCCTGAAACTGCGCAACACTTTGCTGAGTTCGCCCTATGCCGGCCAGTATTCTCGCTCCCGAACAGATACAAAGCTTTGGCCGTTACGACGGCGCCCCTGGGGCGTAACAAATGCGCTCCCTCGCACATCTATTTGAAAGCTATTCGCCGTGTCGGAAACCACTCCCCACTATCTCGTGATCACTGTCGGCACGACCGGCGATATCCATCCGTTCATGCGTATAGCGAGCGCATTACAGGCACTCGGGCGAAAGGTAACGTTCATAACGAACAGTTACCATTCGAACCTTGTTCAAGGTGCCGGACTTTCGTTTGTTGGGATAGGAACTGACGAAGACTACCTGCGCGTCATTGCAAATCCAGATTTGTGGGATCCCAGGAAGGGATTCTCAGCTTTAATGGCTACCTACCGTGACCAGATCGAACAGATAGACGAAGCCATCCGATCCGTTCCCGCGCAAGCAACCCGAGTCGCGATTGTCCATCCATTCGTTGTGCCGGCGGCCGCCATCTCGCGGGAATGCGGCTTCATCAAATCAATCGTCGCCGCGTATCTTGCACCATCCAACCTCCGAACGTGTCACGACCCGCTGAACATTGGCCCTGCGTCGGTGCCGCGCTGGGTGCCGATGAGCTGGCGGCGCGCGCTCTGGCGACACGTGGAAAAAGGCTGGATCGACCCTGTTGCTGTTGCCCAGATCAACGCCGCCCGGGAACCTATGGGCTTGTCGAAAGTTTACTCTCTGCTGACTCATATCGCAGAGGCCCCTGATCTGTCGGTCACCCTGTTTCCTTCCTGGTTTGCGCCCCCCGTACCGGACTGGCCGCGCACCCTGGTTAAGGGCGATTTCCAACTGTTTGAGGCGGTCACACAAGATGGCTTCACGCAAGACCTGTCCGCCTTTCTTGCTGTAGGTGAAAGACCATTGGTCTTCACTCCGGGTACCGGGAATGTCCATGCCGCCGACTTTTTTGCCCGCGCGCTCGCCGTCGTCGATAGTCTCGGGCGGCGTGCCATCTTTCTGACCAAGGAGCGAGCTCAGGTTCCAGTGCACCTTCCTGAGTTCGTACTGTGGCAGCCGTATGTGCCGCTGTCTGCGCTTCTTCCCCATGCCGCAGTCCTTGTGCATCATGGCGGCATCGGCACCACCGCTGA